>JBAZYK010000004.1:0-128851 GCA_041659405.1 Candidatus Altimarinota bacterium
AATGCCAGATTAAAAGGATTCAGATTACTGGTTCGTGGGGTGAGTGATGTTGATTTCTTTTTATATCGCATTGTTCAGCTCTATGTCTAGCGATTTAATTTATTCAAACCAAAAAGCGTATGATCCTTAAAAATGTTGTCTTGCTCGTAGACAAGAAGTGGACACTAAACTAGACACGACTCGCCAAAAATAAAAATTGCGAATGGCGATTGGACGCGGACTCGGCCGTATTTTTTAATTACAAAGTAGACATGCTGGACAAGAAGTAGACATTTGGCTTACAATGGCGGTAGCCAATGTCTATAGTTGTCCATTACGTGTCTATAGACATGTAATAATTTTTCAATGAGTTTGTAATTATGTACGAAATAGATAGAAAAGCCGCTAGCAAACTATTAAAAGTATCTGTAAGGACAGTAGACAGGTACATTGCCAAAAATAAGCTAAAAATATTTAAGCGCGACGGCAGAATTTGGCTTGATAAAAAAGAATTGCAGCGCCTAAAAGGGCACAAAGAAGTAGACAGCGATGTGGACATGTCTACCCCGGCAATGTCTATAGACAGGACCCGTGTAATTCCAGTAGACACGTCTATAGACAATGACGATACTGTCTATAGTCATGATGCGGAAAACAGTCCTACAATAAGCCAAAAACGTCATAATTACAGAGTAGACAATCGCACGCGCAATGTAGACATTTCAGAATCAACCAAGTCCGAAATCGAGGAGCAAGTATATAAAAGGCTCTTTACCGAACTCCAACAGGAATTAAAAGAAAAACAGGAACGCCTGGAAGGTGCCAATTATCGTGTGGGGCAATTGGAGGCCCGTTTAAAAGACTCAGTGCCGTTACTCGACTATAACCGCGCTTTAACCACCGAACGCACCGAAAAAGAGGCAATCCGCAAGAACCTCGACGCCCAACAATTCGAAAGCGAGCAACTGATCAACGCCCTAAAAGAAGAAAAGTTCAATAAAAAGGTCTACCTAATAATCCTTTTCATTCTCCTCCTCCTCCAACCCCTCTGGTTCTTCTTCCCAATAAAATAAAAGGAAAAGAAACATGGGAAATACGAAGGAACAGGAAAGTATAACTTTCACTGAGAGCACCTCGCAGGCGTGAGCCGAGAACTGTGCTCGAAGGGGAAGTTATACTTTCCTGTTCCCTATATCACTTTCCCCATGCCAATTTTATCTTTCAACGTATTGGTAAGATCAACCCCCTGCACACTCTGCCGCAAGCGTTCAAGTACTCCTTGAGTTTGATTAAGAGCTTCATTCAAAGTTTTCCCATCACCAATCGCTCCAATTGAATATGGTGCAGTTAAAGGTACACCATTTAGGGCAATCTGGCCATTTGGCAGCAGATCAAAGCCAACCGTAGAATTAGTTAAGCGAATATTATTCACGCTTACAGCTTCCGCTCCTGCGCTCCACATCTCGTTTACAATATCCGTAAGCCAAATTACAGCTATCGGCTTGCCAACAGTAATTTGGATTCCCGGACCTTCAACATCAACATGTCCGGCTAAAATCCGATCTTTTTTAATTTCATCCTGGACCGCATTCAAGGCTTGTTGACGGTTAGAAGCCTTATCCAGCTGGGACTCCAAATCTTTAATTTCAGCATTAAGGTTTTCATTTGTGGTTTTAAGAATCTGGATTTCGCGGAAAACATTGGCACGCGTATCACGACCAATAATGTCCTGCACACCTCTAAAAGATCGTGACTGAAGAATGACCAGAAATCCCAGCAGAATGCCGGTTGTAGTAATGGCAATAATTTGAGAATTGAGTCTGCTTTTATGATGACCCGGATGAGTATTTTCGTGATCCATAATTATTTGGTTGAATTGGCTTCGGTCAGAAATTTAAGGCGGAAATCGCTGTTATAAACCGGTACAATTAAGTTTTTCTTTGCTACAAATGCATATTGAATTAGGGCCTCTTTAGTGCGTTTTTGTAAGTCAGGTAGCGCGGCAGGATCATGCAACCGTTGAAGAAAAGTGTCAGGATCGCCCAGCGCAATAATGGTAAAAGGCGGTAAAAGATGAAAATTATTCACTAAAATTGTATTACCCACCGAAGTAATTGATGTAGAAGCAATAATGCGCTGGTCATTAATGGCGACAGATTCAGCCTGAGCACTGAAAAGCAGATTTACCACATCACGCAAATCCGCAGCCTGAACCAGTGATTGATTGAGTACATCCGGATTATTACGTTTCACCAAAAGTCCATCATTCAAAGTAATTTCAATACCATCACCTTTTTCCGAACTAAGACCGATTTCATTTTTAATGGCGTTAAGTATGTCCAGATTATTTTTTTCGATAGTTTGACCGGATTCGGTTTGCTTGATTTCAATCTGCTTACGAAGATTCAAAATTCTGCTTTTTAAAACAGCCTGATCATCGCTATAACTTTTCATTAATTCCTGCTGAGCCTGAAGTTCATCGTACGGGTAAGAACTGCTTGGCAGAGCGCTTTTAAACTGAGTTGTCACCAAAAGACCAACCATCACGCCCGTCAGAATAAAAACCAGCTGAATTTTCCAATTTAAGAATTTTTGCATAAATTAATTAGAACTCCACTGCCCATATTATCACAGGCCAAATCAATGACAAAGCATTAAAACCATGCTTAAATAGACGGGAAATATAACTTCCCCTTCGAGCACCGCCGCAAATAAAAAAACAAAACAAAATGCTTAAATGGGAATGTGTAATTTTGGCTGAGAGCACCTCGCAGGCGTGAGCCGAGAACTGTGCTCGAAGACGAAGTTACACATTCCCATATAAACAAAAAACCTTATGATTGGTGTTTTCGACTCCGGCTACGGTGGCCTCACAATTTTAAAAGATTTCCTGAAGGAATTGCCCGAATATGATTACATGTATTTGGGCGATAACGCGCGCGCGCCTTACGGAAATCGCAGCATGGAGACCTTAATCGGTTTCGGCGAACAGGCTGTGGAATACCTTTTTGATCAGGGCTGCACGCTGATTATTGTGGCCTGTAATACGGCATCTTCCACTGTTCTTCGTCATTTGCAGGAAAAATATTTACGTTCCCAAAAAGTCACAGACCGTAAAATCCTCGGGGTAATAAAACCTCTGGCAGAAGCGGCTGCAAAGCAAACCAAAAATTTAAATATCGGCGTGGTTGGGACCAATTCCACCATCAACTCCAAAGCTTACGAAATTGAACTTAATCATCTCAATCCCAAAATAAAAGTTTTCAGCCAGGCTTGCCCCTTACTGGTTCCGCTAATTGAAGAGCATTGGCATAAAAAACCGGAAACACGCATGATTCTTAAAAAATATTTGCGAAATCTTAAAGGCAGTAATCTGGATACTCTGATTTTAGGTTGTACTCATTATCCATTTTTGTACAAAGAATTCACCAAAATCATGGGCAAAAAAGTTCAGGTACTCAAACCCGGTGAAATCGTGGCAAAAAGTTTAAAAGATTATCTGCAACGTCATCCGGAAATAGAAACCCGTTTAACTCGCACCGGTAAGCACATTTTTCTTACAACCGACAATCCGGAAAAATTCAAAAAACTCGGCAGCGAGTTCCTGGAACAACCAATTAAAAATATCCAAAAATGCAATTTGGCTTAGCGCAAAATCAAAATCAGGCAACGCAAAATAAATCAGAGAAAAGCCATATTTTCACTTCCAAAGAAAAACTTTTTTCCGCTTTATTTTTCATATTTTTATTTTTCGCACTTTTTTGGGATGACGAAATTTTACGTTTTTTAGGATCCGTGCGGGTTTATCCGCTGGACGCATTTTTATTGTTCCTGACCGATTTTGGCTTACTTTACAGCATTTTGGTGCTGCTGGTTTATCTGCTGGTTAAAAAATATTATCACGAATTGGCCTTAATGCTGCTAACTGCAGCCTCCGCTCTGGAAATAAGTTATTTGATGAAAGTAATGTTCCAAACTCCGCGACCTTTTGCGGCTGCGGTTGTAGCCACTATTCCCCTAACCCAGGCATCCGGTTTTTCCATGCCAAGTTTGCATACCGCTTTTTGTTTTTCGTTGTGGCCTTACATGCGCCTGATTTTCCCGAATCGCACAATGCGTTTTTTGGGTTATGCTGTGATTATTTTGATTGCCTTTAGCCGATTATATCTTGGTGTTCATTATGCCAGCGACTTGATTGCCGGCGGTTTAATCGGTTACTCGATTGCCAAAGTTTGGCTTTACCTTGAGCAGAAATATCATGTGCTGGACTGGTTTATTTTTCACGTTAAGGACAAATTTGAATTGCGCAGGCAGATTGCCCATATAGTCACCGGTTGCAGCATTGTGTTTTTGTTCAAGCTGCAGCTTTTAAATGCTGATATGTTGGTTGTTATCCTGATTTTGGGTGGGGTGGCGTCGTTAATTGCCCGTAAATATCGCGTTCCCATGCTTGATCACCTTTTGCGTTATCTTGAAAGGCCGCGTGATCTGGAGATTTTTCCGGGTAAAGGTTCTTTCTTTTTGGTGCTTGGATCTTTGCTTGCCATTATGTTTTTTAAAAGAGAGATCGCCCTTGCCGCAATCACAATTATGGCTGTAGGAGACGCGATAACCACAATTGTCGGAACTTATTTTGGCAAGATTAAAAACCCTCTAAATCCACGAAAACATTTGGAGGGAACTGCTCTGGCGATTGTTGTTTCTACGCTTGCAGCCTTCTTTTTTGTCGATTTTAAAACCGCCTTTATTGGTAGTTTGGTAGGTATGATTTTTGAATCTTTAAGCGGCCGTTACATCAGCGAATTTTTGGATGATAATTTGATCATCACCATCGTGGCCGGAGTCGCAATGGCTTTGGTAAGCTAATACTATAGCTTAATTTCATCAGTCGGCCGTGGAATAATACCTCTGGAAGATGACTCTCCGTAATCCAGAAAATCGTGTCTATTTCCACTAAAGATCCTTTTTTTTGTCCTTCCTTCCGCAAGCGAAATAGCCTGAATTCTCCCTTTTGTTATCAAGCTTATCCTTGCCAATGATGATGGAGTTTCTTGGCCGTAACCAACATAAGTCACTTTCTGCCCAACTTTAAATGTTCTACCATGCTCATCTGTCACATCATCTTGAACCGGTGACAGAATTCTATTTTGAACAAGATAAGATTCATTGGGATAGAGCCCATCTCTAAAGTAATAAATCAACTCCTCAACGCTTGCTCCGGGCTGATCATCAACAATTGGTGGATTTTTATATGCATTACCAGCTTTCCATTCTTGCACCAATTCGTGGAATAGCAGTTTTTTAGCCTGGTCTTCAGGAGCCTCATTTGCCAATCTTTTTAGAAAATTTTGCCACAAAACCGCCACAACTCTTTCGTCCATGGAGCGGATATCTTGGACAGTTATGCTTTTACTTTCGAGTTGTTCACTTGCCGATTCTTGCATATTTTTTAGTTAAAATTTCTAATAATGGAAAGCTATATTAACAAACAATGCCCAATACGTCAAATAACGAGTTGAAATTATTTAGATTTATGGTATAATGAAACATAAGGTTTGATTCTATAAATCACCACATATATCAATGAATGAATCCGGCAACGCAAAAAATGAAAGTTTGGCACAGCAATTGGAAAAAAAAATACCAAAAAAATCGGCCGAATTGACTAGGGTAGGTAAAACAATGGCCTATTTAAGACGTCATTTTGGAATTGCTTTGCTATCGACAATCGGAGCAACAGGCGCCCATCAGGCAGTGAGTGATTATGTTGATATTTTACCTTCGGCACCTGTGGAAAGTACCCAAAAAGGTACCTGGGATAGAATAAAAAATCTCGGGAAAGATCAAATTAGAAATAGTGACACAGTAAAAGCTTTGAATGAAAAAATCAAAAATATAACTTCATGGAGTGCGGCCATTAGTGCCTTTGCTCTGCTATATTTATTATTAAATTCAGGGGCAAATATCTTTTTGGGCGATCCAACCGAAAACGCCAGGAATAAAAAAATTCGTGGTCGTGAAGCGGAAGAGAAAGAATTTTATAAGTTAGTTGGAAAGACATTAGCTGAATTAGAGACAAAAATTGCAGCACTGCCACAAGCTCCAACGGCCGATGAGAAGAAGGAGTTAGAAAATAAACTGGCCCAAGTTGAAGGAAAAATTGAAACTTTAAATGCATCAACTCAACAAAATACAAAAGGATTAGTAGCCGGTTTAGGATCTCTTAAAAAGATGAGAGTGAAAATAAGTGGAGGGCCGGAACCATCTGCGCCGGGAGCAGAAAACTCAGGACCGGAAACAGCTACTGCGGGCGATGCAAGTGCGCAAGCCGAAGCCGCCGCCGCAACAGCCCAGGCCGAAGCCGAAGCTGCTCAAGCCACTGCCGAACCCGCCCAAAAAGCCCGAGGATAAATTTTCCCCGCCGCTCGACCATCCTGCCCCGCAAGTAGTTTTGTGTTAACCACTTCGCGCCACTTTACCGCCTCTACTCCCACTCAATCGTGCCCGGTGGTTTGTTTGTGACATCGTAAAAAACGGCTGTAATTCCCGGAACTGTCATGATTTCTTCAGTCAGATTTTTCAAAAGTTTCAAATCCATTTCGTAAAAATTCGCAGTCATGGCTTCTTCTGAACACACAGGCCTTAGCACAATTGCCTCACCATTTTCACGATTAATGCTGACCGGAATCAACACAGTCGGGAATTGCCAAATTTGTCGACTAAGCGAATGTTTTTCCATAAATTCATTCACCTTGGCATCAGCCTGCTGCAAAAGCTTAATTCTTTCGCGCGTTAAATAAGAATTTTGCACTTTAACACTTTCAATTTTATTTGGATGTTGCAGCCAGATCACCCGATTGATTTCCTGAAACTGGTTAATCAACTTTGTCGCTAATTTACCCAGAGTCTTAAAATCGCTTGCACCCATCAAAACCAAAGGATGGCGATAAGTGCGGAAATCCCCTTGAACGCCAACACTTTGAATCGGCAAAACCTTACCCTGCAAGCCAAATTTAGCCACTTCTTCATTGATATTTTTTTCCAATGTTGATTGATGTTCAACCGGAACAGCTTCCTGAATACACAGGCATCTAACGGCCAGCCCCGGACCTGGAAAAGGGTGTCGCCATACCAATTTTTCCGGCAACCCAAGCTTCATTCCAACCTCACGAACTTCGTCTTTATAAAGCTGAGCAAGTGGCTCAATTACCTTACCTTCCTTCATCAGTTTTTCGATTTGTTCAACGCGATTATGATGAGTTTTGATTTTAGCCGCATATTTTGTTCCACCGGTTTCAATTGTATCGGGATAAATAGTTCCCTGACCCAGAAGCCATTCTTCCGGATTTAATTTAAGTTCTTCAACAATTTCCGCTTGAGCTTTTACAAAAAGATCACCAATGATTTTGCGCTTCGCCTCGGGATCATAGCGGTCTTGTAACGCTTCAAAATAACGCTTGCTGGCATCACGCACATGCAGGTTATTAAAACCAAGCGATTTTAGGGCTTCTTCAACTTCTGTTCGCTCGTTCAAACGCAAAAAACCGGTATCCACAAAAAGTCCAAAAACACGATCAGGTCCCAAAGCCTTTTCCAGAAGCGCAAAAGCCACGGTCGAATCCACACCTCCACTCACCATCATAAACACTTTTTTCTTCCCCACTTTTTTACGAACCAATTCCATTTCCGCAGCGATAAAATCGTCAATTTTCCATTCGCGCTTAACGTTACAAAGATTCAAAAAATTATTGAGCATCTTCATTCCGGCAGCGGTATGCGTAACTTCCAGATGAAACTGCACACCATAAAAATTCTTTTCAAAATTGGCAATTGCCGCATTCTCTCCGGGGCTTTCGCCAATAACTTCATAACCGGGCGGCAGCTCTTTCACAGAATCACCATGGCTCATCCAGACAATTTCCGTTGGATTTAAGCCGTCAAACAGCCCTTTTGCTTTTGTTATTTTCATCTCGGCCAAACCATATTCACGGAAATCAGCCGGTTCAACTTTTGCGCCCTGAACATAGGCCAAAGCCTGATGACCATAACAAATTCCCAGCAGCGGAACGCCCAATTCCAAAATACCCGGATCACATTTTAATGAGTCCTCGTCATAAACGCTTTGTGGCCCCCCGGAAAGGATAATTCCCTTAAATTCACGCAATTTTTCGGCCGGAGTATCGCCTTCAAAAATTTCACTAAACACATTTAGTCTGCGCACTCTGTTCGCGATCAAATGGGCATATTGTCCTCCAAAATCTAAAACCGCAATTTTGTCCATAACGCGAGCCGAAGGCCTGCTTATAAAGTAAAGTGAGCGAGCTTGCGACAAACAAGTTCGCAATAACCAGCGCCATCTTAACACAAAATTTTTTAATGAAAAATTTAAATTTCGTTAATGTCGATTTGTGATAATTACCAAGCAGCCCTTTACAGGAATAAATCCAGGCCATACAATATTAATGCAAAAAGTATTAATATTTAATGATAAATGTATGACGTTGCTTCAACTCAAAATCGATGAAAAATTAAAAAAGGCTATCCAGAAAAAGGCCGATTTGTATGGAGTTCCAGCCAGTTCTTTAATCAGGATCGTTCTTGTAAAATCATTCATTGAACAACAAAATGGCCCCGGCAACGTTTTTAATGCCGATCGCGATAGTGCAGGGAAAGGGCTAAAGATTGATGATCTGATGGCCAAACTTTAATCCAAAAACATGACCGATAAAATCGAAAAATTTACAAAAAGCCTGGATGAAAAGACCAAAAAGAGACTGAAACAAAAGCTTCAGGCAATAAAAAAAGATCCCTATAATCAAAAAGATGTTAAAAAACTCCAAGGATTAGGCAAAGATATTTTTCGATTCAGAATGGGAAAAATCAGGATTATTTACCAAATAATCGATCAGGAGGTGATAATTCTCGATATTGATTACCGCGGGAATATTTATTGAGCTTTTTTTTCAGAAATATCTCGCTCCGCAAATTCCGTGTGTAAGGCTTTAAGCAGCTTATCCGCATCTTCTTCCCGCACGATCAAAGTTTCATTTCGGTCCGAGTGGCCACTGGTAAAATCGATACTAACGCCGGCATCTTTTGCAACCGTGGTAATGCGCGATAAAAGCCCAACTATATTTTCCATATTTCTTCCGACCAAACAAATCAAAGCGCGATTCGACTTTTTATTAACCTTCGTAAATTTTGGTAAAGTTTCTCCTTCATCGGTTTCATAGGTTAAGCTTTGCAGTTTTTGCATTAATTTATGTACCATTTCCTGATTAACACCAACACTAAAAGAAATCGAATTTTCAGATGTAGTGGTCGCATCCGAAGAAATCCCAAGCTCATCCAAAATTGTAAAAATTTCTTTATTAATGCCCGGACGATCATCAAAATCCCATTCAACGGTAATCATGGTTTGCCCCGATTTTTTGGCGATGAAAAGAACACCTTCTTCTAATTCTTCGCCTGGTTGCGGCTCCGCAATCAGTGTTCCCTGACTATCCAAATTATTGATATCCATAACTCGAACAGAAACCTTTTTGCCGGCCAAAATCGGAGCAACAAGTTCATGCACGGCTTTCATTCCTCCCAATGTTGCAAGTTCACGCGCCTCGCTTGGCAGGACTCTATTTCTTGGTTTGGCCTTATTGCCGACAATACTCGGGTCCGCCGACATCAACGCTTCCACTTCTTTAATAATTTGTAATTGAATATCTTCAGGATTCAAGCCAAGTGCCAATAGTGCTCTTATTGCAAGTGCAGCTTGTGCATCGGTATATCCTCGCCCAAATTTTTTGAGTAGTCCACCTTCCACATAACCGGAATAACCCGGAACAATTGGTGTATACCCAGCCGCCAATGTTTCTTGAATTGCTTCAGCCAATTTCGGAGTAATTAATTTACAAACATCACCTCTTTTCGGCAGTTTATCCGGATTCAAATTTTCTGGAATCACAAAAAAATCAGCAGAATCTACAACACGATATTTTCGCACGGAGTGACCATTTTTACCGCTAGCAGTGCGAGCAGCGACATTGGCAACTTCACTCAGAACATGCGCAGAGAAAACTTCTCCAAGGGCCATAATTCTATCTTCAAGCATCAATTTTTCTCCGGGACTTAATTTTGGCTTACGCATAATCGCCAAAATTTCAGCCAAGGTACTATGATTCAAACCATCTAAAACCAATTCAAGATTATTTGTAATGTAACCCTCTGGTAGATATTTTCTAGCCATCGCCAAAGCATAATCAAGATTTGGTTCGGTGAATTCTTCAAAATCATCCACACCAAAATCAGGGCTGCCCTCTGCTTCCAAAATCTCATTAACTCTGCCTTTAATACCCTTCTTTTCATTTCCAATAAGATCATCAGTTTGGCCACTGAAAGCCGAAACTACCACAACCTGTTCTATTTCTGGATCATCCTGGTTAAGAGCCTGAGTAACCAGATCCATTCGGTCCATAGGTTTGCCTCCAAATTTTTTAACTACAGCTTTCAGCATAAATAAAAATAACGAGCCACAAAGCTAGCGAAAAATGGCCAAGGAGTCAATAAATAATCTAAAGCCTAACTACTTAATCCTCTGCACCGCCGTAATCATTTTTGGATTTGGATCGATAATATTTCCATGCAGATCGCTGATATTTTTAAGGGTGACACCATAACGCTCTTCCGGCTGCGCAGTCATGCCCTTAACAAAAAGCTTTACGCCTTTGCCACTGTGTTCAATGTGGTCGATTTGGAGCTGATCGGTAACTTCGGAATGAGTCAGATTTAAGTCAGCTACCTGATAATTTAGCGGATCTTCTGTGGATGAATTCGAAACATTTGCATTGAATTCAATATCAATTCTGCCAAGTTGATCAAGCCCCTGATATATAATTCGTGGCGGAGTTTTATCCGTCGAAATATTCAAATTTAAATCAACATCATTATCCAATTCTTGTTGATAGGTGCCGATATTTTCTTTCTGTTCAAACTGGCTGCCGTTAACCAAAAATCCCTGAGGCGCCTGAACCAGCACAGTGTAATAATCTTCCTGCGCACCGGACTGTTTTGGAATATAAAGATGATAATTTTTATCAACTTTTGCCGGCAAAGAATATTGATAACGAAGCTCGGTATCCTCACCCGGCTGCAGTTTTATAATGTTCCCAAAAATATGAAAAAGTCCCTGATCTTCCTCGTGCAGGCTGTTTTTATAATCGGCTGAAACTGCTAAAAGTTTGGCACCCTTTGGAACAAAAGTACGAATATAACCGGTATAAGACCCATTTAAAGGCACATTCTCAACTCCATAATGATAAATATTAATGCGCACATCAGAAACCAGATCAAAAGTTCCTTCACTATTTTCTTTCATGGTCACGTTATAGGTAACTTTTCTTTGAATATATCTATCCGATTTCATGCCACCCAGATTTGCCTCATTTACAGCCAAAAAATCGGTATTGATCTGATCCGGCCAATTGCCGCCCCAGTCCTGTTCCTGCACCATTTTTTCTAAATTCGGACTATTAAAATAAAGCTGAATTTCTTTGGTGGCCAAGCTGTGGACAATGGTATCGGCCACACGACGAAGCTTAAATGGACTGAAAGCAATCTTCTTAATTAGCGCATCAGCAAAAGGTTTCAGAATTGATTTGCGATTTTTGAGTTGGTCAACATTGTGCTTATCCACATTGTTAACTTGATCTTCCAGCATTTCAAAAAGCGAATTTTGACTAAACATTTTGCCATTTACGGTAACCGGACCGGTCGCGCCCAACAAATCTTCCAAAAAAGAATAATTCACGGCAATCACGCCATCCACTTGTTGATCAGGTTTTGTAATATGAAGCATACGCGTTAATTCCGCAGCAGCAGCCGGAAAATCAGGATTATAATTCGCGTCACGGAAGGTATAACCTTTGTACCATTCATTCTGTAAAAGTTCTTTCATTGGATACGGTGGCTCAATATAAGAATGATTATCAATATCGCCATAAACATCGGACACATCCAGTTTTGTTAGTATTCCATTTTGGAAATGGGCGATTCCATAAGCGGAAATAAAGCCGCCGCCCGGCCTAAGTTCGTGATTATTTTGAAAAACGAACAGATAATTTTTGCTGCTAAAAGGGAGTCCGGTAATTTCAGACAAGTACGGAAAAAAAATCCTCAAACTTCCCAAAACCGAAAAAATAAAAAGCAGCACAAAAAGCAAAAAAGCCGAAACTCCCCAAAACCAGGGATGCCTGCGCGCCGAGCCATCTTTCTTCTTAAAAAAAGAACCGAAAGATGTGGCAAAAGAACTAAGACCGTTTTTAATTTTATCCAGAAATTGCATAAAAATTCCAAAAATTACTAATTTCTAATTAGTATCCGGCCTCATCAACGGAAACAACACCGTATCTTTCAAGTTGTCCTGATTTGTAATTAAAGCCATAAAACGGTCTATGCCCATTCCCCAGCCGGACATTGGCGGCATGCCGTGTTCCATCGCCATAATAAAATCTTCATCCATTGGCATGGCTTCTTCATCGCCCGCGGCCTTCGCATCGGCCTGGCGCATCAATCTTTCGCGCTGATCAACCGGATCAATCAACTCCGAATACGCATTCACAATTTCCCACGAGTTCACGAGTAGCTGAAAAGTGTCAGCAATTCGCGGATCCTGGTCATTTCGGCGAGCCAAAGGCTTAGTATCAACCGGATGTTTAATCACAAACGCCGGTTGAATTAAACTTGGACGGGAAACTTTTTTATAAAGCGCATCGCACAAATTGCCATAACCCATAGTTTCGGCCTTCTCTATGATGATTTTTTTGCGCTTGGTTTCTGCGCGCAAAGCATCGGCGTCGCCATAAAAATCCAGAATATTAATACCGCTGTCTTTCTTGATCAGCTCGGCAAAATTTAGACGTGGCCAAGGCTTTTTGCTGAAAGAAATAATCTGATCTTTTCCTTCATGATCTTTGCAAGTTATCTGGTAAGCGTCAGCCGTTTTTACGATTTTATCAGAGGTCATTTTTTCTAACGCATTCAAAATTAATTCCTGAGTGAAATTCATATTGTCCTCGTAGTTCCAGTAACTTCCATAGTATTCCAGCATCGTAAATTCCTGCAGATGTGAAGGGTCCATGCCTTCATTGCGGAAACATTTTGCAAATTCATACACTCGCTCAAAACCGCCAACCACTGCGCGTTTTAAGTAAGTTTCCGGCGCAATTCTTAAATACAAATCAATATCCAGCGCATGATGATGTGTAGTAAATGGCTTTGCCGCAGCCCCGGAAGGAATCGATGTCAAAATTGGCGTTTCAATTTCAATAAAATTATGACTATCCAGAAATTTGCGAATCTCGGTAATCAGGCGTGTGCGCAACAAAAATCGGTCATACGTTTCCCGGTCGGTCAACATATCCAAATAACGTTTGCGATATTTAAGTTCGGTATCCGCAATCCCATGGAATTTTTCCGGCAGCGGACGCAGTGTTTTTGAAAGCAGTTGATATGATTGCACCAGCAAAGTTAATTCGCCGTGCTTAGTCATAAAAAGCTCACCGGTAACACCAATAAAATCACCAACATCAATTTTGCGCAGCAGTTTATAAGCTTCCGGTGGGGCGATTTTTTTAGCTTCAGTCCGACCAGCGTCGCCCTTTTTGGCTCCACCGTCTGCGCCCTCCATATCCACAAAATCCTGCATAAACGCAATTTGCATTTTGCCGCTAAGGTCCTGCAGATGAGCAAAAGTCAGCTTGCCATGTGGACGCATCAGCATCACACGACCCGCCATACGCACCTTTGAATTTGGCTTAGCAACGATTTCTTCCACCGCTCTTAAGGTTTCACCCTCGGCTTCCTTTTTAATTTCATCAACCAGGTGAGTTCGCTCAAAACGTTCAGCATAAGGCAAAATTTTCAGATCTCTCAATTCCTGGAGCTTCTTTTTGCGCTCTTCAAACTCATCCGTTGGAGTTAGAATAGGCTCATTTTGCTTAGGAGCCTGCTGCTTATTAGCGCTCTGGCCAGCCTTCTGTTGGTGTTTCATCTGTTCCGTGTCGGTATTTTTTTTAATTGGTTCCATATAAAAAATCAGAGATAAAGCTTCAACACTTTAGCACAATGCATAGTCGTTTAAAATGTCGTTTATATGTCGCTAAACGGTGCAGTCGCCCCCTACTCCATCGAAGCGTAATCATCCATTTTTCGACTCTTTTCCACGCTGATAAAGCGCATCTGTTCCTTCTTGAAGGCCAGTTCAATATGGCCGATTGGGCCATTTCTGTGTTTGCGGATGTAAATATCGGTAATTCCCTTTCTGTCGGTATCTTCCTCATAATAATCCTCACGATAAATCATCATAACCACATCGGCATCCTGTTCAATCGCACCGGATTCACGCAAATCGGAAAGCTGCGGAATTTTGCTTGGTCTAAGTTCAACCGCACGACTAAGCTGTGACAAAGCCAAAATTGGGATTCTAAGTTCACGCGCCAAACCCTTCAGCGCACGTGAAATTTCCGAAATTTCCTGCACGCGGTTGGTTTGGAACGAAGACGCTTTTCCCGCACTCATCAGCTGTAAATAATCAATTACTAAAAAGTCCAAACCGTGTTCCATCTGAAGCCTTCTGGCCTTGGCCCTAAGCTCGGCAATTGAATTTCCAACCGAATCATCAATATAAATCTTCATCGCGTAAAGCTCGTCCATAACGCCACCAATACGCATAAAGTCAGCCTCAGTCAGTTTTCCTGTGCGCAATTTCCAGGAATCAACCGCCAAAAGTGAGCAGAACATGCGCTCAACCAATTGTTCTTTGGACATTTCAAGTGAAATTATACCACAGCAATAACCTTTCTTGGCGATGTTTTGGGCGATATTCAAAGCAAAAGCGGTCTTACCCATGGAAGGACGCGCCGCCAATATAACCAGATCCGCAGGTTGGAAACCGGACAAAAGGTTATCAAGATCGCGATATCCCGTTGGAATTCCACGATATTTATCCTTCATATTCGGATCATGCAGCTCCGTAATTTTATCGTAAGTAGTGTTAAGAACGTCTTTAATATGCACAAAACGATCCTTCAAAAAAGTTTGAGAAACTCCGAATAAAGATTTTTCAGCCTCTTCCAGCAAATTTTCCAAAGCCTCGGTTTGGTTATATCCAAGCGAAGAAACCAGGTCTCCCGCTTTAATCAAACGGCGCAATGTTGCCTTTTGTTTGATGATCATCGCGTACTGAAACACATGAGTCGCAGTCGGAACTTCATTGGTCAGGGTAGCCAAATAAGATGCTCCGCCAATTTGTTCAAGCTGTTTGCGATCTTCCAAAATACTGGTAACCGTCAAAAGATCAATCGGATTTCGGCGATCAAACAGGTCGAAAATGGCTTGAAAAACCAGTCCATGGCTTTCATGATAAAAATCCTCAGCTTTCAAAAAATCCGCAATTTTGGTAATTGCATCTTTATCTATCAGCAAACTGCCCAGCGTTGAACGCTCAGCATCAAGGCTGTGTGGCGGTACTTTAAGAAACGGCTGATCCATGTGAACAGATATAAACGGATGATTCTTCGACTATGCACGAAGCACCAGCTCCACTGACCAAATCGAAAGGACCATTTGGAATGCTAGTGTACACATTTTAAGAATTTTTTAAAACTTTTTTAACACCCGCGTGCTATGGTTGCTTTAACTCTTATATAAGCCATTACAAATCTTGCAAATGAGTGAAAAAGGCATGTTTCAAAATTCCTATCAAGTCAAAAATAAAAAACTCGGACAGTGGGGTGAACAAGTTGCGTGCCAATTTCTGCTAAAGAAAGGCTATAACCTGGTCGCCAAAAATTATCACATTTTTGGTGGAGAGTTGGATATTATCGTCCAAAAAAATGGTATACTAACGTTCGTGGAAGTAAAAACCCGCAGCACTCAAACTTTTGGAACAGCAGCGGAAAGCCTGAATCATCGTAAAATTCAAAAACTATATCGTGCGATTCTGATTTATCTGGAAAAAGAAGACGTCCACCACTCGTCGACCGGGCACTACCCACTCTGGCAACTCGATTTAATTGCCATCGACATCAGTCAAAATCCCAAAACTTTCAAAAAACAGGCTACTATCAAACATTATAAAAATATTCTTCAACAATGATTCCTGAAGAAAGCAAAAAAAGATTTATCATTGGATTACTCCTGACAGGGCTTGTCCTGGGGATCCTTTTTATGGTTTGGGCGGTTTTCCTGAATCGGGCAACCATTCAAATCAAGGCCAGGGCTCCTTATTTTATTACTATTCAGAATTTAAAAACCGTGCCATGTACAATGGATGATTGTGAAACCGTTGTGGCTCCGGGTGATTATGCGGTTGTTCTTACTAAGCCCGGTTACCGCAATGAGCAGCGTCAAATCAAACTTTCTTTCCACGGGAATTATCAGGAAGAAGTTACATTTAATTTTGTTCCGGTGCTTTCCGCCCAGGCTCCGCGCCAACTTTTTGTTTTGCCTGCGACTACCCATTTTGCAAACAACAAAGACACGGATCAAAATATTTTTAACACAAAAACTGCGGCTGTGGATTTAAATATTCAAAACAATCCTGTTCAAAATTTAACTAAACTTCCAGCCGGTATTACGGATTTAACTTTTGCGCCGGATGGCAAAACCGCAATAGTTTACGAAACCAATCGCATTTCTTTTTATGATCTGACAACCGATACCCTAACTCCTTTAATAACTCCGGCAGGCGCCAAGTTTTTTTATGATCAGGCGGGGCGATATGTGGCTTACATCAAGCGCAATGAAGGCAATTTCCTGCAGACGCTTTATTTGCAGGCTTTGGACGAAAAAAATAATTTACAAACGGCAATTCCGGTTACTTCTTTTATTCGTGATCTGAATAATTACACTATAAGTATTTCGCCGGATCACCAAAAAATTATTGTTGTTGATCAGGGAAGTCAAAATTCAAATTTATATTTTGTTGATCTGCAAAGCAAAAATCGCCAGAGCCTCTTACAGTATCCGGCAATTCGTGAAGTAAAATGGCTGCCCAACAGTAAGGATTTTATTTTTCAGGCACGTGCCGAAAATACTATAGATGATGGCCTTTTTCTGTACTCCGGCGATACGCAAAAAGTTATGACACTCATGCTTAAAACAAAACTGGCGGATGTTGCCATTGTTAATGATGATCGTATTTTAGCCGCTACAGTTCAACAAATTCCGGGGTCAAATGAATTGGCGAAAATCGAAGGAAATCCGGTGGCGCTCGGCGATAATTTGAATGTGTTGGATAAAGTTCAATCCACCGCGCAGGGCGTGCCTGGTTCTACCGCAAGCGGGGCGGGCATCATAAACAATCCAAATAGTCCGACCTCGGACATTCAACAAATGTTGTCATTCGTGGATTTTTCACTTCAAAATAATGAAGCTGTTTTGCTTAAAGGTCAGCCCGGCGGAACTCTGCCCAATGCCATTAATTTAAGCCCGGATGGCAAGACTTTGTGGATACTTTCAGGTGATCAAATTTCCGGTTTGCGCTTAGCTGAATAATTCACATGATCAATAAAATCGAAAAAACTCGTCAGGAAATTCTTAAAAAAGGCCAAAAAATTATCAATCTTTCTTCGGGGAATCCGGGAGAATTTGGCATTTTCTTTCCTGAAAAAATTCTTCAAAATGCATATGGCAAATTTCTAAAAAATCCCGCCTATCACCCCGAACCAAAAGGCGATTTAAAGGCCAGAAAAGCCATTGCCGGTTTTTATGCCAAACGAAATTTTAATGTTAATCCAGATCAGATTTTATTAACTTCCGGCACCAGCGAAAGTTATTTTGAAGTTTTTAAATTATTAAACCCGCACGATGCAATTTCGGAATCCTCCGGCCATGCTTGCACAAACTCCATTCCATGTGCCCCCGCGACCCGTTGTGAAATCTTGTTACCCAATCCTTCCTATCCACTTTTTGAAGAAATAGCCCGACTAGCCGAAGTCGATTTTTCCTTTTACAGACTGGATGAAAAGGCTGGCTGGCAAATTGACCTAAATGACCTGCGCGCAAAAATCCGTCCCGAAACCAGAGCGATTGTTTTGATTTCTCCAAGCAATCCAACCGGCGCGGTCCTTTCGGAAAAAACTTTGAAAGAAGTAATAAAAATCGCCGTCGAAAATAATCTGGCCATAATCAGCGACGAAGTTTTTTCGGAGTTCATGTTCGACCAAAAAGTTTTCCCAAGAGTCGCGCAAATCCATCAAAAAATGGCAGACAAAAGCGAAAAAGCAAGTAAGGCAAACAGCGCACTCACAAAAAAAAATATTCAAAATTCGTTTGAGAAAATCCAAAATCTGCGCATTTTTACACTCAGTGGGATTTCCAAAACCTACGCTTTGCCCGGATTAAAATTAGGCTGGATTGTGGTTACAGGAAGCCAAAACCAAAGCCACCATGGGCCCAATAATAATACCCATTTTTCGGAAACAGTTAACGAACTGGAACGCCTTGCCGATACTTTTTTGGCATGCAATCAACTTACGCAAACCATGTTGCCGGACATAATTTCCAAAGGTGAATCTTTCATTAAAAAATATCGCAATCATCTCCAGAAAAATCGTGATCTGGCCATGAAAATTTTGGGCGGTTGTCCTAAAATTACTTTTCACAAATCCGAAGGTGGTATGTATCTTTTTGTCCGAATTGACGGCTTATTTAAAACAGAAAGAACCGCACATGGGCCAAGGAAAAGACCGGTAACCGATGAAGAATTTGTGATCAAATTGCTCGAAAAACACAAAATTTTCGTCCACCCCGGTTATTTTTATGATTATGATAACGGCCTTTATCTTCTGATCAGTTTTTTGATACCAAAAAAGGAGCTCGAAAAAAGTCTTAAAAGAATCATCGCAATTTTATAAAAATTTCAGAAGTAGTTTAGATTTCCTTCATCATTTTTTTCTATGATGTGGTTGTTTTTTAAATTATTTCAATGGCTATCAAGATTTTTTCCTGTATTAATCAAGGGTTGGAAGGCAAATTAGTTGAAGTTGAAGCGGATATCCTACAGGGACTTTCTGCTTTTTCTATTGTAGGCCTTGGCGATATGGCGGTTCAAGAAGCCAAAGAACGCATCAGGTCAGCAATAAAAAACAGCGGATTTAACTATCCACAAACCAAGAAAGTTATTAATCTTGCGCCTGCGCACGTGCGTAAACATGGGCCGCAATTTGATTTGCCCATGGCGATTGGCCTGCTGGCAGCCTCAAAACAAATTCCCGAAAATATTTTGCAGGAAATGCATGGTCTTTTGATTGTAGGAGAATTGGCTTTAGATGGAGCAGTTCGACCAATAAATGGGATTTTAACCATGGCGATTTTTGCTAAAAAAAACGGCTGGTCAAAAATCATTATCCCTAAAGAAAATGTCGCGGAAGCATCGCTGGTTAGTGGCCTGGAAATTATTCCATTAAGTCATTTAAACCAAATACGGGATTTGGATTCCGCCAAAAATATTTTCAACAGTGCGACAGTTTTTAATATTTCGGAGCAGGAATTTAGTCAGGAACAAAGTGGCGGAAATGGAAACGGCTCTCACGAGCCATTTTTAGGGCAAGAATCTGTGCGTGCGCACAGATTGAATCCAGACACCTTCACCGATTTTTCCGATATTGTCGGGCAGGAGATTGCCAAAAGAGCGCTCACTATTAGTGCGGCAGGCAAGCACCATTGTCTTCTAATCGGGCCGCCGGGCGTGGGCAAAACCTTACTTGCAAAAGCTTTTCCGGGCATTTTACCGCCACTTTCAGAAGGCGAAATGTTGGAAGTGATGCAGATTTATTCCAGTGCCGGACTTTTGCAACACGCACAAAATTCACAAAAAAGTGTGCTCATGACGCAAAGGCCTTTTAGGCAGATTCATTCAAGTTCTTCATTGTTGGCCTTAACCGGCGGAGGAATCCAATTAAAACCCGGTGAAATTTCACTCGCTCATCATGGAGTTTTATTTTTGGATGAAATCGCCGAGTTTCCACGTTCGCATCTTGAATCGCTGCGACAACCATTGGAAGAAAAGGAAATTTACGTATCGCGCTCCTCCGGAACGGTTAAGTATCCAGCCAATTTTACGCTTATTGCAGGCATGAACCCCTGCCCCTGCGGCTACTATGGTGATCCTGAGAAAAGCTGTATTTGTCCGGCAAATCAGGTAATTCGCTATCAAAAAAAACTTTCCGGACCACTGCGGGATCGAATTGATTTGGTAATAGAAGTTCCTCGGCAGTCCATCTCGAAATTTCAGGAAGCGGATAATGTTGAAACAAAAAATGCTCAAAGTTTATCTCAAAATTCGGCCGCAATTAAAGAGAAAATTATCAACGCTCGGCTTATTCAAGCCAAAAGATTCAGTGCAGATCCAAATGAGCTCTTCGATCCGCGCCAACAGTCCACCTCCACTTCATCTCCCAATCCACACTTCAACTCAAACGGTGAAGTTCCTTCTAGCAGCCGCACCAATAGCGAAATGACTCCTCCGGAAATAAAAAAATATTGTCCCATTAATAAAGAATGTCAGGATTTATTAAAGCTGGCTAACGAAAAATTCAATTTTTCCGGCCGCAATTATCACCAAATACTCAAAACCGCCCGCACAATCGCGGACCTGGAAAATCACGAAAACATTCAACTGGAAGACCTAAGTGAAGCACTGCAGCTAAGGCACCGCAACCGCTAAGCTCAACTTTCCGGCAGAGTAACTCATTGAGCCCCCTAAGTATCCATAATGTCAAAAAATATTCTTAGTTTACCTAATTACCCAAAAAAGACTATAATAGCCCCCGCCATGCACAAAGTGCCTATTTTTATGAGGCCACGGGCCGAGTGCGAAGCGAGCTCAATATGATTAAAAAAATCCAAAAATTAGTAGTCCAGGGGCAAAAAAAGCTAAACGGCCACGTGCGCGTTAGTGGATCCAAAAACGCCGCTTTGCCAATTTTGTGCGCCGCCCTTTTGACCGATGAAATTTCCACGATTTCCAATGTCCCCGATATTGCCGACATTCACACGCTTTTAAATATTCTTGGAGAGCTAAACGTAAAAACAACTTTTCAAAATCATACTGTTACAATTGATCCTTCCGGGCTCAAACTAAATACAATCAACGAAAAATCCATTTGCAGCATGAGGGCTTCCATTCTTTTGCTTGGGCCTTTAATGAGCCGTTTTCCGGAAGTGAATTTACCTTTTCCGGGAGGGTGCGTACTTGGTAAACGTTCCGCCGCGGCCCATACACATGTTTTGAAAACCCTTGGTGCGGAAATCTTAAACGAAACTCAAACCCTGCACATTAAAGCCAAAAAACTCCAGCCGGCAACAATTATTATGCCCGAACAAAGCGTTACCGCCACCGAAAATGCGGTAATGATAGCTTCACTTATCCCTGGAAAAACTGTAATTAAACTTGCAGCCGCAGAGCCACACGTTCAGGATTTATGCCATTTCCTCAACAAAATGGGATCCAAAATTAGTGGAATTGGAACTTCTGAACTCGTAATTGAAGGCCAGACAAAACTTCATGCAGCAACCCACGAAATCACCGGCGATTATCTTGAAGCCGGAACTTTTGCGATTGCCGCGCTTTTAACCAATGGAGAAGTCACAGTTGAAGGAATTGATCCGGGCCAACTCGACAGCTTTTGGCAAAAACTTGATGAAGTTGGTGCAAATTATGAGTTAGCCAATGGAACAAACAAATTTGCCGGCTTTAAAATTTTGCCAAACAATAAACCTTTTCAGTCCATTCCAATGTTAAGGACGGCAGTTTACCCAAGCTTCGCGACCGATCTGCAAGCCCCATTTGCCGTATTACTTACCCAGGCTCAAGGCCAAAGCAAAATTTTTGAAACACTGTTTGAAGGCCGCCTGAATTATCTTTTTGAACTCGAAAAAATGGGTGCCAAAATCGAAATGCTTAATCCGCATCAGGCCATTATTAAAGGCCCAACAACATTAAAAGGCGTTCCAATTGCCAGTTGCGACATTCGTGCCGGAGCCGCCATGGTTTTAGCTGCGCTCTGTGCTCAAGGCCCCACCGAAATTTCCAATATTAATTACATCGATCGCGGTTACGAAAAATTGGACGAAAAACTGCGCAGTCTTGGAGCAGAAATTACACGAGTAGATGCGCAGGTCGGTGCATAAAGCGAGGCCTGCTATCTTGCCAATCCACCTCGAAAATGTGCCCTCCGTCGCTGCGATCACTTCCCCAAAGTCCGCACCTGCAAATCATTTCCATCGCTTACCGCTTCAATCATTCCATCCAAATCCGTTCTCAGGATTTCGATTTTTCGTGCCATCAGGTGTTCAATTGTTTCAGCATGGGGATGCTTAAATTTATTTTGCAGACCATCAGAAATGGATGCATACAAAGGTTTCATGCGATCAAGTAAAGCTTCACTGCTGCTTGTTTTACTTCCATGATGCCCAACTTTCAAAAAATCCGCGCG
Source organism: Candidatus Altimarinota bacterium (assembly GCA_041659405.1). GTDB lineage: Bacteria > Patescibacteriota > Gracilibacteria > UBA1369 > UBA1369 > JBAZYK01. The sequence goes on from JBAZYK010000004.1 coordinate 22,470, forward strand.
TAGATCAAGTCGCAGCGCATTGTTAGAACCAGGCTGCAGCCCGGCATTTGAACCAGGCCTTAGCTCATCATCTGGCCCAATCCGCGCAGCCAATATCTTCTCTTCTTCCTGAAGTTCCGCGTCTCCCGTAAAATAAAAAACTTTTTGCCCATAAATAAGCCTAAAAACAATTGAGCCATTGTTGTGATTTTCAAAAGTTTTCCCCTGTAAAGATTGCAGCGGAAAAATCATATCAAAAAACAGGTTCCCCAGGCGGTAATCAGCAGAGCCATTATTGGCGGAATTTTGCTTTCCCATCACTGAATTCAGGTCCTGCGCGCCGTTTGTGCCAACATTCCGCGCCCCCGCAAATACAACCGGAATTTTTTGCTGATTTATTTGCTCCAAAAAAGCCAAATAACCGGCAAACTTATATAAAACTCCCGTCATCATTACCTGTTTTACATCATAACGTTTTAAAACTTCCACCAGACCATTTACATGATCAGCATGCGGATGCGACAAGATCATTAAATCAATTCGCCTCTCATAAAATGGCATTACCCGGTCAATTTGAGCCACAACGGCAGCATCCGGCCCGCCATCAACCAAAATAAATTCACCGGTTGGCGCACGAATCAAAATTGAATCACCCTGCCCGACATCCAAAACATACACATGTAATCGTCCATCCGGAAGCGACAAAAGGCAGGCCCCAAGCAGCAAACCAGCTATCATAACCGCCCCAAATATCCAATAATAAAGCCTGGAAAAGTTTTTCATTTGAATTCAATATGATGAGAACGACATTTTCATGAGCAAACTATGCGATCTAAAAGTTACGCGAACTTCATTGGCATAGTCGCGAATCTTTTAATTGAAAATACATGCCAGGCATTAAATTTTTCTAAACCGAATATGAAAAATAAATAAAATTTATCGGTTAGGCATGGAAAAATTTTGTAACGAATCATGTAATATCTCATCATACAATGAGGAAAAAATCGCGTAATATTACATCATAAAATGAGGAGCAAAATCATGTAATACTACGTCACGAAATTGCTGGATCGCAACGGTCGTTTTTGGTCTATTTATAGCGCTAAACCGGTGTAATATTACACTGCACTTTTCGGCTAATTTCAAGATGAAAAATTCGATTTTTTGCACTGCATTTGCTAGAGTTTTGGTGAACATGGATGTGGAAGAAAATATGTTCCGGCAATCTTCCTAAAAAGATTGTCACCCACTGGACGAACAATCTTCGCATCCGTTAATAATATTTTTTTGATCGGCTTTTCACGGGAAGTCCCAGCGGAAAAGTCGTAGAATACCCCTTTGGTTATTGACGCTCATCGCCTGGATGAGCAGTAATGTTTGGCCTTGTTCAAGCGACATTACGCCTATTCTTTAACCGATTTTTTTATGATCGCAGAAAATAAAAATTCACCAAACGGGCTGGACAGAGAACAATTGGATTTCACCAAAATTGACGACGTGCAATTGTTTGCAATGTGCAAAAGATTTGGAGAGCAAGCCAGAATCTGGCGGCAGAAATTTGCGGGTCTGTTGCCAGAAGTGCTCAAAAGACGCTTGTACGAGCGCAAAGGTTTCGAATCAATCTTCGTATTTGCAAAAAAACTGGCAGGCATGAGCGAAGAACAAGTTCGTCGCGTGCTCAATTTGGAGCAAAAATTTGAAGATAAACCGGTTCTTAAAAATTTATTATTGAATGGCGAAATCAGCGCAAATAAACTCGCAAGAATCGCTTCAATTGCAACACCGGAAAATCAGGAATTCTTGGCGAATCAAAGCAAAATACTTTCGAATCGTGCACTTGAGACTTTGGTGAAAGATGAAAAATTCGCCCAAGAAACACTAAATCGCGACTTGCAAAACTTACCCGACCCAAAGAGTCAAAACGGCTCACAAGAGCCATTATTTGAACAGAAATCTGTGCACGTGCACACAAATTCAACAGGTATTTTTGAAGACGTCAAACTGCTCCAAAAATTTTCTCCGGAACTTAAAACAAAACTAAAAGAGCTCGATGAAAAAGGTCTCGACATCAACCAAATTCTGCTCGAACTTCTGCAAAAACGCGATGAAGAAATCGCAATGGAAAAAGAACAACTCGGTGAAGCTATAGTCGCAAAACAGCTAGCTGAAGAGGCTTTGGCCAAGCAAGCGGAAGATCAGGCTGCCAACGCCCAGGGAAATATTGTGAAAAAATCCATCGAACTTTCTGCAAAAAAGCCATCCAGCTACATCAACGTGGCAACAAAAAATCTCCTCAAAAAAGAATTTGGTGATAAATGTTCAATTCCCGGTTGCAACAATCTTGCAAAACCGACTCATCACACGCAAAGATTTGGCCTAAGCCATAATAACGATCCTCGTTTTCTGGCTCCGGTCTGTGAACAACATCACGAAATTGCGCATTCCATCGACCAAAAATATCAATACAGACGTGCCAGGGCTATCGAGCTGTAGGACCCCACCAAAAAAATCATTTTAGTTTTTGCTAAAATTTGCGCAGCCCGCACTTGCCTGCCGAGCCTTTGTCACAGCGCATAAGCCATAGTAGCCGCATGTCATCCGCTGGGATCACGTGTGCCCCCGCCCTTATCCCGACTATTCACCCCACCCTTCGCACCTCGCCCGCGCACCAAAAAGGCCCTCTGCATTGGCACTTTGTTGTTCCCCTGCAGAAGACCTTATTGGAAGTTTTTCTTTCCCGCTTAAGCTTTTACTTACGCGGACCATTTATAAGTTTATGTGCACCTCTTTCCATTTTCGCGGAGCTTTATGTGCCAGTAGGCCAAATCTTTTTGCTGACCCACGGCCCCATGCCGGCGCGCCCCTGCCCCTTTATTTCTTTGCCACCCTCTTTTTTCTCTTCATAATCTTGCCTGCTACAAACGATCCAAACAGGACTAATCCAATTTCCGGACCGGTAGCTGGCAAAGTAAATGTAGTCACAACACCCTGGCTTTCATTGCCGGTTTTGTCGCGAGCGGCCAATTTAAACCAGTATTTTACCTTTGGTAAGATGTTTGTTACATCAAAAGTTTTTGCATCCGGGCTAACCAAAATTCCTTTGCCATAAGCCACGCCATCGGTGCTCATATAAAGAACATAACTGGCCAAATCACCAAGAGTATTTGCGCTGCCTTTCCAAGATAGTGTGACAACCAATTTCTTCAGCATTTCCACCAATAAATTAGTTACATCTTCCGGAGCGGTTGTGTCTGCGCCTTGTGCATTAACTCCGGCAGCAGTTGTACTTCCCGTAAACTCGGCAGCATTTGAAGTCAAATCAAGCTTGTTACCATCTTTATCCTTAACATCAATCGCCATAAGGCTGTATTTTACGGCATTTTGAGCCGCAGTTGTCAGAGTCGCAGTTGTTAAATCGGCGCTCAAATCAACCTTACTTATATCCAAAGTATTTTCAGTTTTTTGCTTTTCGGTAATAATAAAATTTTCACGTGGATCAGTATTTAAAACCACCGGTTTAGAGAAAACAACCTGTAAATGTGTTGAATCCTGGGCGGTTACAGTGCTCACTTTAAGGGCATCTGCAGCCGGATGCGCAACTTCTTGAGTAACCGGTTCGGCACCACTTCCTGTAAATAAAGCTGTATCGGAAGTCCCGCTAATGATTGGATTTCCGGCAATATCCTTAATGGTACTGGAAGCCGTTAATACATAAGCAGTAGTTGCAGTTTGATTATCGGTTGTTAATAAAACGGTTTTATTTAACGCGTCATTGCTGTCTAAAACCGCATCGGTAACATTCAAAGCCACCGAAGTCGCATCTTCTTTAATTCCAAATGCACTTTCCGGATGAGTTGCAGGAACCTGAACTGCTTCCGAGAAAACCACAGAAACATGCGCTTTATCCACCGCTACCGCCTTTGCAACTTTTGGAGCAACCGCATCTGGTAAAGCTACGACCGCACTTGGAGTCGCGCTGCCTTCCAAACTATAACTGTTACTTTCGTTGCCGGCTGCGTCGTAAGCTGTTACGGAAAAGTAATAGGTTGTACCATTTTTTAAGGTCTTAACCTGATAAGTGATTACGTTTTTAACATCAACCGGTCCATATGTATAAGAATCGCCATCACCTTTTACGGGCTTTAAACCATAATAAACCTTATATCCGCTCACTCCAACATTGTCTGTAGCCACGTCCCAGGTCAATGTGGCCATGGAATCTCCGGCAACAGCTTTCACATTTTCCACATCGGATGGAACCTGTGTATCTGCCACCGCCACATTTTTGTCGGGGACAATATTGGTTGCATGTCCAACCGGCATAAATGCCAAAAGCAGCAACACTCCAAGTGGAGCGATTGTAGAAAACAAGTGTTTACCAACATTTAAAAGTGTCTTTTTTTTCATTTGTATTTTTGTTTAGAAATGTATTTTTTTTGTTTGATCAGAACATATTAGCACAAATGGACGGATTTTTAAATACACAAGCCCTTATTGCTTGATAGATTAAGTTGACAAAAGTGTGAATTATATGGAAAATGCAAAGCCGGCACACGTTGATCATTGTCCGATTTTAAATCGTACTTTATACTGCAGTCATGAAAATACGCCTATCAGAACAGGTCATTCAAAAACTTCCCGCAATTGATGTTGCCGTCATTGTCATTAAAAACATCAACAACAAAAGGAAAAGCTCAATGGTTGCTCAGCTTTTAAGAGGTGTTTGCGCCAGCAAGAAACAGCAGTTAAAAAAAGAAGCGCCAGAACCAACCTTAATGGAGGGGTCAATTTTGGCTGAAACGTATTTGTTGGATAGCCTGCTTAAAAAGGTGGTAAAGGGGACCGAGATCAAAAGTGAAAACAACCTTTCGGACATGGTTCATCATTTAATGATCAAAAATTCAGTTCCAACTCTTGGCGTGGATCTGGATCAAATTGGCAAAGATATTGAAATCAAATTCATTGTTCCTAAAAAAGGCAAAAAGGCACAGGACTTAAATTTCACACCGGAAACCCGGAATATTGTTCTTTGGTTGATGAATACCGATCATAATTCACCGGAGGAATTTGAAGAATTGGTTCTGGAATTTTCAAAAACCATCCAGAAATATTGCAATGGTTTGTTGGATGACATCTACTATCTAACAGTCGAAAATCCGGAAACGGATCTTAAATATATTTCAGAAAGAGAGCTCCACCCTGAGGATTTTGAGGAAAAGGATGTAAAGGGTTCAACCACACGCAAAACTGGTTCGATTACCAACAAAGATGGTGCGATGGAAACTTCCGAAAAAATCACCCCGGAAAAACCACCAAAAAATATTTCACCTGATCAAAAATCACTGCTTGAACCAAAAGAGCCAAAATCTTTTGTGTTTGAGCCTTCCATAAGAGATCAACTGCAACAGGAACTTGAAAAAGCGGTACAGTTAACTTTTGCGGGAAACGGCAAAATTGGCTCACAGATCAGCGAATTGCAGATTGAAATTGAAACTCCACGTGAAGCCGGGCATGGTGATTATGCCAGCAATATTGCTTTAAAACTTGCGAAAATAGTTGGCAAAAATCCTCGTGAAATTGCCGAACAAATCCTGAAAAATATGCCGGTAAAGACGGAAACGGAGCAAAATCCGGTTGTGACAGTTGATTATCTGGAAAAAGCCGAAATCGCCGGAGCGGGGTTTATCAATTTTCATCTTTCCCAAAGTCATCTTAAAAAAGAACTTCAAAAAATTCTCGATTTCCAAAAAGATTATGGCCGAATTGAGCTTGGTAAAGGGCAAAAAGCCGTTATCGATTTTTCTTCACCGAACGTTGCCAAACCTTTGGGCGTGCATCATTTGCTTTCCACTTTGATCGGGCAAACTGTTATAAATATTTTACGTTTCGCCGGTTTTGAAGTGATCGGTGTGAATTATTTGGGGGATTGGGGAACTCAATTTGGCAAACTGATTTATGCTTACAAAAATTGGGGTGATCGCGCAGTGATAGAAACTGATCCTCTTAATGAACTCCTTAAATTATATGTCCGTTTTCATGATGAGGCCGAAAAATACGCGCATCTGGAAGAAAAAGGCCGTGAAGAATTTAAAAAATTGGAAGAAGGGGACAGCGAAAATCGCAAAATTTGGGAATGGGTGCGTGAAATCAGCATTAAAGAACTTGAACGTTTGTACAAAAAATTGGGCGTTCATTTTGACGAATATTTGCCGGAAAGCATGTACGAAGAAGGCATGAAAGACATTCTTAAAGAAGGCAAAGAAAAAGGCATTTTTGTCGAAGGCGAAAAAGGCGCATATATTGTTCAGTTTGATGAACCGCAGGCGGAAAAAGGCGAAAATTCCGAACAGGCTTCAGCCGCTGCTCCAGCACCAGCCACTGCCGCGCTTCCACCATATCTCGTCCAAAAAGGCGACGGCACCACGCTTTATTCAACTCGCGATTTGGCTTCCATGAAGGATCGCGTTGCGCGTTTTCATCCAACTAAACTCATTTATGTTGTTGATATCGCCCAGTCTCTTCATTTTAAACAACTGTTTGCCACAGCCAAAAAAATGGGACTGGATCTTGATCCGGCTAACCCAGGGCAGGACAACATGGCGATTTCCAGCTCATCCGCCGCGGCTAATCCGGCCGCAGTTGATTTAACCCACGTAATTTTCGGTCGCATGCAATTTCCGGAAGGCAGTATGAGCACCCGCAAAGGAAATATAATTTTGGTTGATCAGCTGATTAAAGAAGCGGAAGAGCGTGCCCAAAAAATCATTGACGAAAAGGGCGTGGAGATTATTCCCGCCGAAAGAAAAACGATCGCCGAAGGAATCGCGATTGGAGCAATTAAATATCAGATTATTTCTCAAAATCGTGAAACCAACATGATTTTTGATTGGGATCGCATGCTGGCATTGGATGGCAACAGTGCGCCATATTTACAATATGCCTATGCGCGTGCCGCCAGTATTATCCGCAAAGCCGAAGAAAAAACTTTTGTGCCGGTGAATGATGGCCCGCAGACCAATATTTTTGAAATGGCTAGGGAAGCGGAAATCAGGGCCGCACAGGAAACGGAAAATCGCGAAAAAAACAACGAAAACAGTTCAGACACCCGCACAGAAACCGGCTCTGCAAAACCATCAGAAGCCGAATCCAAAATTTATGGGTACCCAACTGAACAGGCGCTTTTAAGGGCGCTGGCCAAATTTCCCGAAGCCATAGAGATGTCTGCCAGGACCTACAAACCAAACCTGCTCAGCAATTACCTTTACGAACTTACTCAAACCTTTAACGGCTTTTATCAGGAGGTTTCCGTGCTAAACACACTGCGTGAAGACCTCAGAACTTCCCGCCTTGATTTAGTTCACGGCTTCACCCAGGTACTAAAAAACGGCCTAACCATATTGGGTATTCAAACTTTTGAAAGGATGTAGGGACGCGCGCAGCCCTTGACGTTAGAAAAATACCTGACGGATTTGAATGTCCGGGCAGAGATTTGCAGCACATTATTTACACACAAGCAAAGTTATTGCATCCACTTGTGCACGTGCACAGATTTGCAGCCAAATAATGGCTACCGCGAGCCGTTTGATCGTAAAAAATAGGCGGGCGTACAAAAAGACTTGCGCAACATTTTTTACTTTCCCCACGCACGAAGTGCTTATTTTTTCTGCGAGCTGACCGAGCTCCCCAGCCTGGTTTTTAGCAAAAAAATCGTATCACTGCGTAGTTTGGCTTTCACCCAGTCTTTCTGCTTTTCATCAAGTATCTCCCCCATTCCGGCCAGAATGCCCCGATCGCCAAGTTTTTCAAGTGACTTTATGCATTTTTTAAGAAAACTTTCGGTCATCATCCCAGTCCTGTCTAAAATGATTTTCTGATTGATTGGCCTTAAAATTTTTGAACGAATATGTTTGACCATCACAGACAATATTTTTAGTCTGATAAGAAGCGACAAAAATATTACCATAATATTGAAAAATTATGCCTTGGCGTATCATAATAAAAGCCAAATATAAGAAAAAACCTAACCTTTGACTCAAATTATAACAATAAATTGCCAGACCATTGCCCCGATCAGCCATTCGGCGGAGGAATCAGCGGACACAAGAATTTGCACAATATTATTTACACACAAGCAAAGTTATTGCATTCACTTGTGCACGTGCACAGATTTACAGCCAAATAACGGCTTGCGCAAGCCAATTCCATTTTTAAAATCGTCATTGGAAGAGCGGTGACTTTACACTGCAATTCCCTAAATTACGCCAAGTGCTTTTCTCGCATATACAAAAAATCATTCTAAAAATTGTCATGAGCAAAATGAGGAAATCTAAATTTTGGGTCTTGTGGGTCCCAAAAATTGGATTTCCGATTAACGCGAATGATAATTTTTAGAATTCACTATAGGGAAAAAGTTCCCCAAAAGAAAAAACCGACAGGTTTTGTCTTTTGATTTGCTTTGGAGGCGGCGATCGGATTCGAACCGATGCATAACGGTTTTGCAAACCGCTGTCTTAACCACTTGACTACGCCGCCCCGCCTTTTACACCGTTGAATGATAGTGGGATAATTCGGAAAAAGCAATCCTGGAGGAGACCGCAAATGACCAAGCCATTCTTGGATCGGATCATCGGATTTTTTCTCTGCTCTCCAGCCAGACCCAGAGTGGGGATTCCAAATCTGTCAAAGCCATATCGCGATCCTTTATTGCGGCTAAACTTTATTGTAGTAGAATAAGCCTCGGTTTAAATTATTTAATCTCCCCAAAATATGGCACAAAAAATAAAACGACATTTTCTCAAACGGTTCATTACATCGATAACCCTGCTTTGTCTGGGGCTTCCATCGATATTACTTCTCACGAGTCAATTGGCCGTTGCGGGTGTGCCAACGGGAACCATGACCGGTTCAGCCCAAATATTGACTGTCGGCGTATCACCTGTCGCAATGAACGCAATAACCGTTACCGATGATGCTCTTAGTGCACAAATTACTTCGGGGAATGATATTAGAATCAGGATCCCTGCGGCCGTAAATGCCACTTGGGACCCAGCAGATGCCACAGCTACACTTACGCAACCAGCGGTAACAGGGGTAGTCAGCCCCGCTGTAAGCTTCGCTGACTCCAATAAAACTTTAATATTAGACGTAACAACTGGCTTTGCAACTGGTGAATCTGTCGTAATTTCAGGTTTATATTACATCCCTACGGCAGCTTCAACTGCAACAGTATTGGATTGGGCGGTTGACGGTGCGGTGCCAACCTATCTGGCTGGTGATACCACTACCGGCATCACTGTCACCGCAGCGGACGCAGCAGCAACACTTACAAAAGCGAGTGCAATATCGGGTAGCACAGGCGATTTGACATTGGTCATCAATACGGGCCGTATATTAGCAGTTGGAGAAAAAATCAATATAGATTTCCCTGCGTCTTATGCAGTAGCCGCCACGACAGGAATCGTAGCCGGTTCAATAACACTCAATGGTACTAACGCGACGATGAGCGCATCAGTTGCCTTGCAGACATTAACATTGACTGTGGCAGACTTCGCTACCGCGCAACCGGCACTAACAATAACAATCCCCGGATTAGACGCGATACCTCAATATGTGGATGCAACAGATGCCACAATCACAGTCACAACAGCGTTAGGCGCCACTATTGCAACAGACACAACGGTGGCATTAGATGATACAGTCGCAGCAGTTTCTGTTGCGACCGTTGATTTTGGCACTAACATTACTGTTGGAACAGCAGGAGACACTACAATTAACCTCACAGTTCCATTTGCACTCGATGCAGACGACACAATTGATATTACCTTCCCACTAAGTGTCGATATTAGTGGTATTACGTTGGACCAGGGTGCAACAGGAACCTTTGAGAGTGCAGCAAATATTACCTGTAACGCCTCTGGTCAGACGCTTACATGTGTCACAAATGGTGCAACAGTCACATCTGGAACGATTATCCTAGCAAACATTCTTACAAAATACGTAGATGCAACAAACATCACGGTCTTCGAAGTAGAGAATGAAGGAAGTGCGACACAAGATATTGCAATAGATACCGATGTTGCAATGGAAGATCCAACCCCGGCGACAGACTTGGCATCATCAATCGCATTAGGATTAAACTCAGAAGTAGGAACAGACGGAAATACGACATTAACCCTAACCCCACCAAGAGCATTGGCAGCAGCGGATACGATTGTATTCACAATGCCGACGAATTTCACAGCGGGAAGTGCGGCATTCGGATCAACAACATTTTTGCAGACTGGTGGCATAGCTGCAACCTTTACGTCATGTGGCGGAGTAGGGCGAATTGTTACCTGTACAGCATCATCTTCAATACAAGTAGGTGTAGCCGGAAACATTGTGATAACAGGAATTCAATCATTATGGGATTCAGCGGCAGCAACGACCGTGACAGACTTAACTATAAATGACGTAGCAGCCGGCGGAGCAGATATAGCTTTGGATACCACCACAACAGTGCCTGACACTACTCCGGAGACAGAGTTAAACTCATCAATCACACTTGGAACGAATTCCGTAGTAGGAACAGCGGGAAACACAACCCTAACATTGACCCCACCAAGGGCATTGGCAGCGACAGATACAATGGTCTGGACGATGCCAACAAACTTCAGCGTTCCAGAGGGAGCAATCACAATAGCATCCCAGACATTATCATCAGGAACATTTCCATGTACCGGAGTAGCAGCGACAAGAGTAATCACCTGTACAGTTACAGGTGGAACCGTAACAGCAGATGTAGAAAGAAATATCGTAATGAGTGGGATACTATCATTATGGGTATCCGGAGCAACAAACGTAGCTAACTTAACGATCAATGATATAGCAGGTGGAAGCGGCGGATTGGATATCGCCTTGGACACAATAACAGTTGTAGATGCGACAACAGTCGGCGTGTTAAGTTCCACAAACGTAGAACCTGATTCCTTGGCTGTAGGTTCCTCATCAATCAACACAATCACATTCACGACAGTCACTTCATTCCCAAATCTTGGAAAAATCGTAGTAACATACCCATCGGGATTTGGTGTATCGGGAGCAAATGGTGTGGTGGCAACAAACTTATCCGGCTTGGATGGAGTATGGACGGCAACTGTATCCGGACAAGTGGTAACCCTCACTCAAGTAGGAGGCACCCTATCCGCTGCAGGTGTTAAAAGTTTAAGAATTGCAAATATCGTAACTCCCGGAGTCGCCGGCTCAACTGGGACATATACAATCACAACAACAACATCAGCTGATGTAAATATTGAAACTAATGCAGCAGTAACAGCGGACACAGTCGTTGTTAATCAAAGCAATAATAATGGCGGCGGCGGTGGTGGTGGCGGTGGCGGTTCAGTAGACACAACACCTCCAACAAATACTTCAGTGGCAATAGTCGGTGCTCCAAAAGTTCCTACAGCTACTGTACAACTTACTTTAGCAGCAACAGGGGCGACCCAAATGATGATTTCCAATGTCGCTGATTTTACCGGCGCAACCTGGGAAACATACAACACTGTAAAAGATTGGACTCTTACATCTGGTCTTGGAGCAAAAATCGTTTATGTCAAATTCCGTGACGCGGCAAGCAATGTTTCAACCGCTGTTCAGTCAAATGTAACAGTTGATGTTACGGCACCTACCCCTGTTCCGGTTGTTGAGCCGCCAATTGTGGGCGTTCCATTCCTTGATATTGCCACTCACTGGGCAAAAGACTACATTGTTAAATTATTTATAAAGGGTGTAGTTCAAGGTCGCACTGCGACATCTTATGTACCGGATGGACTTTTGACACGCGCAGAAATGGTTAAAATCGCGCTTTTGACTTTTGGATTCAAGATTGACGATACAAAAAAGCAATCATTCATTGATGTTTCCGCTACTCACTGGGCCGCTTCATATCTTGCACTCGCAAAAACTGAAGGCATCGTTGGTGGATATACCGATGGCACATTCCATCCGGATACTTCAATCACACGTGTAGAAGCTTTAAAAATTTTATTGGCGGCTGCTAAAAAGAACATAGTGGGCGCGGCAGCGGCTTCATTTGTTGATGTTGATCAGGAGGCTTGGTACGCAAATTACGTTAATTACGCTTTTGCCAACAAAGTGGTTAGCGGCAAAGACGCGACTCATTTTGATCCAAGCGCCAACATTACCCGTGCAGAAATGGCGAAAATTGCGATCCTGACTTCCGAACTTTAATAAGCAAATAAAATCAGGAAATAATAAAAAGGAAGAGTTCTTAAACGGGACTCTTCTTTTTTATTTATCCAAGAGCCAGCACAGCAAAACAAAATATGTCAAAAAGAAATTATCCTGCGCACATTGCTGTTTCTTTGGATTGCCGTAAAATGCCATGTTAGTTATCCATTTATTAACTTTCCCCAAATATGGCACAAAAGATAAAACGGCATTTTCTGCGGACCTTCGGCTTTGCAGCGATACTATTAATGGTTTTTTCATCGGTAGTCCCAGGCATGATTTCCAAGATTCAAGTCGCACATGCGGCTGCAGGTGCAGGCACAGCCACTATTAATATTGGAACAGGTGGTACCAGCGCAAGCGATGCAGCATATGGCGGCGCCGCAGCGACAGGTAGCGTAACCGTTGGGACAAAGAGCTATGTGTTAATTGACTTAACAGTAGGTGCCGGCAACATCACTGCAGATCAAAACAATGTAACAGTTCAAATCAATACTAATCTTTTCCCGGCAACCACCTGGGATGTGAACGAGGAAGCCGCACTTACAGATTTAACCACAGTGGGAACATGGTTTGTAGGCTATACGGACACGGATTCTGCCACAACAAATAACGGCGCTATTAGTTTCTCAGCAAGTGCAGCCGTCAATACCGGCTTGATCACGATCCAAGCAAATCAAAAAATGGATGCAACAGACATTATCCATATTTATGGAGTGGTTCAGGATAACAACTATACTCGTGCAATGGCAGACGTAGTAGTTAAAACTGATGATACTGGAGCAAATGACCTTACACAGATTGGTACTGGTGTTTCACCAAGAATAGCAACTTCCGCAGCGGACGCGGCAGCAACAGTTGCAAAAGCAACTCCAACATCAGGAAGCACGGGTGCTTTAACGCTGACCCTCAATACGGCTCGTTCATTAATAGTTGGAGATAAAATCAATATAACTTTCCCCGCAGCATTTTATACAGTAGCCGCTACAACAGCGACAATCGCAGCTAGTGCCATAACAAATAATGGAAGTAGCGCGACATTGAACGTAACAGCGCCTGGATCAAATGTATTAACATTAACAGTAGCAACAGAGACATTGGTGGGAGGAACAAACACGGGAATAACAATCCCGGGAGTAGACGCAATACCTCAATATGTGGCTTCAACAGACATAACAACATTTACAGTTCAAACGTCATCAGGTGTAAATATCGCAACAGATAGTGACGTGACATTAACGGATACAATAACCGAAGGCGCGTTGAGTTCAGCAAGTGTAACACCTGGCTCATTAGTGGCAGGCGCAACACCGGCAAATGTAATCGCATTCACAACAACAACTCCAATCCCAAATCTTGGGAAAATCGTAGTAACCTATCCATTAGGGTTTGACGTGTCTGGAGCGGATGGTCGTGCAGCAACAAGCTTATCCGGCCTGGATGGAACATGGACGGCAACCTATAGCGGACGAGTGGTAACATTCACTCAAACAGCAGGAGGGGCATCCGCTGCAGGTGCAAAGAGCTTAACAGTAGCGGGAATTAAGAATCCGCCAGTTACAGGAGAGACAGGCACTTATACAATCACAACAAAAATAGCTGCCGGATCAAATATCGATACGAACGCAGCGGTAGGAGCAAGCACAATTACAGCAGGCGCGTTAAGTTCAACCAACGTAGAACCTGATTCCTTGGTAGTTGGTTCCTCAGCAGTGAACACAATCACATTCACGACAGCAAATCCAATCCCAAATGCCGGTACAATCATAGTAACCTATCCATCAGGATTTGGTGTATCGGGCGCAAATGGTGTGGTGGCAACAAACTTATCCGGCTTGGATGGAGTATGGACGGCAACTACATCCGGACAAGTGGTAACCCTCACTCAGGTAGGTGGCGGCATATCCGCTGCGGGTGCTAAAAGTTTAAGAATTGCAAATATCGTAACTCCCGGAACCCCGGGGACAACGGGAACTTATACAATCACGACAAAATCACCTTCTGTAAATATTGATACCGACGCAGCTGTAACAGCGGACACAGTCGTATCCGGTAGCAGCAGCGACAGTGGTGGTGGCGGCGGTGTAGTTGGGGACACAACACCTCCAACAAATGTTTCAGTGGCAATAGTCGGTGCTCCAAAGGTTCCTACATCTAACGTACAACTTACTTTAGCTGCAACAGGGGCGACTGAAATGTTGATTTCCAATGTTTCTGACTTTGGTAGTGCAAGCTGGGAAACTTACAACACAGTAAAAAATTGGACTCTTCTAAGTGGTACCGGCGCGAAAAGTGTTTATGTTAAATTCCGCGACGCGGCACACAATACTTCCTCTGTTGTTCAGGCAAATGTAACAGTTGATGTTGCCGCGCCTGCACCTGTAGTGGTTCAGGTACCCGTAGTTCCGGTTGTTCAACAGCCAACTCCGGGTGTTTCATTCCTTGATATTGCTACTCACTGGGCTAAAGACTACATCGTTCAATTGTCCCAAATGGGCGTTATACAAGGACGCACTCCTGGATCTTATGAACCGGATGGACTTTTGACACGCGCAGAAATGGTTAAAATCGCGCTTTTGACTTTTGGTTACAAGATTGACAACGCAAATACAAAATCATTTAGTGATGTTGATGCTGCTATATGGTTCGCTCCATATATTGCGCTCGCAAAAGCTCAAGGCATCGTTGGTGGATATGAAGATGGCACATTCAAACCAAACGCTTCAATTACACGTGCAGAAGCTTTGAAAATTTTATTGGTAGCTGCTAAAAAGAACTTAGCAGGCGCAGCGGCAGCGGTTTCATTTGTTGATGTTGATCAGGCGGCTTGGTACGCAAATTACGTTAATTACGCTTTTGCTAAAGCCGTAGTTAATGGCAAAGACGCAACTCATTTTGCCCCAGCTGACTTTATTACACGAGCAGAAATGGCAAAAATTGCCATCCTGACTTTCCAGATAAAATAAGCAAAAAGATTTTCTGAAAAAATCCTGCGCCAAGAACGCAGGGGGGCAATCAGGAAAATAAATAAAAGGAAGAGTTCTGAAAAAGGACTCTTCTTTTTTTTGATCTTTATAAAAAGCATGATCCGGAAAACTGTGAGCAAAATGAGGATTTTTGCAATAAGCATGAGCGGAGGAAGGTTTGAGCAAATGCTGGAAATTTTCTTTTTTTGGGTCTCGTGGGCCCCAACAAAAGAAAATTGACGCAAGCGAAAACCTTTCGGAGCGAATACATTGCCCTTTTTGAAAGTACTGAAAACCTTTTAGGGAAAAAGTTTTCAGATTTCTTGCAATAGGGAAAACCTCGCCACGATTGAAAATAAGTTCCTTATTTTCATCTTGGCGTCCTGCGCTTCACTCGTTTTCGCGAAGCTCAAACTCGCTCCGTTCCGGACCGGTTTTCTCGCAATTTTCTGGCGGAGAGGGAGAGATTCGAACTCTCGCTAGGGGTTTCCCCCTACTACAGGATTAGCAATCCCGCCCCTTCAGCCACTTGGGTACCTCTCCTTATTGTAACGCTCACTGCGCTCCGAACCCCGCTTAGCGGGGATCCTCATTTCGCCTGCGCCCTCGCGCCGTGCGCTCGGTTAGCTGACATGCGCTTAAGTACCTGATAACCTCAAACGCCTAAAGATCATAGTGGGTCTTCGGCAAAAAATCAATTCTTTACAATTGAAACCGGCAATTATCTTGCACTCAGAGCTTATGTCCGCCCACGCCTCGCCGCCCGCCCTAGCCTTTTTCCGACAAAATCGCTTCGATTGGCTCTCCATTAATCAAAATCTCGGCATTTAGGCCAACCGGAAATTGTTGGACCGTTGCTTTAATCTGTTCCACAAAGCGTGGGCTATCACAAAGGCCGCCCAAAGCATACTTGCCGGAGATTTTAACCGTTGTTTTACCGGTCACAACCGTAACACTGTCCACTTTTAGCGTTGATTGATAAAGAGCGTTATAAAGGCCACTTTCGCCATAAAATTGACCCTTCACGGAAAAGAGCCCGGTAAGTGCGGATTTAATTGGGTCATCTGTTGGATCAACATTTTGGTCCACAGGAATTAAGCTGTCATTGCAGCCAATTTTTTCCCCGGATTTGCCATTATCCTCAAGCGCCACCAGATAATATTTAGCCAGTTTCAGTGGACTGATTTGTAAAATTTCAGGATTCGGGAATTTCACAACCGGCGAATTTGTTTGAGTAAGGGTAGATTGCGTGGAAGTGCCGGGCAAATACTGGGTTTGTAGCGTTCTTACATCTTGCGTTTGGGTAGTCGCCTGTGGTTTTTGACTTGCGCCGGAAGATTGGCATCCGGAAAACACAATCAAAGAAAGAAAAATCAACGAAGCAAATATTTTTTTCATAAAAAGCAGGATTAAAAATAATCTTCCTCCACGATATACCCTATATACAACGGAAACAAGCTGTGGCCATTTAAAAATGGCTTCAAATCAAGGAAACTCCCGCTAACATCACCATAACCCCTGCGAATTTAAGTGCAAAAGTGGACGCTTTTATTTTTTCATCGATCACTCTTGGATAAATTAGACTCAAAAAAAGCGTGAACAGTAAAACAAAAAACGGCTGAGTGGCCATTAATGCGTTTATCAGGCTGATCGCCCCAAACCCGGAAGCAAAAGTTAAAATCAAATAGGCTAAAAAGCTGAACGATTCATTCAAAACAACCAGTCCCGCGGCGGGCAGTTTTTGTAAAAATAACCGTTTCAAATCTGCAAAATTATAAATTAATATCGGAATGATAATTACAAATGAACTTATCCTGATATAGGCAAAAACCGTCCAATAATCCAAAAAATTCAACAAATATTTAAGTATAACCTGATTTATGGCTATGCACAGAGCAGATAAAATCGTGAATAAAAACCCCAGTCTGCTTTTAAAAGCCAAAGATTTTTTGAAGGAAAGAAAAATCGCGCCAATCACAAGCAGAAAAACACCAAGATAATTTTGGATAGTCAAACTTTCATTCAAGAAAATTCCGGCAAGTAACAAAATAAAAAGCGGATTAATATAAAAAAGAGGAACAACCTTGGAAACATCTTCAAGTTCCATGGCCTTAAAATAAAAATAGAGCATCCCCACAAAACTCAAACTGGAAATAAATGCCAATAAAAGTTGACCCCCCGTAATCAAAACAAAACCATTCCAGGCAAAAGCTCCAAGCCCAAAAACAAGGCCAACCATAGCTGAAACAAGCAGCATCAACACGGGTTTACATTTAAAATTGGCAAGGACAAATTTATCGGAAATGCAAACTCCGGCAAAAATTGCGGCAGCCAAAATTGAAAGAAAAATCCAGGACACGGCTAGTCAATTATGAATTTTTTGTACTTGATAAAAACACGCCTTTCAAGTATCAATCTAAACACACTATAACACAAATTTTTATGCAAGAAACCATTATCAAAAGCCTAAATTGGCGCTATGCAGCCAAAACTTTTGATCCAAATAAAAAAATCACCCAAGAAGAATTAAACACAATTTTAGAAAGTGGACGTTTGGCTCCAAGTTCTTTTGGGATTGAGGCCTGGAAATTTATTGTGGTTGAAAATCCGGAAATCAGAACCGCACTGCGCGCGGCCAGTTGGGATCAAACCAAAGTAACCGACGCGTCACATTTGATTGTGATAGCTTATCGCACCGATGGCGAAAATATTGCCAAGGAATTACTTGAACGCACAGCTAAAATACAAAATGTAGACATTTCCACTCTTGCCGGATTTAAACAAATGCTGGAAGGCGCAATCGCGAATAAAAAAAATGATGGCACATTAGAGTCCTGGATTAAAGCCCAGTCCTATATTCCTTTTGGAATTATGACAGAAACCGCCGCATTGCTTGGAATAGATACCTGCCCAATGGAAGGCTTTATGCCGGATCAGGTTGATGCAATTTTGGGTTTAAAAGAAAAGAATCTTCACAGCGTTACAATGCTGGCTATTGGATACCGCAGCGCAGAAGACCAGGCTGCCCAAAAGCCAAAAGTCCGTCGCAGTTTTGATGAAGTGGTGGAGTTTGTTAAATAATAGCCGCACAAGAAGTGCTTACAAACAGCCGCGGAGCGAGCTCCGCCACCTAATCTTTTAGCACTGGAATTTCAAACCAGAAGGTGCTGCCTTCATTTTCTACACTGTTAAAGCCGATTTTTCCTTCGTGCTGCTCTACAAAATATTTTGCGATATATAAGCCCAAACCAAACGCATCAGTTTGCATAACGGAGGCATTTGAAGCACGGAAAAAGCGCTCAAAAACACGATGTTGTTCATGCGCGGGAATACCAATTCCATTATCGGTTACTTCAAACCGGACAACATTTTTTTTATTGGATAATAAAACGGTAATATTGCCGCCATCTTTTGTGTAGGCAACAGCATTTTCCACTAATTTAGTAATTATTGATCTGATTTTTTCAGCGTCACCCTGGATAGCCGAAAATTCACTGTCTTTTGAATCATATTTCAGTTTCAATCCTTTCAAATCGCAAGCCTTTTTGGCTTCCTGGATTACCGCCTCGGCAATGCTTTCAAGCGCCACCTCTTCAGTATTCAAAGGTACGCGGCCTTCTTCAATATCCATAGCTGTAAGCAGATCTTTAATGCGATTGGTAATTTTAATGCTGGCGGAGTGTGTACTTTCCAGAAATTTTTTCTGTATTTCATCCAGTTTTCCAAATTCGCCATTTAGCAGCATTTCCAGATTCCAGTTTATGGCGGAAAGTGGCGTGCGCAATTGATGGGACATAATATTCAAAAATTTACCACGCAGCTCGTTTAATTCCTTGATGTGACTTTCCGCTTGCCTAAGGTCACTGATGTCATGTGCCGCGGCAAAAACTCCAACAACTTTTTCATTTTCATCTTTGTAAACGCTGGCATTGTATAAAACCGGCGTCAGATGGCCATCTTTACTCTTAATTTCCAAAGGATAGTTTCTGATGACGCCTTCTTTAAAGACCTTTTCATAACCCGCCAGGGCTTTTTCCGGATTGGTAAAATAATCAGAGAAATCCGTATTAAACAGCTCCTTAGCGGATCTACCGGTTATTTTAATGGTTGCAGCATTCACATCGGTAATTTTTCCATCTGGGCCAATAACCGCCATCGGATCCAAACTAGACTCGATCAGCCTTCTATTATAGGCACCAGCTTTACGCAAATCCTCCTGGGATTTTTTTTGTTCTTCATTGGCGCGTATAGCTTTAATTCCAAAAGAAAGATCTTCGGCAAGCTCGTTTAGCAGGGCAATGTCTTCCTCAGAAAATGCATTCGGAATTGATGCATAGATATTGATTGCTCCAATGATTTCACCATCAATTTTGAGTGGAGCGACAACGCTTGATGCATAGCCACGTTTTAATGCTGCTTCACGCCAGGGCCCAAAATTGGGGTCCGTCTCCATATTTTTAACCATGCAGATTTTACCGGTTCTAATAGCGGTTCCGGTAGGGCCGCGGCCGCGTTCGGTATCCTCCCAGGTTATGTGTGCTATTTCAGGATAATTATCTGTAAAACCTGCCTCCGCAACCAGTCGGACATTTTTTTCTTGATCCTTTTCAGCATATCCAACCCATACCATTCTGTATCCGCCTTCATCAATAACAGTTTGGCAGATATCATTTAAAAGTGCCTGCTCATTCTTTGCATGGACAAGCACAGTGTTACATTTGCTGATGGTTTTAAGTGAACGGATTATTTGGACAAGCTTCTTTTCATTATCCTTGCGCTCCGTTATATCTTGCGCCGTGCCGCGCAGTCCAACGATTTTTTTCTGTGCGTCTAATTTTACTTCCCCACGGGCCATAATCCATCTTGTTTCAGTTTTCGGATTAAGAAACTCCAATTCCAGCTCATAAGGTTCTCCGGTCTTCATACTTTTTGTAACCGCCTCATCAAGGCGTTTGGCACTTTCGCCCGTATAAGCTTTCAGGCGTTCATGATAATTTGGGGTTGGCAGTTTTGGATCATGGCCGATGATGTAGTGATACTCGTCAGACCAGATAATTACATCGGTCGCTATATCCCAGTCCCAGCTGCCTATGCGCGCGAGCCGTTGTGCTTCTTTAAAATCGGCTTCATTCCTGCGAATAGTTTCCATTGCCTGCCTTCGTTCAGTAACATCTCTAAAAACGCCCATCAAATAGGTTTTTTCGCCAATCATTACCGGAGAGGCATTAATATCTGCATAAAATATACTACCGTCCTTTCTTTTTACGGGAATATCTTTTGATGATTCAAACTCTTTTTTTACCAGTCTTTCAAACTGATTAATCGCATAAGGCAGATCTTTTTCGGTATGAATATCTGCAACTCCCAAAGTCTTAATTTCATCAACGCTATAACCAAGCATTCTACAGAACGCCTTATTCGCATCATGAAATTTTTTGCTTTCCAAATCGGCTAAAACTATTCCATCGTTCGCATTATCAAACATCGTTCTGAATTTTTGCTCCGATTGTTTTATAGCTTCTTCCACCCTTTTACGCTCGGTGATATCACGTGCCGTGGCATAGGTAATGCCTTCACTTTTTTCATAATTGGCACGCCACGATAGCCAGATCACGGTGCCGTCTTTGCACATATAACGGTTTTCAAAATTTAGCGTAAAACCAACCTGCATTTGCCGCGCCATTTCATCCCGGGTCGCCTGCTGATCATCAGGATGGATAAAGTCAATAAACGGTTTTGAAATAAGTTCTGCCTCGGAATATCCAAGTATTTTCAAACACGTTGGATTCACTTTTTTAAAACAACCAAGCGGATCCGCAATCACCATGATATCGGTAGAGAGCTGAAAGAATTTAAAAAATTGCTCGCGCTCCTCTTCCGCCTTTTTTACATCGGTATTATCCGGATTTTTGTTTTCCATATGCCAAATTTACAATATCAGGTAATTATAGCACAATTACCCCTGGAAAGTCGAACCTTTTCTGGTGGAAAACGGTAGTAGTAAACCTAATGTGAAGCCTCAGTATTTTGAACTTTTTTGATCGTCACCTTTTTCCCGGGGTCAATTCCATTAGCCGTAAACTGATCAGGCTGATTTAATAATTCCTTTGCCCCCTGCCCAACCTTATATTATACAATATATTTGACCAAAGCGGAATAGACATTGCCAGAGCGTTAAAAGAGGGTTAAAATCCGCATCCTATCCACAAAGGCTATGGAAACATCACCACCAAACAACGGCAACGTCGAAAATGATCGCCCAATGGAGGATCGCATTTCAAAACTTGGGTATTTTTCGATGTTATCGGAGAGGTATCCGTTAAACACCGAAGTTGTAGCCTGTTCTACACCGGAAAGTGCCAATTTCCTGGCACTCGAAAAGGAATACATGAATATTCCTCCGGAATTGCATTTTGAGGCTTTAAAAGACAGTATTCCCCCGGAACATCAGGCAAGAATCCAGAAAATTTGGGAGGTTGTTCAAGGTCACCGGGAAGACTGGAAGAATATATCAAGGGCATTAAAGACAAAATGGAACTATGTCCCGGAATCTGCGGACGAAATTGCCAAGGATACAGTAAATAAAACAAGAATGGCTATAAGGGACCAGCTTAAAAAGGCCGCTGTCGTTTTGATCAGTAAAGAAGATATGTCCTACGATTCATCGGCAGAACTTTCTCGTGTGAATTTGTGGCAAATTGAAGAAAAAGGTTTAAGAGAACAATATTATGATGCGGATAAAAATTATTTGGTCGCGCTTCGTTTGTATTATGAAATGTTACTGGAAAGACCTGGGCAAGGACAAGCAGGCGATCCTGTTTTGCCGGAGGATCATCCGGAGCGTTGGAATATTGTTTTCAGAAACAGATATGCAAGATTAATTGATGCTGCCCACCAGAGCATTTCTTTAGCCAAGGCTGCGCATCATAGCCAAAGTAAAAAACGTATTCGTAAAACCCGGGAAGAGCCTTTTATTTTTCATCCTTTGGCGGTTACTTTACGTTTTATTCAGGACGTTCTGCCGTACGTAATTAAAGAGCCACAATTGCCAATGGACTTTATAAAAGGAATTATTATTACCGCAGTTCATGATTTACCGGAAGATACGGAATTAGCAGTTGAAGACATTATTGACTTTATTAAACCCCGTGCGGATAAGTACGACAGCGGTTTGGACCAGGTCATTGAAAGTGGATTTGGTCATCGCAGAGATGAAATCAAGAAAAAGCAGCTGGATTTAATGCGTCCACATGTCCTGGATGCCGTGCGTTTGGCGTTACGCATAGTCACCAATGGTACGACTTTTACCGATCAGGATGAAAAAATTGCGCTTCAAAGAAATCGTTTGGGGGAAGAACGCACGATGGAGGTTTTAGGAATTACAGAGCGGGGAGTTCTACAGGAAGTAATGCGCAGATTTGGCATACAGGGTTCCGGGGAAACATTGAATACGGTCAAAGAATTTCCATTGGAAAAAGATACCATTAGTGACAAGGACCGGCTAAAAATGGATTCTCTATTATTAAGGATTGAAACATTTGCCCGCACGGGAAACGAGGTGAGGGTCGGTGAAAACGCACTGAAAAACAGAAGGCTTATTCTTTGCACAAAAATGGGGGACAAGGGGCACAACAATTCACAACTTGCCGGACGTGAACTGGAGATTCAACGAAGTTCCCTGCGCGCAACGGTATCACGTTTATTGGCTTATGCTATTCTTGATTATGATTCATCAAAGGCTTCTCTTTATAATGCCTTACCGCGTTTGATTGATGAAACAATTTCGGAATATGAGCGATTTGAGCGAGACTTTCCGGGGCAAATAGAAGAGCTGGATATTGGATACTATAAAAAACTGCTTGAATGGCAGCAGACCGTTAAGCGCTACAACCCCCCGGAACTTTTAAGAAATACAGTTGAGGAGTGGCACGCGGCGCATGAAAAAGCATGAGCCGGCAAGCCTCGCCACTATTAAAAAACATGAGCCGGAAAACTGTGAGCAAAATGAGGATTTTTGAGGATTGGGTCTCGTGGGCCCCAACCGGAAAAAATCCGATTAGTGCGAACAGTTTGTAGGCGAATAACAATATAGGGAAAAAGTTCCCAAAAGAAAAAACCGTTAGGTTTTGTCTTTTGATTCTTGGCGGAGAGACTGGGATTCACCCTCCGGGTGTAAACTTCTCATCCCACCTACTCATCGAGTGAAAAATATCTCTACCTTCGGCAGAGCTACTTTTCACTGGCGGAGAGACTGGGATTCGAACCCAGGAGGAGCTTGCGCCCCTAACGGTTTTCAAGACCGTCGCTTTCGACCGCTCAGCCATCTCTCCTTAATTGTAACGCTCACTGCGCTCCGGACTGGCAGAGCCAGATCCTTCGCTTGTTCGCCCTCGGCCCGTGGCCTCGGTTTTGTGTTGCTGCGCCTCGCGCTTTGCGCACCTGCTGTTTTTGCCCTTGCAGCGCCGATACTATACAAAATTACACAGTTCACTGCAACGCATTTTTGGCTTACTATTTTTAATAAAGCTGACTATGGCTTCCAACCTTCAATAACACAACCACGATATGATTTTTTTCTTGTTTATAAATAATTCTTAAATCAAAAGCCGCGTCGATAGAATTACAACCTTTATATTTGCCTTTTAAGGCATGATTTCGCAGTTTTGCATCAAGTGGATTTTTGTAAAACAAAACGATCGCCTCATCAATTAAGGCTTGTTGCTGGGGACTTAGCTTCCGGTATTGCTTTGTAAAATTTTTATGCCTGAATAGCTGCATTATTTTTTCAAGCTATTAATAAACTTTTTTGCTGAATTAAATGGGCCCTCTAAATTCTTGCCCTGTGCTGCATCATGCAATGCCATATCCAGTTCTTCTCTTTCTGTTGAGGTGAAATTATTTTCATCTCTTATCACCATCACAGTTGCGATTTGAATTTTGCCATCAGCAAAATCGTTTAAAAGAATGCGAGCCACGCCGGAAAGAGACAAATGCATTTTTTTCGCCATTTGGTCTGCTTTTTGCTTGGTTATTTTGTCTATTGAAAGTGTTGTTTGATCCTTGGCCATGATAATTATATAAAAAACAATGAAATTACATGAATATTGTATAGGAATTATGGATTAAGGTCAAATTTTATTCCTGCTTTTTGCGGAAATTTTATAAATATTTAAGTTCTGCGTTAGAATTTTTTAATGTCGAAGTGATAAAAAGATAGTCCACACAGTTTTTTGGACTTCATTTTTTTACCCAAAATATATGAACAAAAATAAACAAAATCAGCCACAGCCTAAAACCTATGAAGTCAAAGAAACCGAACCGCTTACTTTGGGTGACCTGAGCCTTTATCCGGACACTTACGAGGCTTATAGCGGCGACAAAAAAATGCCTTTGCGCAGGAAAGAATATCAGCTGCTGGAATTTTTACTTCGCAACAAAAACCGCGTTTTAAATCGTCACACAATCTTGGAATACATTTGGGATTACGACACCCGGGCCATAACCAATACTTTGGATGTTCATATTGCTTCCCTTCGCCGGAAAATCGAAAAATACGGTCAGAAAAAGACCATCAAAACAGTTCACGGTTCCGGCTACAAAATTTGCGACCTTTCAAACGCAGCATTATCATCCAATCAAACACAATTGCCCTTCCCCAATTTATAATTGTTTAAGGTACTTCACCGCCTCATCCATTTGTGGATCTTTATGGGCCGCTGCGTCCGCCTCTGTAAACGGCACAATCCGATCAGGAGTAATCCCAACTTCGCTGATACTTCGTCCATTTGGGGTATACCATTTGGCAATGGTTATGCGCAAACTTGAGCCATCGGGCATTTTATCCACTTCCTGAACACTGCCTTTTCCAAAAGTCTGTTCGCCCATAATAAGGCCACGTTTATGATCCTGAATCGCGCCGGCCACAATTTCCGAAGAAGAAGCCGAACCTTTATTTACCAAAACCACCAATGGCACGCTCCCAAGTGACGCATCGCCGGTTACATACAGCGTTTCATCCTCTTTATGATCACGTTTTTTAATAACCACCGCTTCTTTTTTTCCTTTCAAAAAATCCGACAAAATGCCAACCGCAGAATCCAAATATCCACCACCGTTAAAGCGCAAATCCAAAACGATTCCTTTTGGATCTTTCAAAAGAATTTTCTGAACGGCGCTATCAAATTCCTGTTTGGTGTTATCGCTAAATTGATTGATTGCAACGTAATAAACGCCATCACCTTTATCCTCCATTGAAACACTTTCAATGTTTATTTCATCACGGGTAATCGCCAAATCAAAAGGTTTATCTTTACTTTTTCGAATAAGCGTCAGTGTAACTTTTGAGCCTTTTGGACCACGAATTTTGCTGATCGCGTCAAAAAGAGACATTTCATTTGTGAGGTTTCCATCAATCTTATAAACAATATCCCCGGGAAGTATTCCCGCTTTTTCCGCAGGTGAATTTTTGATTGGAGAAACAACCACCAAAGCCTGATCTTTCACCGTAAGCTCGGCGCCAATTCCCTGAAGAGTTCCATTTAAACTTGAGTCAAAATCTTTGGTTTCATCCGGAGTCATAAAAACCGTGTAAGGATCATCCAATGCCGATACCATGCCTTTTATAGCCCCATAAACCATGCTTTGATGGTTTATTTTTGTTTCATCCACATATTGATCTCCAAGCTGTCCCCAGATTTTCCAAAAAAGGCTTAAGTCTGCGGCCGATTGCCCACCAAAATTCACCAATGAATTGGTGCCGGCTGTATCTACTCCCTGAATTTTTAGCCCATTTCTATTCAAAATATAATAGCTTGAACTTTCCCAGCCCAAAACAAAGACGATTAATAACGCCAAAGCATAAGTAAAAGTTTTTGGAGATTTTTTAGGACGATTGTTCTGTGGAATATTTGGTAAATCCATTTGATTGGTTTGATTATTTAAAAGGTGCCTGCCAATCATAAACCAGAAATCGATAAACCTCAAGCACACGCGAGCAATAGCGAGTGTGCCTACAAACAAAATGTTTTGCGTCAGCAAAACTCCTAAAAAACCTCAAGCTGCCTTTGAATCTGCTCAACGCTGATTGCCTTTTTAGTTTGATCATCAATCTCTATTACGATTGCATTGAAAATCGTGTCGCCGTCCGCCACTTCATGTTTAACGGGAACCTGTGTCAGGAAATTTTTGATGATGGATTCTTTTTCAAGGCCGATAATTGAATCGATTGGTCCCGTAAAACCAACATCGGATTGAAAGGCAGTTCCCTTTGGCAAAATGCGTGCATCAAAAGTTGGAATATGAGTATGAGTGCCAATTACAGCCGAAACTCGGCCATCAAGATAATGAGCAAGTGCCGCTTTTTCCGCAGTTGCTTCAGCATGAAAATCCACAAAAATCGCCGAAAGTTGTTCATGTTCAAATTGCTTTAAAATTCTATCCGCAGTGCGAAAAGGACAATCCAAATGTATTGGCATAAAAACGCGCCCCATTAAATTAATCACCAAAACGCGCTGCATTAAGCCACCTTCTATAATTTGGAAACCGCGCCCGGGAGCTCCTTCCGGATAATTTGCCGGACGAATCAGTGGTAAATTTTTGTCATTCAATCGGGCAATAATCGCTCTTTCTTTCCAGACATGATTACCCGAAGTGAAAAAATCCACGCCAACTTTTTGCAGTTCATTCAATTGGCCTTCGTCAACGCCTTTACCATGATGCATATTTTCGGCATTCGCGATCACCAAATGAACGCCGTACTTGGCCTTATATTCAGGCAGAAGTTTTTTTACAGTATTTCGCCCGGGCCTTCCAAAAATGTCACCAATAAAAAGAATTTTCATAACAAACTCATTAAAACATCTGGCTGTGAATAAGTCACTATGGATTTATGTAAAAAGTTGATTACGGAGACGTACCGTACAATATTGGCCACCAAAATGCAAGATTTAAAGCTTAAATAAGGGGTAAATTTTAGATTTATTTCAGATTCAGTTTAGAATTCGTTAATAAGTTAATGCTAAATTGGCGCTGTTCCAAAACAAAAGAAAGACTATTTGCAAAAATACTCTTGACGGTGAGTGTACACTCACCTATGATTGGGACAGCTTTTATTTCTTTAATTTTTAACGATGACAAATCAAAGCGAAAAACAAAAGGCGGTGGAATTGGCACTTGCCCAAATTGAACGCGCATTTGGCAAAGGTGCGATCATGAAAATGGGTGAAGCAAATAAAATTGCCGTAGAAACTATTCCAACCGGATCCGTTTCTTTAGATATTGCCCTTGGTGGCGGCGTTCCACGTGGACGCGTAGTCGAAATTTTTGGGCCTGAAAGTTCAGGTAAAACGACCTTAACCTTACATATTATTGCGGAAGCTCAAAAACGTGGAGGACAAGCCGCTTTTATTGATGCCGAACATGCGCTCGATCCTGAATATGCCCGCAAAATCGGGGTGGATGTTGATAATCTGCTTATTTCTCAACCGGATAGCGGTGAACAAGCTTTGGAAATTACCGAAACTTTGGTTCGTTCCAATGCCATAGACGTTATTGTGGTGGATTCCGTAGCTGCACTTACACCAAAAGCGGAAATCGAAGGTGACATGGGTGATGCCCACATGGGTTTGCAGGCTCGTTTGATGAGTCAGGCGCTACGTAAATTAACGAGTGCCATCAGTAAATCAAAAACAACCGTGATCTTTATTAATCAGATCCGCATGAAGATCGGTATTATGTTCGGTAATCCGGAAACCACACCGGGTGGAAACGCTTTGAAGTTTTATTCTTCAGTACGTATGGATATCCGCAATATTGGAAAACTGGAAGAAGGCGCTGGTGATGACAAAGAAATAGTTGGAAATCGCGTAAGAGTGAAGGTCGTTAAAAACAAAGTCGCTCCACCTTTTAGAACTGCCGAATTCGATATTATGTACAATAAAGGCATTTCGCATGTTGGAGACCTGATTGATTTGGCTACACGTTACGAAGTAGCCAGAAAGAGCGGAGCTTTTTATACCTACAAAGATCTTAAACTCGGCCAGGGGCGTGAAAACGTTAAAAATTTCCTGGAGAGTAATCAAAAAGTCATGAAAGAACTTGAAAAAGAAGTTCGCGAACTGATCAGCAAATTAAAGGATGATAAAGCCGCTGCAGCCACAGCAGCTTCGACTCCCCAATCCGAAAAAGAACCGGTTAGTGCGGCTACTCAAGCCACAAAAACTTCTGCAGGAAAAAATGTCGGAGTAAAATCTCTTCCAAAAGAAGTATAAATCGAAATTACAATTGGCTCCTTTTGCGCACAAAAAAGCTTTAGGAGCCAATTTTATTTTAATCGCAAAGCCATGGAAGCACAAAAATACCTTCTTCAAAGAGCGCTATATTTTTTAGCACGTCGCCCACATAGCACCACCGAAATCAGACAAAAACTAAGTAGGATTAAAGTTTGGGCTGCAAAAACAACTGGCGGTAACGCGAAAATCCCCGACAATACGGAAAAAGCTGGCAGCACTGCAAAAATTCCAGCCAATCCGGAAGACATCACAAAAATCATTCAAAGATTAACCGAATTGGGCTACCTTAATGACGAGGATTTTGCCCGAATTTACATTGGCAGCAGCCTGCGCAGAAAGCCGCAGGGACTTAGGCTGTTAGAAATGAACCTGCGACAAAAGGGCATAGACGAAAGTACATTTGCCACTGCCCTTAAATTAGCTTCCGTCGAAAATCAATTCGATGAAAGCGATCTTGCCCAGGACGCAGCGGACAAAAAGCTTAGAACCTTAAGTAAACTTCCCCCTAATAAGCAAAAGGAAAAGCTTTATCGGTTTTTGGCTTCCAGAGGCTTTTCTATGGACTCAATCATGAAAGTCCTGAACAAGTTTTCATCATAAAGTTCTTTACAAACCAGCCGATTGATAGTAAGATAAGTCCGTAACCTAGGATCTTATCAAGATCTGGTTTTTTCCAAACAATAATTCCTAATTAACCCCCATGCAATCTCAATTCCTCGCTGCTATCAACCAACTCTGTGATGAAAAAGGCATTCCGCGCGATAAAATTATTGATACAATTAAAGCCGCGCTTCGTGCCGCATATCGCAAAGATTATGGCAATCGTGAGCAAAATATTGACATTGAGCTCAACGAAAAAACTGAGCATGCCATTGTTTACCTGATCAAAAAAGTGGTCAAAAAAGTTGAAGACAAAGAGATCGAAATGACTTTGGCAGAAGCCAGAAAATACAAGAAAGATGCCAAAGTTGATGATGAAATTAAGATTGATGTAACTCCTTTGGAATACGGCCGCATCGCAGCCCAATCAGCAAAACAGGTTATTATTCAGCGCATCCAGGAAGCTGAACGTGATGTTATGTACGA
The DNA here is from genome assembly GCA_041659405.1 of Candidatus Altimarinota bacterium. Classification (GTDB taxonomy): domain Bacteria; phylum Patescibacteriota; class Gracilibacteria; order UBA1369; family UBA1369; genus JBAZYK01. Next base: position 52,021 of record JBAZYK010000004.1, read on the forward strand.
TACCTTCAAAGATCGTGAAAATGAGCTTATCAACGCACTTGTTCACCGCGTTGAAAACCAGACTGTTTATGTAAATCTTGATAACAGAATCACGACAATTTTGATGCCTGATCAGCAAATTCCACGTGAAAGATACTACAGTGGTCAGCGCTTAAAGCTTTATCTTGATAAAGTTATTAAGACAACTAAAGGCCCACAACTTCTTATTTCCCGCACTCATCCAAATCTTGTTCGCAAGTTGATGGAGCTGGAAATTCCGGAAATTAAGAGCGGACTTGTTGAAATTAAGGCAATTGCCCGCGAGCCAGGGGTTCGCAGCAAGGTTGCAGTTTCTTCTTCTGATCCAAAAATTGACCCGATTGGTTCTTGCGTAGGCCAAAAAGGTGTTCGTGTTAACAACGTTATGGATGAACTTAACGGTGAACGCATCGACATTATCCAATGGAGCGACGATCCGATTAATTACATTAAAACGGCTTTGGCTCCTGCTAAAGTGGCTCACATTGAACTAACTAAAGAAGCAAGACGCGCTAAAGTTTATGTAAATCCGGATCAGCGTCCTTTGGCCATCGGTAAAGGTGGGCAAAATGTACGTTTGGCTTCCAAACTTACCGGTCTTGAATTGGATATTTTGGATATCGGCGATATGGCAGGCCCTCTTGTTGAAAAGCCAAAAGTTGAAAACGTTGAACAGCTTGAAGGTATTTCAGCTGAACTTGCCGGCAAACTTCAAACAGCCAATTTGAGCCAGGTTGAACAGATCAAAGGCCTTTCAGTCAAAGACCTCATCTCAATCGAAGGCATCACAGAAGACGAAGCCAAGCAGCTTGTAGAGGCAATCAAGAAGGTTGCGTAGGCCATATACTGCTGCCATAAATAAGGTGGCATAGCTATCCAAAAAGACAGCACAATTCATTAAATTTTAAAGAGTCCCATCAAGGTGGGGCTCTTTTTTTATGCCATTCAGGTCTTTTTCCAGCATTTTGTCCCTAAGCCATGGCATTTTCCGCCCATTTATGCTAAAATATAAAGATATTTTCGAACCTAATTTCGAAACATGCCAGACGACCCAAAAATCACAACACAAATCACGGCTACCGATCCGAAAATCGCAGCGGCTGATCCGATCACTAAAACCACGGAAGATCAAAGCTCGCTCGGTGACGGCGGAAACGCTCCTCAAACCGTTGACGAAACGCTTGGCAAGATCAACCGTTCGTTTAAAGAACGTGCCGCTATTCAGCGCGCCAAAGAGCTGAATCTTCCCTACATCAACATCAGCGCAACCCCGGTCAATCCTGATCTTCTTCGTATTGTCCCTCCGGAAATGGCTGCGGCAGCCTCGTTAATGCCATTTTTTAGAATCGGCAAAAAGTTGCGAATTGCGGTTACCGATCCGGAAAAAGCGGAAACAAAAACGGCTATCCAAACTCTCCAAAACGCCGGATATGAAGTGAACCTGAATATCGCCACTGCGGACGGTATTTTAGAAGCCAATAAGCTTTACGCAACCAATCAGTACAAAGTAAAAACGCAAATTTCCACTCAGCTTTCGGAAGAAAAAATCAAAGTCTACGAAGAAGAAATCAAGCAGCTGGCCGATCTTAAAACCAGACTCACTTCACTCAGCTCGGAAGAAGCCGTTTATCTGATCAACGTTGGTGCTTTAAAAACCGGCGCTTCGGATATTCATTACGAGCCGGAAGAAAAGTTTATTCGCATGCGCTTCCGTATTGATGGCGTGCTTCACGAAATTTTCCAGATCGAAAAATCCACATACAACAACATCGTTAATCAAATCAAATATCAGTCCAAAATGAAACTGAATATCAATAACGAACCGCAGGATGGCCGTTATAGTTTTATGGTCAATGAGCGCAAAGTTGATGTTCGTGTTTCGGCTTTGCCAACCGAATATGGTGAAACTTTTGTTTGCAGATTATTGGATAGTGGCCGCCATTTAATCACCTTTGACGAGCTTGGTTTCTGGGATAAAAATTTGGAAAAAATTGAGCACCTTACCAAGATTTCCCACGGCATGATTTTGATTACAGGTCCTACCGGCTCAGGAAAAACGACCACGCTTTACACCATGCTGGATAAATTCAATAAGCCGGAAACTAAAGTTATCACATTGGAAGACCCGATTGAATATCATCTTCCGGGCGTTTCTCAAAGCCAGATAAACGAAAAGCGCGGTTATGATTTTTCCAACGGTCTTCGCGCAATTTTGCGTCAGGATCCGGACGTTGTAATGCTTGGTGAAATTCGTGATTTGGAAACGGCCGAAACTGCTGCCCAGGCTGCGCTTACCGGTCACGTTTTATTGAGTACATTGCACACCAACAGCGCCCTTGAAACTGTTCCACGTCTGGTAAATATTGGCTTGGCTCCTTTTATGATTGCGCCTGCCTTAAACACAATTATTGCTCAACGTCTGGTTCGCAAAATTTGTCCAAATTGTCAGGAATTAAAACCGGTTCCTCAAAGTGAAATCGATGAAATTAATCGCATGATTGAAGGCATGAAACTGGTTCAGCCAACTCTTGAACTTTCAATTCCAAAAGAACTTCCAATCGGAAAAGGCTGCGATATTTGCAACCAAACCGGTTATAAAAGTCGAATCGCCATTGTGGAAATCCTCGACATTGATTTTGAAATGAAAGATCTTATTTTAAACAAGGCCGGCAATGCCAAAATGATCGAAGCCGCCCGTCGCAAAGGCATGCTTACAATGCGTGAAGATGGCATTCTTAAGGTACTTAAAGGCATCACAACCCTGGAAGAAGTTCATCGCGTTACTGCAATTGCGGAGTAGTGGCGCATCGCCAGTCAGCGCGGGCAGGAAGTCATCTCGCCAGATTGCACGCGCACTAGCCATTTTCTAAACCTCCGGCGTCACCTCCCACAAAAACGCCCGATTTCTTTGAATGATCCCCTTTAATTCCAGCGTACTTAATAGTGCTTGAATTTTGTTGATCGGCAGCATGGTATTTCTTAGCAGATCTTCGGCTGTGGACGGCCTTTTTTGCAGAGTTTGCGCAATCTCGAGCTCTTCCAAAGTCAATGTTTGTTGTACGACCTTTAAGGTTGATTTAAAGCCGAGTTCGATTAAAAGATTATCAATACTCAAAATCGGAATTGCCCCATCGTAAATAAGCTTTAAACAACCCTGTGCTTGAGGTTTTGTGATGTCGCCGGGTAGCACATAAACATCCCGATTTTGATCAAGCGCCTTTTGCGCGGTAATAAGTGCCCCGGATTTTATTGGCGCCTCTATCACAATTGTGGCCTCACATAAGCCGGAAATAATTCTGTTTCGTTCATGAAATCGATACTTGGAAAAAAATTCCCGATCATAATATTCGCTGATCAACGTGCCGCCATGTTGTAAAATTCTTTCCGCCAAATTTGCGTGTGAACTTGGTGTAACCGCATCAACCGGCGAAGCCAAAACCGCAATTGTAGGTTTCTTTTCGTTGATGCAGCCTCGATGAGCACATCCATCAATTCCCAAAGCCAAGCCACTAACAACAATTCCATCCTGTGCCGCAATTTTCTGGGCAATTTGCGTGGCAATTCTTTCACCATATAAAGTCGATTGCCGCGTACCCACAATGGCAATGTGCTTTGCGGGCAGCCGCTTTATTGGCAATGCCAAGGCTGCCGAAATCTGTCCATCCGGCGATTTTGGGATCGCTGATGTTTGCCCCACTGTCGAGGCCACCAGCGGCGCACCTTTTCTATAAAGCCCAAACGGCGGATCTGGAATTTGCAGTAAACTTTTCGGAAATTCCAAATCAGCTCTTTCCAAAAAAATAATTCCTCTTTTTTTAAGCCAATCAAATTCTTTCATCACGTCAAAATGCCTGCGCCATTCCACAATTCTGCGAGCCATAATTTCGGTTAGACCAGCTTTCAAAAACTGCTCCAAAGGCGCTTTCTCCCAGGCATAATTAAAGTTTCTAAAATACGTCCAAAGCTTCTCTAAAGCCCCATAACTCATCCCCGGAATCGAATTGAATGCATGTAAAAATTTTTTCATACTCAAAAGTGGTGATCGCAGTAGCAGACATAAAAATGTCTATTTAGTGCGTTCACCTTACCTCAACTCACATTAAAATTTTCTAAACAACTTATGAAAAAAATCTAAGATTCGATTTTAACCGCATTTCTAGAAGTTTCCGCAACTTGTTTTCTTAATTCATCTAATCTGGCAATATCATCAGTGTTAGCTTCTAGCCTGGATGAACTTGCCGCACAGGTCACTTCTTTTCTATCTGCGTTACCGAGGAATGGGCCTTTAACAGTAGTGTGCATAAAACAATTATTAAAAATAACAAGCGAATTATAAATGAAATTGCAAAAATGTCAACGTCTTCGCATCGATCTAGAATCTAAGTCGCAAAAAAGAAATGAAAAGTCCGGTTTTTCCGGCAGTTGAATAATGGCTTGATGTCAGCGATTTTCCCCAATTGTCGTTCCGGGAAGAGATTTAGCTGATTTGATGGCCTCTACTCCTCAAATTCCAGCGTTTTTCCTTTCTTGAAATGCCCCTGACTTACCAGTCTTACACCCGGCTTTTTGCTGACTTCGCCAATGATTCGCGCTTGGATGCCATGTTTTTTCATTGTCGCAGCGATTTTTTCAAATTCGTTGCTCACAATTGTCATACCAATTCCCATATTCCAAACCTCATAAGCTTCACGATCTTCCACTTTTCCAAATTCCTGCAAGCGCGTCATCATCTCGTGCGCTGGCCATAAATCGGTTAAATCCGCGCCATATTTGCCCAAAACTCGCACAACATTTCCGGGAAGTCCGCCGCCTGTAATGTGCGCCAAAGCCTTAATATTGCAAACGCGTTTCTCGCCAAATCGGCCCAAAAGTTCCAACAAAGCCGCTGAATAAATAATTGACGGCGTTAAAACCGCTTCGCCCCATGTTTTCCCTCCTTCAAACTTTTTCTCCGCCCACTTCGCTCCAAATTTTTTCTGCAAAACGTGTCTAACCAACGCAAAGCCATTAGACCTAAATCCGGGGCTTCGCAAGCCAATAATCGGGTCTCCCGGTTTCACATCTTTTCCCAAAATAAATTTCTCTTTTTCCACAATCCCAATCGCGCTGGAATTCCACATATTTCCTTTTACCATGTCCGGCATTTCGCCAATTTCACCACCGGGGATCACCACTTTTTGCTCCAAACAAGCCTTCTCCAAGCCTTTAAGTAACGGCCCAACAACTTTGTCGTCAACTTTACTTGTATCAATTGTATTTGTAATCGCCAAAGTTTCCGCGCCCACGCAAACCGCATCGTCCGCTACCATAGCCAACAAATCATAACCAAGTGTGTCATATTTCCCCACTGCCGCGCCAACCATCATCTTAGAGCCAATACCATCCGAATTAAAAACCATGTAATAATCGCCAAAATCCAACGCGCCCGTAAATCCGCCTTCAATATTCACCGGCATACCAATCATTCCTTTGCGTCCGATGAACGTTTTTTTGGCTGCGGCATAAGCAAGTGCGGAACACTTATCACCCATGGAAATATCAACGCCGGCTTGTTTATAAGTTGTCATATTGTAAGAAATTAAAAGTGCTTATCGTATCGAATGCAGTGGCTTGTGCCGCTAAGAAATAGCTAAATGAATCTGTTTTGCTTGTGTGTGATAACCACTTTGTTGAAGATCGCTCGTCACTTTTCCACCGGCAATTTTCACCACTCTTTTCTTGATCAGGTCGACCAAAGCCACATTATGGGTAGTCAAAATCACCGTAATGCCATCTTTATTTATTTTCAACAAAAGTTCAATGATTTCTTTGCCTGTTTTTGGGTCAAGATTTCCCGTTGGTTCATCAGCAACAATCAAACGTGGATGATGGACCAACGCTCTGGCAATGGCTGTCCTCTGACGTTCTCCGCCCGAAAGCTGACTTGGAAAACGTTTCGCAAATTCAGTTAGCCCAACATACTCCAAAATTTCCGGCACACGTTTTTTGATTTCACTATCTTCATATCCGCATACCTCCATCGCAAAAGCCACATTTTCATACACGGTTTTTTGCGGAAGCAATTTATAATCCTGAAAAACCACGCCGATTCTGCGTCTAAAAAACTGCAACTCGCGATCATCCATGGTGTTAATTGTGTAGCCATCAACAATTATTTTTCCATGCTCGATTTTTTCCGCACCCATCAAAATATAAACCAGAGTCGATTTTCCGGCTCCGGAAGGCCCAATCACCGAAACAAATTCGCCTGTCGAAATTTGCAAATTCAGTTTATCCAAAACCACGGTGCGCCCATATTTTTTTGAAACATTTTCGAATGAAATCATAAGAGGCTTGAGTAAGCGCCAAAGCGAGCTCGTGCGAACAAAAACCTTGGTCGAGCCAAATGCCGAGCCTGAGCAACCACACTATAACAACCGCCCGCAAAACTGTCCACGATTTATCTGCGCGCGAACACCGGCGGGGACTTTCTATGGCAAGCAAGGGCATAATCAAACACGGGGGATCATACGCTTTTTCCTTTGAGAAAGTTTGGTCGAGCGCGAAGCATCCGGGCAACCAGCTCCGCCGACTCAACCGACAAGCTATTTTCTCCACGGTCTAAGCCGCAATAGCCAATGCTCTTTTTTGCTGATATTTCTGATCAATCGAATGCGCGATTTCGTGATGTTGTTCGCAAAATGGAGCCAGAAAGCGAGGATCGTTGTTACGGGAGAGTGTGAATCTTTGCGTATGGTGAATGGTCGTAGCCGGCTTGTTACAGCCAGGAATTGAGCATTTATCGCCATGTTCTTTCTTGAGCAGATTTTTAATTTTTACGTTGATGTAGTGGGACGGCTTTTTTGTGGGCAGTTCGCTTTTAGATTTTTCCTGAGCGCTGGCAGCCTGTTTTTTCGTATCCATTGCCTGTTGTTGCATTAGCTGCGCCTTCACTATTTCTTCGCCAATTTGTTCTTTTTCCATTGCGATTTCTTCGTCGCGCTTTTGCAGAAGTTCGAGCATAATTTGATTGATGTCGAGACCTTTTTCATCGAGCTCTTTTAATTTTTCTTTGAGTTCCGGCGAAAATTTTTCGAGCAATTTGACATCCTCGAAAAGATCTGTCGTTTGCGTGTGCACGTGCACAGATTTGTGATCAAATAATGGCTCCTGTAAGCCGTTTGCATTTTCAGGTGAGCCTTTTTTATTTTCCGGCTCGCCGTTTTGAATTAAAATTCGCAGTTGGATTTGGCTTGAGTTTTGATTTCCTACACCTATGGAATTTTGCAAATTATTATTTAGTGTTTCTTGGGCGAATTTTTCATCTTTCACTAAAGTCTCAAGTGCACGATTCGAAAGTATTTTTGCCTGGTTTGCCAAAAATTCCTGATTTTCCGGAGTTGCGATTGAAGCGATTCTTGCAAGCTTGTTTGCGCTGACTTCGCCATTCAACAACAAATTTTTCAGAACCGGTTTGTCTTCAAATTTTTGCTCCAAATTGAGCACGCGACGAACTTGTTCTTCGCTCATGCCTGCGAGTTTTTTGGCAAAAACAAAAATTGATTCAAAACCTTTGCGCTCGTACAAGCGTCTTTTGAGCACTTCCGGCAACAGACCCGCAAATTTCTGCCGCCAGATTCTGGCTTGCTCTCCGTATTTTTGGCAGAGTGAAAACAGTTCCCAATCGTTGAGACTTGTGATTTTTTGGTCGTCGATTTTGGCGAAATTCAACTGATTGCTGTCCATTTTTTTTGCAAAGCTCAAGCCATTTTTAGCAAAATCTTGCCGACCGTCCATCTGCCTGGTAGCCATTTTGTTAAAAACATTTGTTGAATTTTTATTTTCTGCGATCATAAAAAAAATCGGTTAAAGAATAGTCGTAATGTCGCTTGAACAAGGCCAAACATTACTGCTCATCCGGGTGATGAGCGTCAATAACCAAAGGGGGTAAACTGCGGTCTGTACGAATTCCGACCGAAATCCATGTGTCGACTTTTCCGCTGGGACTTCCCGCGAAAAGCCGATCAAAAAAATATTGTTAATGAATGCGAAGATTTCCGCATCCATGTTCACCAAAACTCTAGCAAATGCAGATCAAAAAATCTAATTTTATGTCTTGAAATTCGCCGAAAAGTGCAGTGTAATATTACAGTGATTTAGCGCTAGAACTAAGCCAAAAAACGCCTATTGCGATTCAGACATTTCGTGATGTAATATTACATGATTTTGTTCCTCGTTTCGTGATGTAATATTACGCGATTTTATTGCTCACCCCACGACGAAACACCACGACATTGTTACTTATTTCATGACGAAACATTTCATGTAATTTTGCATCTACTAAAATTCGCATCGCCAACGTTCGCATCGCCCATCAATTCTCGCCAACTTCCAATCCTCCCGCCGACCCCCAATAATATCATTTCCCCGCCGCCCACCTACCGATGAAACTTATCATGCACTTCCTTCAAGCGCTTATTCGTCACATGCGTGTAGATTTGCGTGGTTGTGATTGAAGAATGCCCCAGCATTTCCTGCACCGAACGGATATCTGCGCCATTAACCAGCATTTCCGTGGCAAAAGAATGCCGCAAAACGTGTGGAGTAACTTTTTTTATGATTCCCGCCCTTCGCGCATATTGCCGCACCAAATACTCGATCATCACCGTACTTAAACGCCTTTTTTCGCCCGAAGTAATATCTTCGGCTGACCATTCGGTATCGCTTCCATCGCGCCTTCCACTTCTCGCATGCCGATAATTCAAAAACAACGGCTCAAAATTATCATCGCGCATCTTTAAATAAGCTTCAATTGCCACCACCGCGTTCGCAGACAAAAACACAATCCTCGGTTTTTTGCCCTTTCCTCTAACCATAAATTCGCGTCGCACCAGGTCCACCTGTGAACGATTCAAACTCGCCAATTCACTCACGCGCAAACCCGTAGAATACAAAGTTTCCATAATGGCCATGTCCCGCAAAGCCTGAACTTTGGCCGTTCCACTGACTTTTCTTGAACCATTTAACACCGCCCCAAGCCCTTTATTGACCTCTTCAAAAAGTCGCTCCAGTTCCTCGCGAGTCAAAAATTCTACAGTCCGTTCCGGAATTTTGCCGAGTTCAATTTTCTCTGGAGCAAGCGTTTCAATATCATTTTTGATGCAGTATTTCAAAAAAGCCCGCAACGCAATTACATGATAATTCTGAGTTTTGGTACTCAAAAGTTGCTGCCCTTTTTCGTCGACTAATCTGTTCAAATAAAGCCGATAAGCCTGAACTTTTTCCAGCGTGATGTCTTTAGGCGTGAAATCCTCTTTCCCCCCAGCCCAAGCCGCAAATCGCCCCAAATAATGACGGTAATTTTCAATCGTTTTCCTGGATTGATTTTTGCCAATCTCGGCATGTTCCAAAAATCGTGTAATTATTTCCGCAAGTGTCATCAAGCAAAATTTTTAAGATCTTTTTTCTGTCACATCATATCTTAAATCTTCAAATTTTTCTGTATCTTGTACTTCTGCCCAGTCCGATCCGCTCTCTAATCATATACTCTAACTATATAAGATTATATAAGATTACCGGCAAAGATTCATGCAAAAAAAGCCCGGAGGTTTTAATTCCGGGCTTTTCAATCTTAGATTTACGCGCGCTTGTGTTTACGCGCGAAGTTCCCACTTTTCCCGCACACCATGCGTCTCCACCATTTACGGTCTAATCGCGTTCATAATAATTTTCAACATTTCCGCATTGGTAATTGGATCTTCCGGAGCGAAAATATGAGGAGCCTTTCCCTGGAAAATTGTTGGGTTGTAATCCCATAATGAACGGAAGTACTGGCCTTCCCAATCAGCATTAATGTCTGTAGCAATGTTATTCGGTGCGCCGGTTCCACAACTCCAATGCCACTGTGCATGATAATAACATTCAGCAGGAGTTCTTAAGTGAAAAGTCGGATCCTTATATTTGATCATCTTGGCAAGAATTGACGCCGCTTCCGCTCTTGTTAGCGTTGCGTAAGGTCTAAAATTTTGAGCGTTTACGATTATTCCCAAAGAATTTGCCTTGGCAATATAACCTGCCGTAACCAAATCTCCGACATTGTCATTAAATGTAGTTCCGCATTGGACATTAGTACAAGGCGTAGATGTCTGAGCCAACGCACGCATTGCCATTACCGCCACGTCTGCTCTGGTAATAGGTTGATTTGGATTAAAAAGTCCATTTGCATTTGTCACTATAACCCCCAGGTCAACAGCTTTTTTAATGATACTTTCAGCCCAATGGCCGGAAATATCAGTTGGCAAAGTTTTTGTTAATTGAGAAGTTTGTGGAGGAGTTTGCTGAGCGGCGGCATCCGCAGCGGCCTGTTTAGCAGCAGCATCTGCGGCCAATTGGGCAGCAGCGTCAGCAGCGGCCTTCTGAGCAGCTTGATCTGCGGCCTGTTGGGCAGCGACATCTGCGGCAGCCTGATCTGCGGCTTGTTTGGCAGCAGCCTGATCCGCAGCCAATTTAGCAGCGTCATCATTTGCAGCCTGTTGAGCAGCTAACTTAGCATCCGCCTCAGCTTTTAGAGCGGCTAATGCAGCAGCAGATTCAGCTTTTTGATCATCCAATGCTTTTTGGGCAGCAGCCTGTTGAGCAGCCAATTTAGCATCTGCCTCTGCTTTTTGTGCTGCCAAATCATCCGCCGCTTTTTTAATTTTAGCAGCAGCAAGATCTTTATCAGCCTGTTTTTTTGCCTCATTGCTTGCAAATTTTGCCTTACCTTCTGTTAGTGCTGATGCGTATGCAGTAGAGGCAGCCACAGCAGCAGTCTTAACTTTAGCCGTGTTTAACTTGGCGGTATTCCAATTACCTAAAGCTGTTTTGTATATGGCTGCAACTATTGGTGATTTATTATCAATTTTCAGGAAGTTACCATTAACAAGCCCATAAGCAAACGGCGTGTTCCAATTTGCTTCGCCAGCATCGGTACTCGCTTGTTTTGCAATATCTATTTGTTTTTGAATTTCAGCATCTGTTAATTGATTAATTGGTGGTGTTTGTACTCGTCCACCTGGTCCAGGTACTGCAGTCCTAGAAGCTCCTATAATAATAACAGGAGCATTTTTAATTACAGACAATGCCGCCTTTGCTTTTTTTGCAGCATCTTCAGCAATTTTTAGATATCCAGCTATTTCTGCTGTTTTTTGGGTAACTATAGTTGCAGCAGCTTGTGCAGCAGTCAAGGCCGCGGCGCTACCAGTGAGTGTGACCTCAATATAACTAGCAGTTACACTTAGTTTATCTGGATTTTTTTGAAAATAATCTTTGAATGTTGTTCCTTCATAATTAAACACAATTTTTGGAGCGATATCTGCAGTTTTTGCGCCATCCGGATTTGATTGAGAATAAGTTTTAGTGTGATTTGTACTAATTTTCTTACCATCAGCATCAACCCAGACATATTCTTTTACACTAAAATTACCTGAAGTATCAGTAGTATTTTCCCAAAGAACTGTGTATCCATCCTTTTGTACTTTTCCTACAGCTGTTACTTTTGGTGGTGTAGGTGGCATTTCCAAATTAAGAGAACAATTGGTTTCAGTATAATAGGCATTGGCAGGAGTTGTTCCAGCGCCCGTTTTTATATCATAATTCCAGTCGGAATATATAATGGCTCCAGATAAAGTAGCTGTTACTTTTGTACTATCTTTAGGATAGGTAACCTTAATTGCTTTTCCACCAATCGATTGATCAACTATAGTACCATGACTGTTTGTGGCTGAAGCCCAGCCATTTGCCTGATCCTGATGAGGACCACCTGGTTGGTTCAGGCTGCGCACCCAACCAACATCTACGATATGATCAGTTCCATCATTATTCTTTGAATATGCTCCAAGAGCTTCCCACCCAAAATACAGTACTTTAAAATGTTCTTGAATATCATTCATAGGTATTAGTGGAGTATTAGCTATAATTTGCGAAACACCATTGCCTGTCCAAATAACATCTATTGATCCGTCTAGATTACGTTTATCAGCTGGTTTTCCTGAACATTGCATTACTAAACTACCACCACCCCAGGCGTTCGGCCAACCTCCATAATAACCAGATTCCACACTGTTTCCTTTCAATGAGCCAATTTTCACCCCCAATGAGTTATCCAACTGCCCCTTAAACAAACTTCCTCTATTCAAATAAACTGCTGGAACTGTGATTCCAACAATCAAAGCGCCCAACACAATGTAGGCAATAATTTTTTGTTTTTTGGTTGGCTTTTTTACGGCCTTTTTTATTTGATCCATGAGTTCTTTTATTTTTTGCATATATTTTTGTGTTAGAGGTTTTTTAAATAAATCATAACATTGTAACACGTTTGGGATTTTTGTTCAATCCAAATTTAGGATTTGCCTCAAATCAATTCCCAAATATTGGCTTTGTTGATGACTTTTATGTCTGTGCCCGGGTAGGCGGCAATAAATTCTTTTGGGATTTTATATTTTTTTTCGCCCCATTTGAATTCAAAAGCTTTTAGCTTTCCGCCTTCTTCTTCCAGATAATCGATTTCTTTTTGATCCTGTGTTCTCCAAAAATAAGTGTTGACCAATTTGCGATTAAAAGTGTTGGCCTTGGCTCTTTCCGCAATACAAAAATTTTCCCACATGGCTCCAACATCTGTTCTTAAAGCTAGTTCGTTGAAATTTTTTATCAGACTATTGCGAATTCCAAGGTCATAAAAATAGATTTTACGCATTTTACTTATTTCTTTTCGCAGATTTCTACTAAACGGATTTAGGCGGAATATGACAAAAGATTTTTCGAGAATTTGGATGTATTTTTCGACAGTTATTTTGTTTATCTTCAGTAAGTTGGCAAGTTCGGTATAGGAAACTTCCTGTCCTAGTTGCAGGGCAAGTGCCTGCAATAATTTTTGTAAAATCTCGGGATTTTTCAGTTTTTCAAACGCGAGTATATCTTTATAAAGATAATTTTGGGCAATTGCGGAAATGATTTCCGGAGCTTCCACAGGGCTTGAATTGATAACTTTTGGATAATTTCCAAATCTTAAAAATCTTTCAAACAGTCTCGAAAGTTCAATTTCGGAATATTGCTGTTTCAATTCCAGAAGTGAAATAGGGTAGAGCCTGAATTCAATTGATCTGCCTGTTAACGGCTCCGATATGTGATTACTCAGGTCAAAACTTGATGATCCCGTAGCTATTATCTGAATTTCAGGAAAGTTATCAACCAGAAGCTTCAAAGTAATTCCGATGTCTCTCACCCTTTGCGCTTCATCAATTACAATCAATTTTTTATCTCCGATTATTTGTTTTAATTCGGTAGAGGTTTTATTTTCCAGGGATTGTTTTATGTCCGGCTCATCACAGTTAAGATAAAGTGATCCGCCAATTTGATGTTTTTTCAATAAATCTTTGCTAAGTGTGGTTTTTCCAACCTGTCGGGCTCCATAAATTATGATAATTTTGCCTTTAAAAAGTTGTTTTTCGATGAGTGGTTCAATTGCTCTATTAAAATTCATATAAGTTGGGTTACTTAAGTGACTCAATTGTATACTATTTGCGTCACTGGCGCAAGTTTTTGTTCTAAATTTTTCTATTACGCACGAAGTGCCTACCTCTACCGCGAGTAAAGCGAGCTCCTTATTCCATGCCAAGCCAAAAATCGCCTGATTCTCTTTGCCAAAATCCCCAAAATTTGCTAAAATATAGGGATTTAAAACAAAAATCATGCGCCTTTCCGGATTAAAAACAGATTTCAAAAAATTTTTCAGCCGAAAAGATAACATTATCTACACGGTTGGAATGGTCTTATTGGTTGGTGTAGCTGCCGCTTCATTTTTGGTTTCAAGGGTGTCAAATATTGGCCCTAATCTAAAAGGTGAGCAGATCGATTTTAATGCAAGTTACCTTTCCTGTACAGGTACTCCAAATCCAAAGGATCCATCAATTACCTGGACCGCCGTATTGATATCGGGAAATGGAGATGTGACTCCACTCCTTGCAGACCTTCCCGGCACGACCATCGCGTGGCAATTTGATGGCGAGGCCTATTCTAAGTACGGGGTCTCAACAACAGTTGATTACGTCCTTGATGATCCGGGATACCAGCCTAAAACATGGACTGCTCAACCAACAATGAGTGGCCTTTTATCAATGACGGGCACCGCTTGTAAAACAGACTTGGCAAAAGTAAAACCAAATCTCAAATATACCTGCGAAGCAAAGCAAAAAGGAAAAACCGTAGACGATCAAAACCCTGCAACAACGGTAGACGGCGTTGTGTCTTTTGATGTTGCGCCAAGAGATGATGAAAACTTAAACTATCTCCCCATCGAATCACCGCTGATAGGCAACCAGGTAGGAATTATCAAATCAACGATTGATGTTATAACAACCGATAAAGGCTGCGGAAATGACAAGGCTTGTCTCGCTAAAACCACTACCAGCACCAAAGTACCTTGCAGTTTTAAATTACTCGGCCCACCACCGGCTCCGGGTGGAATATGTACAGTCAACGGAGGCACAAAAGCAATTACCGACGCAAAATATAACGATACGGTAACTTTTAATTTGGATAAACTTACAGCAAACAGTCCCGGTGCCACTCAAACTATTAATTGGTCGGGATTTCCTGTTGCGGCAGACGCAAGTAAATACGCACTATTGCCAACTTTTAAATATAGTTTTACCAAATCGGGAGAGCACACCATCAAAGCAAAAATCACAAGAAAAGATTTGATTGCAAATCTTACTTCGGAAACAACCGTAATTTGTCCGACTGTCAAGGTCGCTATGCTCGCTAATAACAATAACAATCCTGGAAACGTTAATTTAGGCAATATTTCGGACCAGCCCGCTGGACAGGCGCAAATAAACGGCCCGGCAACCGCCATGACCTGCGCCGGAAAAGTTGATAATAAGTCTACACTGGTGCGCTGGACAGCAACTTTAAACGGAAAACAGCCTGCGAATTCCAAAGCCTCCTGGAAAGATGGTTCCGGGACTCCGGGTTTAAATTTTGGGACACTTCTAAATGCAGAAAAAATTGTTTACAAGGTCGCCGATTTGCAAAAAAACAAAGGGGCTTCCGTGAAAGTAGACTTATATTCAGTGGACCCGGTTACAAAGAAGCTTCTAAAACCTATCTCGGGGTTATCAGCCACCTGCTCTTTAACTTTGGGTGATTTTGGAAGTGCTATTCCAATTCCGGCCGATGCCCCAAAAATTACTTCCTGTAAAGGTACTCAGACAAGCCAAAATGGAGATGATGTTCAAGTTGTCTGGTCAGCGGAAGCGGATGATAAACTTTTACCAACAGACGTATTTCTTTGGGGAGGAAAGGGTGTGCCAAAATCTACCATGGGCCAACAATCAGCACCAGTCACATATAAATTGGCTGATGGTTCCGCGGATGCTATGGTATTCCTTACCCGTAATGGGCAATTTGTCGACATGACAAAGTCCCCCTGTCATGCCACTTTTCAAGCAGGCGATCAACCACCTGGAGGCGATCAACCACCGGGAGGTGATCAACCACCGGGGGGCGACCAACCACCGGGAGGCGACGAACCACCACCACCGGGCTCAACCCCAACGATTAACGCGCTAAACGCAGTTCAAAACAATAGCATAGTAACTTTTAGTTACAGTCTTTCAAATTCAAGCGGCAGTGCCACAATCAACGCTCAACTTTTGGATCAATCAAAAACAGCCGTTAAAACTTGGGATCCATTAACAAATCAATCGGACGGATCAAATACTTTAATTTGGGATTCGGCCAAAGCGGGGCAATACACTTTTATAATTTCAGGGACGGATGGTGCGAACTTAATTCCCAATCAAACAAAAGATTTTATTTTTGATGACGCCGTAGCCGACCTGCCACCCCCGGGCGACGAGCCGGTAGTTCCTCTAAGTCCAGCCAAGGACGTTGTAAATTGTACTCTTACGCAGGATACGGTGGCTCTGCAAAACAACACATCAGCAAGCCTGAATTGTACTGTTACGCCAAGCACTTATATTTCCGCATTGGTGGTGACCGGCGATGTTGATCCATCGCAATATACTTCTCCGGATCTTATTGCCGATCAAGACATCATAAAAAATGTCTACACGGATCAGCAATTTACCGACCCAAGTTTTGAAATCAGTTTTGACGGTAAGGATAAATTTGATAGCGTAGTTAGTACGGGTGATTACACTTTCTTGGTTTATGGTCGTCCCGATTCAACTTACAATTACGATATTTCCAAACAAAAATTCACGGTTGTAGAGTCTGCGCCTATAGTAGAAAGCCAAGTCGAAAACCCGGCCCAAACTCCAGTCGAAACCTCACCGGTACAACCTGCGCAACCGACAAAAACCGTTTCAAACCTCAGCAAATCCGGTGCGCCTTATCCAAAAGATGTTTACATTAATCATTGGGCTTATGCTTTGATCAGGGCTGCTTACGATGCCGGTTTTGTTTCCGGCTATCCTAATGGAACTTTTAGACCGGATAAGCCGGTAAAGCGTGATGAAGCGATTAAAATGGGTCTAGTCATGTTTGTTAAGCCGGCATTTTGTTACACCACCGATTGCGGAACTCCATTCATGGACTTGAACAAATCTTTATCCCCATGGGTCCGCAAAGCCTGGGAAATGAAAATCGTAAAAGGTTATAACGATATAACTTTTGGTGCCAATAATTTAATGACCAGGGGCGAAGCGGTGGCTTTTATTGCCAAACTTGCCTACGCCATGAAGATGATCCCTGAGCCATTTTATAAGGGCTGCTATACAGCCAATTGTGGCGCCGGCTACCCAAATATTTTTAAAGACATCACAAATATTGCAACCGGAGCCTATTTAAAAGAACTGCTCAACTTTAATCCAAATATTGTGCAGGGTGTATCTAAAGGAAAATTTAATCCAAACGCTCCAATCACCAGAGCCGAACTTCTAAAAATTCTTTTGAAATTAAAAGATTTCCAGCAATAAATCCATCGCATCTGATTGCTTAAAATCGCGTTTTATTGTAATAATTTAGGGACTCCCACGTTTTAATAGCAGGAGAACTTTTTAACCCTATTTTATGAAAACGTCTTCAAAAATCGTTAAATGGTTAAGCGCAGCCTTGATCATTTTTAACCTATCGTCTTTTGCTGTAGCGCAGGCAATTGTGCCACCAATTAAAATACAGCCATACATCAGTACTGCCAAAACTCAGTGGCCCATATATTTTCCATACGCGAACACTAATACTTTTAGTTTTAATTATGGAGGTATCGGCAGCAGTGCGGTAATCAATGCCAACGTTCTTGATTCCAACAATGCAGTTAAAAAAACTTGGCAATTTTTAGGAAAAAACATGGGAACATCCGGAACTCAAAGTTTTGTTTGGGACGGTAAGGGGTCAAATAATGCGGTTATCCCCGAGGGTGATTACACATTAAAAGTAAGCGGATTTAATGACGCGGCAACCACACTTGGTCCAATTTCCGTTGCTTTCAGCACTTCTTGGGCTTCTGTAGCTACAGTGTCAGTTTCAAAAGATCCCTACAATCCGGATAAGGATGGATCTTTAAATCTTACATATACCGTTTTTGGACCTCAAAACGAAAAAATTAATATTTCAATAGTTCCGGATCCAAACCCAAATAATCTTCTTTACGCATCTTATCAAGATTATACTGCAGTAGCCAATAAGCCAACAAACATTGTTTGGGCCCCGGCTGCTGGTATTCCGGACGGAACTTACAGAATATATTTTGCCATTGTTGGACAAATGGCAAGATCAACTACCTTCCAAATTGCTCGAACACCGGGCTTGGGTGTGCCAACAATGAGCCCGGCAGGCGATTACAATCCAACATTTGGTAATGTGGAATTTACTTCAAACCTGGTCAATGTAACAACAGCTGCAACTGTAAATGCCGGAGTTTATATTAATAATGACCCTGTAAAAACCTGGACCCTTATAAATCAAACCAATGGCACGGAAAAATTCACCTGGGACGGAAAAAATGTTTCCAATTATGTTGCAAATGGCCAATACGTATTCAAGGTTTGGGGAACGGCAGATAACGGGAATATGGCTATTCAGCAATTAACTTTCGTTGTGAATATTCCTGCGGATCCAAATCCAATTCCAAATCCACCGGTTGCCAATCCTTGCGCCGGTTTTCCTGATGTAGACGCGGCAAGCGTAGATTGTCCGGCTATCACTTACGCAAAAAGTATTGGTGCAATCACCGGAACAGGTAATGGAAACTTTGATCCAAGTGGTAATCTCCAACGTGATCAGATCGCCAAAATCGCTCTTACAACTTTTAAATTATTTAACGCAAACGTAACTTACTGTCTAAGTAATCCATTCTCGGATGTGACAAACAAAGAATGGTCATATCAATATATTTGTTTGGGTAAATCTTTGGGAGTTATTACGGGTTATCTTTCCGGCGCGGATGCGGGTAAATACGTTCCTGCACGTTCGGTAAACCGTGTTGAGTTTTTGGCACTCTTGTTAAGAAATTTAAAGGAACAAATGCCTGCAAATGATGTTTCGTCATATGCGGATGTTCCAGTAGGTCAGTGGTACACAGGCTATGCAAAATACTCTTTCGATCACAGTTTATTCTCCGGAAATTCTTTATATCCAAACAACATAGTTACCAGAGTTGAAGTTGCAAAAGTTCTTTATCAATTACACAATTTGGGCAAGATTTAAGCAAAAATCAGGTAAGACCAAATGGCGAACACGCCTTGCGCACATGCAAAACAATTAAAATTTAACCACTCTTTATGATGAATCAACTGGCCCAAAAAATTTACAATTCAATCTTACAGGCAGGTTATAAATTCCTAGCGATCCTTGGAATACTGGCTATCCTAGCGCCGGCAACCGCGCAGGCTGTAATTCCGGTAATCATTATTCCCGCACAAATTCCGGGTTACAATCCTATAGTTCAAAATTTAGTGGCAACCCCCGACCCCTTTGTTTTGGGAGTGGGACAAGTTAAATTTGAATACAAAATCAGCATAGCCGCCGCCGTCAACGTTACTACGACAATTTATGCCAAAGCTGCGCCAAATATCGCTGTTATGACATGGAAGGGCGTAAATAATTCAGGTGTAAACAGCGTTGTTTGGGATGGTTTGGACGATACATTTCATAAGTTTGTAGCTGCAGGCGATTACCAATTCAAAATTGCAGTGGCTGCTCCGGCAGAAACTCAAACTCTGGATTTTAAAGTTCAGATCAATAACTGCGTGGGATTCAGCGACATTAAAACTACCGATAAAGATTGCAAAGCGGTGGAATATGTAAAAAATCTTGGTGTAATGACCGGTAATCCGGATGGAACTTTCACTCCGGATTCAAACCTTCAACGTGATCAAATAGCCAAAATCGTACTCAATACTTTCAAACTTTTTGATCCAAAGCAGGACTATTGTTTAAGCAATAATCCATTCCCGGATGTAACTTCAAATGACTGGGCATACCAATACATTTGTCGTGGAAAAGCCCTAAAAATCATCACCGGCTATCTTTCCGGAGTTGAAGCGGGTCTTTACCTTCCGGCAAAATCCGTAAATCGCGTTGAATTCTTGGCTTTGGTTTTAAGAAATCTGCCAAACAATGCAATTCCGCCAATCACAAGTTCTTCGTATACAGACGTGCAGCCGGGCCTTTGGTACAGCGGCTACGCCAAATATGCGCAAAACCACAATCTGTTCACAGACTCAAAAATGTACCCCGATAACGCCATGTTAAGGCGCGAAGTAGCCCGCGCACTTTACACATTGCATAACGAAGGGGAGCTGTAATTATTTGCACTATGGAATATAACAAAATCGTTCTGCCGCCTCTTCAAACCAAAGAAGAATTTTCAGATGAACTGGAAGCTGCAGAACGTGATTGGCAAAAAAACGGAGGCCTTACTCTAAAGAAAATATCGCAAAAATATAAACTTTAATAAATCAGTTTTAAATAGCAACTGTTGCAATAAACAGGCCTTTCATCGGCATAAGTTGTCTGTATTTTTGTTTTGCATTGATGACAATTCCGTTCCAAAAGTCTGCGGGGATTCAATTGCCCTTCCCTGGTTTTATGCCTGCAATCAGAGCATTTTCGTGGGATAGGAAGCTGCAATTTACGATAGAATTTTAATTCTTGAGGGATGATTTTATAGTTTTTACCGCAATCTTCGCACGCCAAAATTTCCTGAGTAATCGAGTCCGGAACTGTCTGAATTTGATCGGGGATTGCGATTTTAGAAGGTTGATATTCCTTTAAATCCGGCTCAACCCAATGCAATCCTTTTGCTAAAGTGGCGTTTTTATCGAGTGGAAAATAATCCTGTGCGATGGTTTCGTTATAGGCAAAAGGGCTTATTTGAGAGGGGAAAAAGTCGCCCCATTCCTCCGCGCTCACACCATCCGCCGTGTGCTGGCTTTTCCGCATCTGCTCAATGATTTTTGGCACAAGCTTATTGTATTCCTCCTCGGAATATTGCTTGTTCAAAATGCAAAATTTCTTATGTTTAAGGCCAACACAACCAAAACAATGGTCGGAATAAAAAGTTTCAAAACTATAATAAACATCATGGATATTCCAACTGTGAATTACATTAAAACAATTGAATGCATCTACGGCGCTCATGCAATTATAAAGAAGTTCCCCTTTTGAATAATTGATATCTTGGCAGTCCTTAGCGCCAGCCGGAATATTCCAGCAATAAGCACAATCTTCAATTCCATCCGCATGGTAGCAATGGTCGGAATTTTTAGAGTTTCTTAAATAATCTCCGCTGCAATTTTCACAATTAACCATTTGGCTGGCCACATGAGGAAACGGGGCAAAGAAATCTTTAGTTTTTAGTTCCATTTTTTGCAATTCCCCGCGTCCGGATTGCAGGTTTTTTAAAAAGTCTTCATATTCACTTTTCGAAACCGGCTGATTAAAAATGTGATATTGCTTGTTCCTTAAGCCAAAACAACCAATACAATTTTGGCAACCCCTGCAATCGTTACAAAAATAAAGATCAGAACTGTTCCCGGAATCTTTACAGAAAATCGATCCATACAAATTGTCACATTCAACGCATTCATAGCAAAGTTCGCAGCGTGAACAGCCGTAACAATCAACGCAATCACGCGAAAAATTTGTCCAAAAACAATAATGGCAACTTTCACTATAGCCACCCGAAACGCA
Organism: Candidatus Altimarinota bacterium; assembly: GCA_041659405.1. Classification (GTDB taxonomy): domain Bacteria; phylum Patescibacteriota; class Gracilibacteria; order UBA1369; family UBA1369; genus JBAZYK01. The sequence goes on from JBAZYK010000004.1 coordinate 73,213, forward strand.
CATGTAAGAATTCTTAAAAGCGATGGAATAAGGGCAAAAATCACTATTTTCACTCTTGTCCGAAACCATCATCGCAAAATGCGGAACCGCTTTTAAAAGCTCATCAAATTGCGCAAAAAATGGCTTGCTCAAGTCGTAATCTTGCCCGTATTGCATGGGGTCCCAGTCGTCACTCCACCACGCTTTTGATTCATAAACTTTATAAGGCGAATTAGCCGGATAAAAAGAGATAATATCTTTATTGGTTAAGTCACATTTTCTTTTATAAAAAGTCCGTTCATTGCGAAAACTTAAGCGCCTCTGTTGCCTGCAATCAGGGCACATCTTTAATAGCAGCGGATATTTTTTGCCATTAAAAATTGGCGCAATTCTTTCAAAAAAATCCAAATCTTTTTGTGAAAGCTCAAAATTTTTGTGACACTCTTTGCACTCAGCAATCACAGGCAAGATAATAAATAAATTAAATCAGCGGCACCTCAAAATCTTCCGCCTGTTGAATCACGTTGTTGGTCTGCGGCAAAGGTTCATCCAGCTTTCCTTCATCCCAACGTTTCAAATTTTCTTCAACCTTTTCACGAGGGTTGCAATACTTTTTGCGTGAAGCTTCAATAATTTGTCTGGTGTAATCAACTTCCGGAAATTTCATATCCAGAGTTCGCCCGGAAAAGGCTTCTGTAAGCTCTCCATTGATTGACATTTTTAAATAAAATTCACGAACGCCAAGGTTAATAATATCGCGAATATTGAAAATTGGCGTGTATTCACCTTCCAGAATCACCGCATCTTCCGCTCCAACTCTAAAACTAATCATGGAACCGACGTTACCAAAAACCGTTTTACGAATCATCTCACTCAGCTGCCCAATATATTGATGCGCAATGGTCATGCACAAGCGATATTTACGGGCTTCGGACATGATTTCGGAAAAGGTATCTGTGGCAAAGTTTTGGAATTCATCCACATAGAAATAAAAATCTTTGCGATCTTCTTCGCGCATATCCGCGCGGGACATCGCCGCCTGATAAATTTTTGTGATAATCATCGAACCGATCAACTGCGCGTTTTCCTCACCCAGCAGACCTTTAGAGACCTTCATCAAAAGGATTTTTTGACCGTCCATAATATCGCGAATATTAAAACTGTTCTTCGGCTGGCCGATAATATTACGAATCATATTTGTGGAAACCAGCTGTCCAACTTTATTGAGCAGTGGAGTAATGGCTTCAGAATCGAACTTTTCACTCCATCCGGCAAATTCATTTACCCAGAAATTTTTCACCACCGAATCCTCGATCCTGGACACAATCGACTGACGATAATTCTTATCCGAAAGCATTTTTAAAATCGAAAGCACAGTCGTGTTTGGCGAGTCCAGAAGCGCCAAAGTCACATAACGCAAAACGTGTTCCAGACGGTCTGACCAGTTATTTCCAAACAGTTTTTTAAAGATTTGAATAAAACCAATTGTAATCTGCATTTTGTATTTTTCGTCGACTTTTTCCAATGGATTAAAAGCGATGGGGAACTCCGTATCGGCAGGATCAAAATAAATTACATCATTGATGCGATTTTCCGGAATCATGCGTAAAATGTTGTCTACAAGGTCTCCGTGCGGATCAAGCACGCAAATTCCCTTACCGGAATGAATATCCGAATGGATCAAAAGTTCCAAAGCTTTCGATTTGCCAACACCGCTTTTCCCCACAACGTACAAATGTCTGCGGCGATCTTCACGCTTCAAGCCAAATTTTTGAAAATTGTTATGATAATTCGTAATTCCAAACATGGAAATGTCATCACCATGGGTCGGTAAATCTTTTGGAGGTTCGTGTTTTTTGGCTAACACATGCACAACATGAGGCACGTGATCGGCATTCGGCAAATGGAAAAAAGTTGCCAATTCATGAGTGCTTACCATTCCCGGATTGGTCATATGTCGCTTCTTGTACTCATTCAAAAACGACTGTCCGCTTTTTACGCGCTCCATTTCAAAACCATTCGCGTCGGTTTTGTTGAATTGATAAAAGGCTTTTGCAAGCGCCTGGAGTGTTCTGTCAGCCTCGGATTCTTCTGTCGAAACAGCACCAATTCGAATTTGAATTTCAAAAGGTTCGTGCTCTGTTTTATGCACAAAAGACTCATTTTCTTCTTTGAAATAGGTTTTTTTATCCTTCAAACGAACGTAATTCTTAAGTCTGAAGTTCCGTCTAAAATTGTTAAATTTCATCTTCCATCTGCGCACAAAATGATATTTCCAGTTGTCGTCTTTTGGTGAAACCAAAATCTGGATCCAGGAATAATCCTGGCGTTTCATCTTGGAAATAACCGCAAAAACACCGGAAAGAGAGTCATTTTCAAAATGACTGTAATCCACAAAAGGATAAATATCGCTCATTCTAAAGCTCAAACTCGTTCCTTTTAGAACGTGCTTGGTTGGATCATAAAATTCGGTGTAATCTTTATAAGGACGGATTTCACAGTCCGGAAAAGTCGCATAGAGTAGACCTTCAATCAATTTTACATTGCCGGATTCGCAGCCAATAAAAAAGTAGGTGTATTCATTATACCCCAGCATTTCAAACGAAAAATGGCCATGGTGAGCCGATTTATGCAGGTTATCCAAAAAATTCAGGAAGAGACCTTCTTTTTTTGGATTATCCGGTGTTCCCTGCGGTATGACAACATGTAAATATTCCATTGCTATAGCTGCTATTCAGAGTTTAATTATAGCAGGAAAACGCCTAAAATGCAACCGTCAAGTGGCCTGCCCTGAGGCAAAAACGGATCTAAATCATCTGATCAACAAAAATTTAGCAAAAATTTATGATTTGTTAATGTGCTTAGTGTATTTTGATATTGTTTCAATAAAACAACATATATGATAAGATATACGGTGGAATATATAATCTATCATATATGAAATCAATAATTACCACTACCCAGGTGCAACAAAAAATTGGCAAAATATCGGAAGAAATAGTGGAAAACAGCTATGTCGTCACCAACAGGGGAATGGCAAAAATTGTCATGCTCCCATATTTTGATGGTTGTGATGATTTTATCGATGATTACATGGAAGAATTCGAGATACTTAAAAACAGAACAAAATTGCAAAAAGAACTTAAGGAATCACTTAAGTCCGGTAAAAGCTCTCTCCAAATATGAACACTTTTGTTTTTACAAAAAGCGCCCAGAAGCAGTTTTTAAGCATTTCATCTTTGGCTCAAACCCAAATAAAAGCAAAACTTGGACTGCTTAAAAATTATCCGGACATTATAAAAATAATGAAGCCCCTTCATAATTTGGAACCGGCCACACATCGCTTAAGAATCGGCGCTTATCGATTATTGCTTTGCCTAAAATCAAGCCATCAAAATGACCAAGAGTTTTGGATCCTCAAAATCGGACATCGAAAAGATGTTTATAAATAGTTACTTTTAACTCGAAGAAATTTAATAAACCGCTTCCAAATAACACTTTTCGCAATAAATAATTTCGGGCCTTTCCGGCGCATAAGTTGTTTTCAAATCCACGCCACATTTTGCGCAATTTCTATTCCAAAGTTTGCGAGGATTTATTAAAGCTTTTCGGGAATAATGCCTGCAGTCAGGGCAAAGTTTTGGCACAGGAACGCCCAATTTTCTATATAATTCCAATTCCTGGGAAATAACTTTGTAAGGATTGCCATCTTTTTCGCAGATAAGCGCCGAGTTTAAAATATCATCATTAATTTCTTTGATTGTGCCCTTATCATTTAGTGCAAAAGTTTTTTGAGCAGCGATTTTTGGCTTAAGATAGTCATTCCAGTTAAACCCCTTGGCAATTGCCTCTTCCCGACTTAGTGGAAAATATTCCTGAGCCAACGTGTCATTATAGCCATAAGGCGACATTTGTTGCGGGTAAAATTCTCCCCACTCACCATTTTTTTTCATGTGTTCAATAATTTTTGGTAACAGTTCCTCGTATTGTTCTTTGGAATATTGCCTGTTCAAAATGCAATACTGCTTATGTCTAAGCCCAATACAGCCAAATAAATTCTGGGAACTAAAACAATAATCGCTATAAAATAAATCACTACATCCCAGGGAACATTTAATACAAAATTTGGAATTATTTGTTAGGTATACGCCAACACATCCATACAAAAAAGTGGAATCCATGCCTGAGTTAAAGCAATCTTGGCTGTTTTGCATCATGCCGTCCCAAACATACTTAAGCCCTTCCGACATCATGACATCAAAACAAAATTTGCAGTTTTTTGATTGCATAATGTAGTCCCCAACGCAATCTTCAGAAGCCAAAAGATGTGAATATAGCCGCGGTATTTTTTTTGAAATTTCCGAAACTTTTTCTTTAGTTTTTTTAATGTTTTCGTTTGAAAAAACAAAAGTTTTCATAAACTCCTGATACTCTTCTTTTGTTTTCTGCTCATTGAAAATGCAATATTGTTTATGCCTAAGGCCTACGCATCCAAAACAATCCGTACAACTCTGACAATCATCACAGAAAAAACATTCATTTAGATTTTGGCTGTTCATAGACCAAAAACTGCGATAAGAGTTGGAAACTTTTACACATTCATAAGATAATTCACATTCAAAACACCAAAACATATCCATGCAGTCCCGACTGGTTAGGCCAAACGTGTTGCAGTAATGACAATTTTCGGCTTGTTCGCTGTTAAAACAAAGATAACAATTTTTAAGATCATTAGTGTCATTGCAGTATTCGCTGGTTTCATTATTGCGATTTTGCAGGTTGATCGAAGGGACTTTTTTGAGTAGCTCCTCGAATTGGTCAAAAAATGGCCTGTTAAAGTCAAAATCTTTTCCATAAGTTAAAGGATCCCACTTGTCCGACCACCAGACAGCCTGATCATAAACCGGATTTTTAAAAGTTGGAGGATAAACCGAAATAATATCCTTACCCGAAAAATCACATTTGCGCTTATATAAAACCCTTTCATTCCTAAAAGCCGTCAGGCGCTGCATTCTGCATTTGGGACAAATAACCGGCGCTGGCAATATATATTTTACGCCTTTAATAACAGGAGAAATCTTATCGTAAAATTCCAAATCTTCATTAGCGATTTCAAAACTTTTCTGACAAATTTTGCAGTTTTTTATTTCTGACATATAGCCCATAAAATACGGTCGAATTCTGAAACTTTATCGCCACATTTGCAAGGGGTTTCAATAAACCGCATCCAGATAACACTTTTCGCAATAGACAATTTCTGCATGTTTAGGCGGATAAGTCGTCTTCATCACTGCTCCGCATTTATTACAATGATCTGAATAGATTTTATAACTGTTTCTCATATTCATTCTGGTGCGATGCCTGCATTCATAGCAGCTTCGTGGAATTGGTAAATTTGTTTTTTTGTAAAACGCCAATTCAAGCTTGATTATGCGATAATTTTTATGACACTCCGCACAGGTTAATATTTCTTTAGTTATACTTTCATCAATCGCTCCGGAAGAATCGGGTAATGCAGCCATAGTTGCAGGTACGTAATTCTTTTTATCTTCATCAAGCCAGCTATAACCGAGTTTCAAAGCTTCCGCTTTTGTAAGCGGATAAAAATCCTGAGCGGCGGTTTCGTTGTAGTCAAAAGGTGAAACGGTTTTTGGGAAAAACTGCCCCCATTCCCCATTTTTCTTCATCTGTTCAATAATTTGTGGCACCAGCTTTTCATATTCTTCTTTTGAGTATTGCTTGTTTAAAATGCAATATTTTTTGTGTCGCAAACCTACGCACCCAAAACAGTCGGCCGAAGAAACACAACTATCGCAATAGCGTAAACCATTGGAAAACCAGGTGTAGTTGCAGAAAGCAATATCGGTGGATCCTCTTGAAACAAGTGATGAATAGACAACTTCACACTTTGGCCAACCTGCGGAATAGCAGCCGTAAACATCTTTTGAATCACTCAACGAAATGGAATTGCAACAATCTTCACCGTTATGACCATCAAAACAATCAATGCAATTTTTTGAGTCATACAGGTATTCTCCGCTGCAATTTTCGCTGTTAATCAGTTTAAGATTTCTGCGAATTGTCTTTTTGCGAATGTCCAAAAACAGCTGATAGGCTTCCTGATAACTTTTCCATGATCCATTCAGATATTTTTTCTTAAAGGTCTCGAATTCCTCTTTGCTGCAAGGTTTATTGAAGATGTGATAACTTTTATTAATTAAATTTGAACAAAGAAAGCAATTGTTGCAGCCACGGAGTTGATAAGAAAAATAACATTCATTGCTGTTCGCGGATTCCTGCAACATGACGCAGCTATAACAATTTTCACTATCGCTGCAGTTATAACAAAGCGTGCTGTTGTGAGTGTACATTGAGTCCAAAACGTCTTTATCGTTAACCATCCAATAAGAATACATCATGTCTTCACACCCGGCTACAAGCGAGTTTAAATAGCAATTTTTAGAAGTGCGGATGTGGCCGTTATAATCACAATTTTCACTGTTAAAAACGGAAGTTCCTTCGCGAGGAACAACTTTTTGCAGTTCGGCAAATTGTTCAAAGAATGGACGATTAAAATCGAAATCCCGACCATAATCCAGGGCTTCCCAAGTGTCTCCCCACCAGATTGAGTTGGCGTAAATTTTGAACGGACTATCCGGTCTGTAAGCACTTAAAATTTCTTTTCCAGTGGAGTCACATTTCCTTTTATAGAGCTTCCATTCATTGCGGAAAGCCATCAATATTTGCAATCTTTCATCCGGTGTCGTAGTTGGTTCCGGTACGCCAAGGCGTTTGCAAAACTCGATTTCCTGATCCTGAAGCTCAAAATTCTTACCTGATAAGTGTGATTTTCTAATAGACATAAGTGATAATAAAGATTTTCAAAATGATAACCCAATAAACCCGTTTTGGATAGCACTTTTCACAAAAAATTTAGAAGATTTTAATTCTGGAATATTAAGCTTGGTTAAAAGCCATGTTCTTGATATTTTATTTCATAACATTCATCATATATATGAATTTAATTAATTTAACTAATTTTATGTCAGTATTTACTTTGAAACTTTTCAACACAGGGCAAATAACCCTGCCTAAAGCATGGCGCGAAAAATTCACGACAAAGTTGTTTCTGGCAAAAGAAACCCCTGAAGGTTTATTGATCCAGCCAATCGAAAAGAATGAACTGGTCTATTTTGAAAATAAAGAAAGTTTTGGCCTGTATTGCGAAAAAGGCCTGCCAGTCGACGATATTATTTCAACCATCAAAAAAATCCATGGAGCAGATTGAGAAATGAAAGGCCTACAAAAAATTCTAATAAACCGCTTCCAGATAACATTTTTCACAATAGACGATTTTCCCCCGCTTAGCGGGGGACCCCGCTGCGGCGGTGGCTGGCCTTTCCGGCGCATAAGAAGTCTGAATTTCTGCTCCACATTTTGCACATGCACGTTTCCAAAGATGCAGGGGGTTGCGTTTGCTCATCCTTTGTTTATGCCTGCAATCAGGGCAAAGATGAGGCAAAGGGATATTCCCTTTTTTATAAAATGCCAATTCCTGTTTGATAATTCGATAATTTTTATCACAGCCATCACAGCTCAGAATTGCCTGCAGTAAGTCATCCCGAACTTCAGCGACGTTATCAGGGATCTGAATTTTTGGTCCGGCATATTTGTTTGATAAATCCTCTTCTTGAAAACCAAGTCCAAGCTTCAAAATTTGCTCTTTTGTGAGAGGAAATTGCTCGTTTGCGACCGTTTCATTATAACTAAATTCAGAAATATTCATCGGGAAAAATTCACCGAAGTCGCCACTATTCGATCCGGAAACACTTATTTTCTTCATTTGTTCGATAATGCGCGGCACAATTTTTTCATATTCTTCTTTGGAATATTGTTTGTTCAAGATGCAATACTGCTTATGCCTAAGCCCTACGCAGCCAAAGCAGTTTTGACTGCTAAAGCATCCAACGCAATAAATCAAATCACTTGTTCCAGACCAGCATTGAATGCAAAAAAGATCATGTTTTGCGCCTAATGCCGTATTGATTGATTCATAGACAAGCTCTGCATCGCGCCCAACCGTGCTCACATCCATATTGTCTTTGGAATTACGCCAAACGTGTTCGCTGTATTTACAGTCCTCCGCATCATGGGCATGAAAACATTCTTCGCAATTTTTGCTTTGCTGAATGTAGTCACCGGAACAATTTTCGGCCTTCAAAAATTGGGCATAGCGATGCGGAAATTTCAATAATAACTTTTCAAATTCAAGTTTATTTTTAGATAAATTGGAATAAGAACCATCCAAGTATTTTCCCTTGAGAATTTCATACTCTTCTTTTGTATATTGTTTGTTAAAAATGCAGTATTCTTTTTGGCGAAGATTCACGCAAAAAAGACAATTTTTGCATCCGATACAATCATTCAAAAAAGCGCTATCGGAACAACCGTTACAATTTTGTGACCACTTCAAATTATAACAGTTATAGCAATTATCAACTTCATAACATTGCTGTGACTCATGTGAAAAAGATGAGTCAACGCAGTCGGTACATTTCTGCAGCCAATAGCCATAAAGACAGTCTTCATTGTTGCTGCTTTCAAAAACCAGATAGCAGTTTTTGCAATTGGCGATCAAATTACAATAATCCGAATTTTCATTATTTTCACTTTTGATATTCATTTGTGGAACCTCGTGCCAAAGCTCAGCGAATTGCTCAAAAAACGGCCTATTAAAATCAAAATCCTTACCAAATTCAGTGGCATCCCAAGTATCTTTCCACCATTCTTTATGATCATAGACTTTATATTTTTTGTCGGGACTATACATCGAAATCAGCTGCTTTCCCGTTAAATCACATTTACGATTATAAAGTTTTCGTTCGTTTCTAAAGGCTAACCTCCGCTGTCTTCTGCAGTCAGGGCAAAGAGTCGGCGAGGGGATTTGATATTTTTTGCCACCAAAAACAGGCGAGATTTTTTCATAAAAATTCAAGTCATTATCCGTAATTTCGAACTGAGTTTTACACTGACGACAGTTTTTTAACATAATTCAGAGCTTTTAATATACTTCCTTTTCATAACATTTTTCGCAGTATACAACTTCCGGGCGATCGGGCGAATATGTGGTTTTAATTTCCGCACCACATTTTGCGCAATTTCTGGTCCAAAGTTTGCGTGGATTTCGTAAGTCAAAACGCGCCTTATATCTGCAATTAAAGCACTTTAAAGGCACCGGGATATTCATTTTTTTATAAAGTTTTAATTCCTGACTAACCAATTTGTAATTTTTCCCGCAGCATTCACAGGTTAAAATTTTATTGGCAAAACTTTCATCAACATTGGAAATTTTTTCCGGAATTACAATTTTTGCACCCTGATATTTTGTGATGCTTTCCTCATCTTTCCACTTAAACCCTTTTTGCAGGATTTGCTCTTTGCTAAGCGGATAATACTCATTTGCAACGGTCTCATTATAAGCAAAAGGCGAAAGTTGTGCCGGGAAAAATTGTCCCCATTCTCCTGTTTCTTTCATATGTTCAATAATACGCGCACTCAATTTTTCATATTCTTCTTTGGAGTATTGTTTATTGAAAATACAATACTGTTTTCGGCGCAGACCAATGCAGCCAAACAGGTCTCCCGATCCGGCAAAACAGTAATAACAATGGGTTAAATTTTTAATATTATTACCGCAATAAGCGCTGAATTTTACGTTATAAAAGCCGTTTCCGCAGAGCTGGTTTTCGTAACCAAGTTCAGCCGGCAAGCCCCAGGCATAACAATCGTAACAATCCTTGGCGCGATGAAACCAGACGCACCATTTGCAATCTTCCAGATAGGTGGAGTCATAACATTCTTCTGAATTTTTTGAAAAGAAAACGTGATCACCAGTCACATTTTCATTGCTGATTCCGGCATAATATTTATGCGGAATTGATTTTTTTAACGCATAAAATTTCTCACGGGCAGCCTCAAAAGAAGCTCTATCTTTAAGTAATTCCTGAACTTTTTTGAAATATTCTTCTTTGGAGTATGGCTTATTAAAAATATAATATTCCTTGTTTTTTAGCGACACACAGCCAAAACAGTTCGAGCATCCTTTGCAGTCATACAGAAAATATGAATCTCGGCAATTCTGACAAATCTGACTGTGCTGCAGATTGTAGCAGTTATAACTATCAATACATTCATAGCAAAGCTCCGAATCAAAAATAAAAAAACAGTCAGAAACATCCTTGCAGCGCTGAATATAGGTTGTATAAAAACAATCTTCACTGTCGCTCGCCGCAAAAATCAAATAACAATTTTTATTTCCGGAACTTAAATGTGTATAGTCGCAATTCACATTATCATCGTGCATGTTGATGGAAATAACCGGAACCTCCAACATCATCTCTTTGAATTGTTCAAAAAACGGCCTGTTAAAGTCAAAATCACGGCCATATTTCATTGGATCCCATTTGTCACTCCACCAACACTTATGACAATAAACTTTCACCGATTTATCCGGCGAATAAATCGAAATTATCTGTGAGCCGCAAAGATCACATTTACGGTTATAAAGTTTGCGCTCATTACGCCAGGTTAAGCGCCTTTGCATGCGACAATCAGGGCAAAAATTTGGCTGCGGAACCTGCATTTTTGTATAAAAAGCCTGATCCTTATCTGTGATTTCAAATGATCCGCCACATTGTTTGCAGGATTTATTCATGATTCAAAATCTTTTTAGAGTAAAAATTAATAAACTTCTTTTAAATAACAGCTTTCGCAATAGACGATTTCTGGCCTATTTGGGGCGTAACTCGTCGTTATTGCTACGCCGCACTTTGCACAATTGCGTTCCCAAAGCTTGCGTGGATTTCTAGCCTCCATGCGTTCCAAGTGTCTGCATTCATGACAAATATTTGGCACGGGAACGTTAATTTTGCGATAAAGCTGTAATTCCTGAGGAATTATTTTGTAATTTTTTGAACATTTATCGCAGACCAGAATTTGTTTTGTTATTTCATTTGGAGTTTCCTGAATATTTTTTGAAATAATGACTTTTGATCCCTGATATTTACCTGAAAGATCTTCATTTTTCCAGTTTGCTCCTATCTTTTTTGCCTGTTCAGGTACTAATGGAAAATAATCCTGAGCCAAAGTCTCGTTATAACTAAAAACAGAAATGCTCATCGGGAAAAATTGCCCCCATTCGTCCGTTTTTCGCATGTGTTCAATGATTCGCGGCACTAATTTTTCGTAATCTTCTTTGGAGTATTGTTTATTCAAAATACAATATTCATTCTTTTTTAGGCCTACGCAGCCAAAAATATTTTTTGAATTAAAGCAAAGACTATTGTAATAATCAAAACTATCAAACCAGCAAATATCGTTAAAGGCATGCATATAATTACTTTCGCTACCCACGGCTTCATAAACAAGTTCGGAATTGTCATCATTGATAACGTCATAAGAATCCTTCATATTGGTTGCATTGCAAACAAATTTGCAATCCTGGAGATTTTTGCCTTCGTAACAATTCAGGGAATTTTTTGAATTAAAAAGCGCGTCACCTGTACAGTTTTCTAAGTTTACGCCGTTTATATATTTCCTTATTGCCTGCTTTTTTAGCTCATTAAATAGAGCTTTACTCGCTTCGAAGTTTTTAAGCAATTCGGGAAGTTTTTTGCGATATTCTTCTTCACTATACTTTTTATTCTCGATATAAAATTCAGCATTATTAAGATTGCAGCAGGCAAAACAGTTTTTACAGCCCTTTAAATTAAAGCCTAAAATACAGTCACTGCAGTTATTTGAATTTTGTAGATATTGTGAGTTGTAGCAATTTTCGCAGTCCACTAGTTCATAACAAAGTTCACCTGTATTAAGGTTTGAGCATTCAGCACAATCCTTCATTTTAAAACTGCGATTGGAATAGTACGAATTTTCACAATATCCACATGTAAATAAAAGATAAGAATTTTTATTACGAAATCCAAAGTTACAATATTCACTGTTTTCGATTTCTTTATTGATGAGTGCAATTCGCGGTACGACTTTTAAAAGTTCGGCAAATTGCTCAAAAAATGGCCTATTAAAATCAAAATCACGGCCATAATCCAAGGGATTCCATTGGTCTCCCCACCAGGCTTCGCGGCCATAAACTTGTACAGGTTTGTCGGGACTATACATTGAAATGATTTCTTTCCCTGTTAAATCGCATTTTCGATGATAGAGTTTTCTTTCATTGCGAAATGCTAAACGCCTCTGCATGCGGCAATCAGGACAAAATACCGGTGCGGGTATTTGGTATTTTTTACCAGCAAAAATTGGAGAGATTTTTTCGTAAAATTTCGAATCCTCATCAGTGATTTCAAACGCGTTTCCGCATTGTCTACAGTTTTTAGTCATACGTAGGCGAGTTGCAATTTATTAAAATTATTTTAAACTCACAGCTTACATTTATACCACACTGTATTACTTTGTAAACTTAATGGAAAAAGAAAGACAAAGCAATGTACCATAATAGCCCTTACATAAGCCTTTACAGCTGGATCTAATTGATGTATATTATCTGTAGAAACACTTTTACAACAAGACCGCCAAAGGCGATCCGCGCCTGCCCTAAGCAGGCATAGCAGTTAACTCCTGCAAAGCAGGAACAAAATTATTAATTCATATAATTCCAAGTTGAATGTTCTACCCCGATTTTGATCTTTTAGGCCTAACTGAAACCGAAGGCAAAGTTTATATGGCAACGCTGGAGCTTGGAGGAGGCTACGTTAGCGCGTTAGCCCGCCGAGCCAAACTTCCACGCGTAAACTGTTACCACACGCTTGAAAACCTGGTTAAAAAGGGCCTGGTGAGCTTTATTACGAAAGATAAGGTTAGGTATTACTCTGCTGAACCGCCGCAAACCATTGTTCATGCTCTTGAAGAAAAAAGTAAATACGCCCGAAAAATTCTTCCTGAGCTCCTTTCCATCACCAATACGCTCGCCTTTAAGCCAAAAATTAAATATTTTGAAGGAATGGAAGGAATTAAAAACATTTTGGAAGATGTCTTAACGATGAAAGAAGACCCTTCAACAGCCAAAAAAGAAATGCTCGGTTATTCCAACTTGAAAGCCTTTGGCGAGATTTTGGATGATTTTATTCCCAATTACGCCGCCGAAAAAATGAAGCGCAACATTAAAACCCGCATTATTTGCCCCAGTAGTTCGGAAGCATTTTCTTACGTGAAAAATCATTATCCCAAAAATTTCCCACCGGAACTTGTTGAGATTTTATTCGTAAATCCAAAAGAATTCTGGTTCGAACATCAGATCATGATTTACAACAACAAAGTGGCAGTTATCTCTTTAAATAAAGAAGAACTGGTTGGGATGATTTTTGAAAGTCCGGTCTATGCGCGCTCGCAAACGGCAATTTTTAATCTGGCCTGGTTGGGCGCCAGCAGCTTTATTGCGCTGTGATATAGCCGAATTTCACAAAGTGCGGCGAGCGGCTTAATAAATTTCCTTCAAATAACATTCTTCACAAAGCACTGTTTCCGGCCTTTTCGGAGCGTAAGTTGACTGAAGTTTTTTTGAACAGTTGCTGCAAATTCTTTCAAAAAGTTGTCGTGGATTACGAATCTGCATCCTTTGTTTATGCCTGCACTCTGAGCAAATTCTTGGCACAGGAATATCCATTTTACGATAAAACTGCAATTCTTGATTAACAATTTTGAAATTCTTATGACAATCCAAACAGAGCAAAATTTCGTTAACCATTGCATCTGTAAAATCTTTAATTTGATCCGGAATTTTCAACCTTTGAGGTTGTGCAGTTTTTTCATCTTCATCCTTCCACTGGAATTTTTCTTTTAGTGCCTGCTCTTTTGTCAGAGGATAATAAGCAGAAGAAGTGGACTCATTATACCCAAAACAGGCTAAATCCTTTGGCAAAAACTTTCCCCATTCCCCATTTTTTTTCATGTGCTCAACAATTTTCGCATACAATTTTTCATAATCTTCTTTTGAATATTTTTTATTTAAAATACAGTATTGCTGATTCTTAAGCCCTGTACAGCCCAAAAGATTTTGGGAATTTTGGATAAAATCGCAATATTGAATATTAGATGAATCCGCAATGAAAAATGAAAATTGAATATTATAACATTTCATAACAGACACACACTGATACAAAAGCTCAGCATCATCACCCAAAAGGCAGGACTGAAAACAATCTTTTTCCTTGCTGGCGAAGATAATATTACGCAAATCCTGGCTTTCACTTACATCAAAACAGTTCTTACAATTTTTACTGTTTTTAATGTAATCACCGCTGCAATCCTGGCAGGAAACAGTATGAATATATTTAACTTTTCGCTTCTTTAGTAAATCCAAAAAATCCCCAAAATTCTTTTGCTGCTGCACATAAGACCCATTTATCAGCTCCTGCTTTTTTTGCAGATATTCTTCTTTTGAATATTTTTGATTATTGATGCAATAGGATTGATTAGCCAAATTTGTGCACAAAATACATTCGCTGCAACCAATACAGTCACTAATAAAATAACAATTATTACAGTTTTTTGAATCAAAAGTAACCCGGCAACCATATGAATTTAGAGTGTCTCCCATCACATAACAAAGCTCGTTAAAATTGCTGTAATCAAGGTCAAGTGAGCCCACGTTGCTCATGCAAAGCGTGCCAAACAAACAGTTTTGATTAAAATCACCACCAAAAATTAAATAACTGTCTTTATTTCCATAAGCACTATTGCAGTAATCGCTATTAACAGCATTTATATTTGTTAATGCCAGTCTTGGTACTTGCAATTGTAATTCTTTAAACTGTTCAAAAAACGGCCTGTTAAAGTCAAAATCGCGACCATAAGAAAGCGCGTCCCATTTGTCACCGTACCAATAATCGCTTTTATAAACCTTATATGGCTTGTCAGACGAATAGATAGAAATAATTGTCTCACCGGTTGCATCACATTTTCTTGTATACAGTGCCCGTTCATTTCTAAAACAAAGTCTTTGCTTTTGATCACATTCGAAGCATAATTCTTGTGGTTCAAATCCGAATTTTTTAAAACAATCCCAATCTTCCTGCTCGTAAGAAGAAGGCTTCTGGCACTCTTTGCAATTAAAAGTTACAATCGACATGTGAAATAAAAAATCTAAACGGATTATAATAATAGTAGTCCGTAAACGCAATTAACAACCTCCACAACCTTCGAGGTCGGCCCAACCTCAAAGGTCGGTTGTAAGAAATAGTCCAATAACCCGTCATAAGATATGCAAAACATGAATCCCGAAGAAATTGAAAAGGAGTTTGTAAAAACCTACGATCTGTATGCTGATGCCATTTTTAGGCACTGTTACTTCCGCATTAACGACCGTGAAAGGGCCAAAGATTTAATGCAGGAGGTCATGATTAAAGGCTGGCTTTACCTTAAAGAAGGCCAAAAAATTGATAACATCCGGGCGCTCCTTTATAAAATTGCCCACAACATTATCATTGATGAAATCAGAAAAAAGAAAGCGGTTTCGTTGGATACTTTAAAAGAACAGGGATTTGAACCAGCGGACGAAAAAGATGAATCGGCCGAACTTGAAAAAATAATGGAGGTGGGAAAAGTTAAAGATTGCCTCCCCAAAATGAATCCAAAATATCGCGAAGTCATTGTAATGAGATACATAGATGAACTCTCAATCAAAGAAATGGCTGAAACTCTGGCAGAATCGGAAAACGTCATCTCGGTCAGACTCAATCGCGCAACCAATCAACTTCGACAATTATTAAAAAATTAAGGCCTAACTTTAAAGAATATGAATAACAATTTTAAAAAATCAGTTGCGGATATCAGGCTTACACAAGAGGAAAAAGCCCTTGGCAAACAAAAACTTTTAAAGTTCATGCAGGCCAATCCCGTAAGAATTTCAAATTCAATACGTCATCAGAGTTGGTCGACATTAGTTCGATCAAATTTTAATTTCTTAACCAAAAATTTCATGAAAGCATTTCTCGTAAAACCTATCGGCGCAGTTCTGGGACTTCTGATAGTTGGTGGAATTGGCACAAGTTTTGCCGCTCAAGGTAGTATGCCTGGTGATGTCTTATATCCGGTAAAGATTCATTTCAACGAAAAAGTTGCCGAAATGGTTCAGTTTTCAACAAAAGCAAAGGCCGAAATTGCTTCAGCTCAGGCTCAAACTCGTTTAGAGGAAGCCGAGAAGTTGGCTGAACAGGGGAAATTGAATAGCGACATTCAGACTGAATTAACCGCTAATTTTAATGAAAAGGTAGCCAAAACAAAGGGTTTGTTTAAAAAGCAAAAAGCGGAAAATGATCAAGCTGGCGCTAAAGAAGTTCGTGGTAAATTTAATTCTTCTTTAAAAGCTCATCAAAAAGTTTTGGAAAATCTTGCCGCAAATGGCAGAGGCGACAGTCAGGCATCAGAAGTAATTAACGGGCTTATTACTAATGTGAAATCTTCCATTGATAATGAGAATGAACAGGATGACTTAGGCGCTAACAAGCAGGAAGATGCGCAAGAAGGAACTCAGGAATCCAATGATGAAGCTCAGGAAACTAATCAAACAACTCAGCCAAAAGTTAGTGTCCCATCGACTTCAACTTCCGCCGAAATTAAAACCGAAGATCAGGCCGGACTTGAAACCAAAGATGGCACAGAGCTTAATGTAGAAACTGAAGATGACGTTAGGGTTGGGTTATAATCTCAACAGAAATTTCCATCGTAAATAGACTAAAAAAGAGCTTCTTATTGAAAAGAGGCTCTTTTTGGATAATCATAGAGCCGACCAAAACACACCACGACGTACAACTTAAATTTCCCCATGCTCAAAACTCAACAGCAACTTTTGGAGGACGAAGCTAAAATATTGGCTTCTTATGCCATGAAAAATGCGGAAAGTGCCGGACGAGTTTATAAAGAGCCGGAAGATCCTTACAGATTACCTTTTCAACGTGATCGCGCCAGAATTATTCATTCCAAGTCTTTTAGAAGGCTGCAAGCCAAAACTCAGGTTTTTGTTTCTTATTTTGGCGATCATTATCGTGATCGCATGACACATTCAATTGAAGTCTCGCAAATTGCGCGCGACATTAGCCGAACTTTGGGTTTAAACGAGGATTTAAGCGAATGTTTGGCACTTGCCCATGATTTGGGTCACCCACCGTTTGGACATGGTGGAGAGGCCGCTTTGGATGAAGTTTTGCAACCTTTTGGATTACATTTTGAGCACAATGAACAAAGTCGTCGCATCATTGAGAAACTTGAAAAAATTCATCCGGAATATGATGGACTTAATGTCACTAAAGAGGTTTTGGATGGCTTACTTAAGCACCATCCGGAGCTATATAAAAAATATCTGGAGTTTGAAACTTCGCCACATTTGGAAGCCCAGGTTGTGGATCTTTCGGATGAAATTGCCTATACCAATCACGATATTGATGACGGTCTGCGCTCCGGATTGATTACGATTGAGCAATTACAGCAATTTACACTTTGGCAAAATGCGGAAAAAATGGTTAGTAACGAAATCGGAACAGGCATTTCATTAGAAGATAATGACAAAAAAGACCGATTTTATTTGCGGGTAATCAGCACTTTAATTAAGTTGATGATTCATGATCTTTATTCTACGACCCATGAAAATCTTGAGCGGAATCAGATAAAAACGGTTCATGATGTTAGGGCGCATAAAGGAATGCTGGTTGGATTTAGCACGGAAATGAAACAACAATTGGCTGATCTGCGCGCATTTTTGATGAAAAATTATTATTTGAATCCCAAGGTTTCTGATGTAATTGATAAAGGTAAGCAAATTTTGAAGGATCTTTTCCGGCATTACCTTGACCATCCGGAAAAATTGCCTCATCCTTCAGACGAAAACGTAAAAGCTTCCGAAAGGCTGGAGGTTGTGATAAAAGATTACTTGGCAGGCATGACCGATCATTATGCCGAAGAGATGCATTCAAAAATTACCAATTCCTAATCAACAAAAATGGTCTGTCCAAAGTGCAAACAGGATGACACCAGAGTGCTGGATTCACGCGACACGCACGAGAAAAAAGAGATTCGTCGTCGTCGTGAATGTATTAAATGTCAGCACCGTTTTACCACTTTTGAAAGAGTGGAAACGGCCAATTTTATTGTTATTAAAAGAGACAATTCCCGTGAAAGTTATGACCGTGAAAAGCTGGCGCGCGGCGTTTGGAAAGCCTGCGAGAAAAGGCCGGTTACCCAGGAACGTGTCGAAAAACTATTAAATGAAATCGAAGAAGAATTGGGGAATTTTGGTAAAGAAATTCCCAGTAAAATGTTGGGCGAAGCACTCATGGAAAAGCTTAAGAAACTGGACGAAGTGGCTTACATCCGCTTTGCATCCGTGTATCGCCAATTTAAAGATTTGGAGAGTTTCAAAAAGGAACTCCAAAAATTGATTGACTAGAAAAACCGTCCCATCCGCATTTTTCAGCCATTTTTTTGTAATACAAAACTCGACGAAGAGTTGTATTTAGTGTAAGAAGAAACCTAATCATCACTTTATATTTGACATATATTCTGTATGTGTTATAATTTGATGATTCATTTATTTACATAAAAACCGTGAAAAATCTTGATAAAAAAATTCTACTCTTCATTGTCTTCGGTCTTGTTTTTGCAACACCGGGACTTATGGCAAAACTTGCCAACTGGCAGGATCTTCAAAACAAAACAAACGAATTAAAAGCAAGTCCGGTTGTTTTGCAGGCTAATGTAAATAATCCAGTCGTGACTATAGTAAGCCAACAGCCGGTAACTCAGCCCACTCAAACTCAAACACAGGCACAAACTCAAGCATTACACGATGCTGCCGCCAGTACGCCGGACGGTGCAATTCAAACTAATTCACCAACATTACCCGCTACAACTCCACCAACAATTGACTGTAATTTTACCAAACCAACTAAGTCCGTTTATTCCGCAAAATTGGTCAGTATTCAAAAAAAGCCCGTGGTTGGCCCCGGTGAAGCTTTTCAAACTGAAATTTACATGGAAAATACCGGAAATGCTCCCTGGTTTTCCGAAAACAGCGGCTGCGAAAATGTTAATGTAACCTATTTGGGCACAACTCACGAAAAAGATCGCACAAGCCCATTTTCGGCTGATGGAAGCCTTTGGGATAGTCATTGGGTATCCGGCAATCGCATCAAAATGGATGCCAGCCGTATAGATCCAAAAGGAATGGCCAAATTTACTTTTTGGTCCAGAGCCCCACAGGAAATGGGTTACTATCGCGAATTTTTTGCACCGGTAATTGAAGGCGTAAGCTGGATAAATAACGAAGAGGCGACCGTAGCAATGGATATTCGCGTTGGCGAATTTGAATTAACTCCGGAACAAACACAATATTTGCCATACATTGAATTAAGCACAAATCTTTCCAAATTGGATTTCAGTGGCGAGAAAAAAATAGAAGTTAGTCTAAAGCAACAAAAAATGTGGTTAAAAATTGGGGATATAACAATCAGCTCTTTTGTGGTCAGCACGGGGGCATACAAAACACCAACCCCAAAAGGAACCACCAAAATCATTCTAAAGCAGAATGTGCGCGTGGCCGGATCAAGGCCACACTACATTATGCCTTTATTTATGATGTTCAGAAGTGGCGGATTTGGTTTCCATGCTCTGCCAAGCTTAGCCAACGACAAGGGAGTTTTTTGGAGAGAGGCGTTAGACCACATCGGCACACCACGAAGCCACGGCTGCATCCGCTTATTACCGGAAGACGCCAAAGTGGTTTTCAACTTTGCCGACATTGGAACCAAGGTAGAGGTTAGGGCTTAGCACGGCTTTTTTCTAATGACTTTTTCTCTTTCCCTTTTTTGCAGCTAAACTCTCTCGTTCCCTAATAGTATGTTCTGGTGTAGTGAGACCTACCTGCTTTTTTATTCCAAAAACAATCTCATCAAAATCCTCACCGGTTAAATCAAATGCATCATCCCCGACAGCTACTGCGCATGCTGCAGTAGTATCATGGTCGGATTTTTCATCTTCTACTAATTCTATTACAAATGGTTGCGCTTCAGAAGTCGTTTGGTGACCCATATAGAAAAATTAAAATCAAGATAATATCTTACGACAACTCTGCGTAACGTGTCAAGTTGTTTCTTAAAACAAGCTTTTGTCTATGAAAATAGACCAATTGACCTTTAGTAGTTTTCTTGTCATTACTCCCATCGAGGATGATAGCAGTAATGGCTCTTAGCCTAGAGTCATTCATTGAATGATCATATCCGGAACCCCAGATATCATTAACCAAAATTTTAACTATTTCCATGTAAAGAGGAAGCTTGCCGGTTTCCCCATTCACAAAAGCTTCAGTATCTCTTAAAGCTAAAAGTTTATCCGCTGCACCATCAAAATCCAAAGCAGCTGGGATAGCTTTAAGGCCTGGATTAATCATTAAGAAAAAATGAAATATTGCCTTTTGACCATTTAGTTTTGCAAATTCTTTTTTTTCTTCGAGGAGTACATTGTATGGTCTTCCAATTTGTCCTCCTGCCACAAGTGGAGGTGTGTCGGCCTTTGTTCTATAATTTGCAGTAGGGAAGGTATCGCTTACTAATTTTTCTCTTTTGGGTGATGTTTTTTTTGCAGGGGCTCCTTTTCTTTTACCTCGTTTAAAATCAACAACAACAAGATTACTTAAAGCTTTACCCGCTTTTTTGCGAGTATCACCCGTGATCTCTTGCCTTTCATCAGCTAAAACACCATCAACGTCCTCAGAAGCACTACGATCTTCTTCAGGTCGTGAATCTGAGCCTTTTTCTTGTTTAAGCCATGTGCTAATATCAATCACACCTTTAGGTAAAGGTAAATCTCGCACACCACCATTGCCTTCATTGTTGTCTACGCCTTCCACCATAAGAAAGAATATTAGGATTAGACAGTACAATACGTCATTTTAGTTAATTTTGTCAAGTCTTTCATGTCAGACCTCTTATCCAATCTCAATCCAAAGCAGCAGGAAGCCGTAAAAGCCACTCACGGACCTGTTTTGGTAATCGCCGGTGCGGGCTCTGGCAAGACCAAGGCACTTACCAATCGCATCGCTTACATGATTGAAGAGGAGCATGTGAGCCCCTGGAATATTTTGGCTGTGACTTTCACGAATAAAGCCGCGAATGAAATGAAAGAGCGCATCGTGAAGCTTTTAAAAAAAGACGCTCCGCTTGCGTTTAGTGAATATAGTTCTCAGGGTTCTGGCAGCCGGGATTTGCCTTCTGTCGGCACTTTTCACTCCACTTGCGTGCGCATTTTGCGTCAAAATATCCACCTTTTGAATTACGAAAATCAGTTCGTTATTTACGACACTGCCGATCAACAAATTCTGGTTAAGCAGATCATGAAAGATTTGCAGATTGATGAAAAACAGACCAATCCGCGCGCAGTTTTAAACTTTATTTCCAGCGCCAAAAATCAGCTGATTGGGCCCACACAGTACCATCAATTTGCCAATAATTACTTCACCGAAAGAGTGGCGGAAGTGTATGAAAAATATCAGAAAGCACTCCATAAAAATAACGCGCTGGATTTTGATGACATCATCATGAAAACGGTTCAGCTTTTTCAGTCTGAGCCAAAAGTTCTTGATCATTATCAGGAAAAATTCCGGTTTATTTCCGTTGATGAGTATCAGGATACCAACGAGGCGCAATATATTTTAACCAATATGTTGGCCAAAAAATATCGCAATTTGTGTGTAATCGGTGATTCCGACCAGAGCATTTATAGCTTTAGAGGAGCCAATATCGGCAACATTCTCAATTTTGAAAAAGATTATCCGGATGCCAAGGTGGTTAAGCTTGAGCAGAATTATCGCTCCACTCAGACGATTTTGGATGCAGCTCATGGAATTATTGTTAAAAATGCCAAGCGCAAAGACAAAAAACTTTGGACGCAGCGTGAAGGTGGCGAAAAAATTAAACTTGTTTCGGTTGATAACGAACGCCAGGAAGGTGAATTTGTAGCCAGGGAAATTATGGATCGTCTGCGCGCTTATGAAACGCCGGACTATCGCGATTTTGTGATTTTATACAGAACCAATGCCCAGTCACGCGTGTTGGAAGAAGTTTTTTTGCGTTATGCGATTCCCTACAAAATTGTGGGTGGTATAAAATTTTACGAACGCAAAGAGGTGAAGGATATTATCGCTTATTTAAGGGTTATTCAGAACCCCAGCGATTCGGTAAGTATGATGAGAATTATCAATACACCAACCAGGAAAATTGGCACCAAATCGATTGAGCAACTAAGACATTACGCGCAGATTCACAATTTAACTTTGTTTGAGGCCATGGAACAGGTGGGAAACAACAGGCAGGAAGTAGAAAACGGGATGTTGGATTCGGGAGATTTTGATTTGCAGGATTCCAAAATCGAATCTATTCAAAGATTTGCAAAAGTCATTCGCGATTTGCAACAGATCAATAGGGAGTTTTCGGCTTCGGGAGTCATTAAACACGTCCTTGAATACACAGGTTATAAGCAGATGATTGACGATAACACGGCAGATGGCGACGCCCGCGTTGAGAATATTTATGAATTGGTTGGTGTGTCCAGCAAGTACGATAAACTTGAGCCGGGCACTTCACTCAGTATTTTTTTGGAAGAGGTCGCTTTGATTGCCGATGTGGACAGCATGAGCACTCAGGATAATGCTGTAACTTTTATGACGATTCATTCCGCCAAAGGTTTGGAATTTCCAAATGTGTTTTTAGTTGGGCTTGAGGAAGGCATTTTCCCGCATTCCCGCAGTTTGTTGGAGCGTGACGAGTTGGAAGAAGAACGTCGTTTAATGTACGTGGCGATCACCCGCGCTAAAGATAAACTCTATTTGCTGAATGCCAAAAACCGCATGCTTTACGGAGAATCTCATGCCAATGCCGCTTCACAATTTTTGGCCGATATTCCGGCGGAATTATTTGAAGACGTGCAACCACAACGCCGGATTTTGCGTCGTGAAGAAATTAGTGGCACACCAATTCCAATGGAAGGAGTCGTGGAGGGGATCGCAGAAGGAAACTTGGCAAATGCCGGCGGATTTTCAAATGCAAGCGACGGCCCACGTTTTGTGCCGGACGAAGACTTTGCGGACAGCTC
The DNA here is from genome assembly GCA_041659405.1 of Candidatus Altimarinota bacterium. Taxonomy (GTDB): domain Bacteria; phylum Patescibacteriota; class Gracilibacteria; order UBA1369; family UBA1369; genus JBAZYK01. The sequence goes on from JBAZYK010000004.1 coordinate 96,343, forward strand.
CAATCCGGAAAGTTATTCCGATGGCGATAAGGTTTATCACAATTCTTTTGGTGAAGGCGTGGTTGTAACCGTAACCGGAGGAGTGGCTACAGTCCGCTTTAAAAACGCCAGATACGGCATCAAAAAACTGGCACTTTCAATCGCGCCACTAAGGAAAATGTAGGTGTGCACGTGCACAGATTTCCATGTGAGCTTTTAAAGTTTATCCGCATTAATCGCCTTTTTTTCCACTTCGCTCAAAACAGTGGCAACTTTTCCTTCTTCTTTGATGCGATAAAAATTGCGAATGCTTTTTTCGCTTCCAAAAGCCACATTTTTAGTGTTACAAATGCTGCATTTATAAGCGAATTTTCTGCCTACGGGCATAGTCTGAACAATTTTTTCACAGTCTTTACAGTAGCAAATAACTCCTTCGGGCAATTTATTGTCTAGTTTTGATATGAACATAAATTCAATTCTTCAATAAATAAAAAACTTTAAATGGTCAAAACTAAAGGTCCATTCGGTAAGCTTGAGGTTGAGGTGCGTTTCCGGTATTAGTCCCGGCTGCAGCAACGGCGCTTCCAACAGTAGCTCGGGCCGCATTTTCGGCGGCACCAACAGTATTCTCGGCACTATCAGCGGCAATCGAGACGGTTTGTTTTTGCTCATCCGGTGTTTCACGAAGCGCAGGATTAGGCTTTGGAGTTGGATATGCTGTGCGCATTTCCGGATGCACAGTTCTGAATTCCGGACGATTTTGTTTAGTATCTTGATGAATGCGGGTTTCCTGCTGAATACGTGCCTCTGTCTGAGTTGAAGAAATTTCAGGCTTAATAGAAGCCATTTCCGGTCGGACCGAATTTGTTTCCGGTCGAACACTGCGCAGACTTTCTCGTGATTTTTGTTGCACAGCAGCCATTATTGGATCTCTTGTTTCTTCTTCAAAAGCTTTAATTGCGTGAGTCTTTTCACGGGTATTCAGATAGCCTCCGATTGTCAGACTTGATGCGGCCAAAAAGGCGATAAACATGCCATATCCCGGGTTTTTATCGGTAAGATTTACACCAAAATTTTTGTCAAAATAAATCGAATTGGTTACAAACAAAAGATAAAAAGAAAAAATCCCAAAACTCAAATAAAGCTTTGGAGATTTTAAAGATTCAAAAGGAATTTTAACTCTCAAATGATTGGCAATAATTAAAGCCAGGGTCATTCCGGCCATAGCCAAAAAAGTGAGCCCAATCAAATACAGCGGGCCATTGATCCCAATAAAAGTTTGTCCATAATGGAATGTATCCAAATCGCTATACCAAGGCAAAAACAGACTCAAAATCATCAACAGGGAGCCGGCCCCAATCAGTTTTTTTTCAAAAGAAAGTTCTGAAACTATCTGATTAATGCGTTTATTTGGCATAAAAATTTTTATTTATAGATTTGACGTGTGTGTTTGAACTATAAAAAGAAAAGTGCTATTTGTAAAGCAAAACCCCAATATTTTTGAGTACCCAAGTCGCACAAAAGCGAGTAGAATAGTGCAGAATTTTAGACTTTATTTTCTGCAATGAAAGAAGCTTCCATCACGCACAAAGTGCCTATTTCTACCGCGAGCGGAGCGAGTTCCATCATCGCACAGGCGACTCAGGCACACGCCCCACTTCGCATTGCCATAGACATCCGCGAGGCCGGCCACGAAAAAACCGGTAAAGGCTGGTATACATATAATTTGGTTCAGGCACTGCTGGAAATTGATTCGCATAATGAATACATCCTTTATACCGATCAGGAAAAAAATTCTTACAAGGAATTTAAAAATGCTCACATTAAAACCGTAAAAGGGAAGTCGGTAATTTGGCATTTGAATGTTTTGAAAGACCTTAAAAAGAGTCCGCCGGTCGACATTTTCTTTGCGCCGACCAGTTATATTATTCCCTGTTTTGCTCCAAAAAATTTGCGAGTGATTATTACCGTTCACGATTTGGTCGCATTTTTATTTCCAGGATCACATAATTCCAAAGCTGTTTTAATTGAACGCGTAACGTTGAGAAAAGCGCTCAAGAAAGCCGCAAACGTCCTTGTGGTTTCCGCGAATACCGAGAAGGATTTGCTGGATCGTTTCCATTATCCCAAAGAAAAAATCCACGAAGTTCCCTGCGCAACAACCGAATTTTATAAAGAAGAAATCGGCGAGCGCGAGTTAACCGCATTCAAGAAAAAGCACCATCTTCCCGATAAATTTATTTTAGCGGTTGGAACTCTTGAACCCCGCAAAAACTTTTCCACACTGATTAAAAGTTTTGTGATTGTTAAGCGAAAATATCCCGATTGCAAACTTGTAATTGTTGGCAAAAAAGGCTGGAAATATAAACTGATTGAAGAGGCTTTAAAAAAATATCAGTTGGAAAGTGATGTGATTTTTCCGGGATATTTGGTGGATGAAGATCTCCGCAAAATGTATCACCTGGCGAGCGTTTTTGTATTTCCATCTTTGTATGAAGGATTCGGGATTCCGCCTCTGGAAGCCATGGCTTGCGGGTGCCCCGTGGTAAGTTCCAACGTTGCGTCTTTGCCGGAAGTTATTGGAGACTCGGGACTTTTGATCGATCCAAAAAACGCCCACAAATGGGCCGACGCGGTTTGCAGTTTGCTCGACAACGAACAAACCAGAAATATGCTGATCGAAAGAGGTCATCGCCGCGCCGAAAAATTCAGCTGGGCCAACTCCGCAAAAATCGCCCTGGAAGTTTTTGAAAGTTATGCAAGATAGAGATAAGCCTATCTTTGCGCAACCAACCGTGCAGGCATATAATTTGAGCGCTTCATTAAGCAAGTTTTTATGGCTAATCAAACATCTTCACAGGCCCACTCCCTCCAGAAAATCGGCATTATCACCAAAAGTAATATTGGTGAGCGCAAAAGCGATCTAAAAAAAATTGTCGCGATGCTGAAGAAATTTAAAAAAGAGGTTTTGCTGGATGTAAATTCCGCGCCGGTTTTAGGTGTAAAAAATGGCCACAGAAAGACCGAACTGCTTCAGGTTTGTGATCTTGTTTTGACCCTTGGCGGCGATGGAACTTTGCTCAGAGCTGCCCGATGTACAGCCAATAAACCGACCTTAATCCTTGGTGTGAATTTTGGAAATCTGGGATTTTTGACTGAATCAATACCTGAAAAACTTGAGCAGGATCTTAAAAAATTATTTGAAGGTCATTATTATATTGATGAACGTTTTCTTTTGCGCATCAATCATTATCGCAACGGTCAAAGAATTAATACCTTTTTAGCTCTAAATGATGCGGTAATTAACCAGGGAGCTTTTGCCAGACTGATTGAAATGCAGGTCGAAATTAACAAACAGCGCATGGTTACTTTTAAGGCCGATGGCTTGATCGTGAGCTCTCCGACCGGTTCAACGGGTCATGCCCTTTCTGCCGGAGGACCAATTGTTCATCCTTCTTTGCCCGCTTTTATTCTTACCCCAATCTGCCCCGCAACGCTTTCCGTACGCCCAATCGTCATTCCAAATGATCGCGAAATAAAAATAACTTTGACTACCCAAAGAAAAGAAAACCAAAATGTCGGTTTAACCTTGGACGGCCAAAAAACCATTCCGCTTCAATATGGAGACGAAATCAAAATCCGCCAATCCAAGCGCAAGTTTTTACTGATTCGCCTAAAAGGTGGCAGCAGCTATTACCGCATGCTCCGCAGCAAACTCCACTGGGGCGAGCATCATGGGGATTAAAACAGCCAAATTCCGCTTATATAGCTCTCACACAGCCTGGCCATTGAAGAAATTGCCGTTTTTTGGTATAATAAAGAGAAATAAAAAATCAGCACTCTTTAAACCCAAAAAAATATGCAAAAAAACAAAAAAAATCTTCTAATCGCTGGCGTCATAGTGCTAGTCGTTTTAGCAATAACCGGCCTGGTTTTAACTCAAGGCCAGAACTCTAATCTTCAGGGACTTTTGCCTTCACCATTTAGAAGCGGAACACCTTCTCAGGATCAAAATCGAGGGGGCCAAGTACCAGCGAGCCCTGCTGAAAAACAAGCTGCTCAAAAAGCCGCTGACGCTGAAGCTGCTAAAAAGGCTGCTCTTGATGCAGCTGCTAAACAAGCCGCTGCCGACAAATTAGCCGCTGAGCAAGCCGCTGCAAAAAATGACAAACAGCCAATGGGCAGCCCCAGTCAGGTCCAAAACCTGGTAGTTAAGATGTCAGCTCAACCGTTCGGTGGACAAAAAAATCCTAAAACAGATGGTCTCGATTCAGTCGCAGGTTTTGATATTTTGAGCAATAACCAGGCTCTGGTCGTTATAAAATCCATGACCTTTAATATTAAAGGTGATAACAGCCCAAATGTTACTAATTATGAACTTTGGGCAAACGAAACCCAATTAACAACTGACAAGCCAGATGTTAATATTAGCAATAAAACAGTTACATTTAATAACATCAGGTTCGTTGATTTTGACCAATTTAAACAGGTATTGATCGCACAAACCAAATCAATAAATGTGGTTGTTAAAGCAACAACGGCCAATGTTCTCTCAGGAAAAAATCAAGGTGTGTCAGTTTTATATTGGCTTGAAGTAAAGTCGATTGCACTTGATTACGTCTTCAACGGTCTAAAGACCCCATATACTGCGGAATTTACCCCGGCAGTTGCGGGACAGGTATCAATCTACACAAAATAAAAGATTTCAAAATAATAAAAAAGGGGAGGCACACATTGTGAACCTCCCCTTTTTTTATTTAAAACAATTTCTCACGCACGAAGTGAATTCCGTTTAATTCCTATTCAAGATCGCCGCCTGCGCCGCTGCAACTCTGGCAATCGGAATTCTATAAGGTGACAAACTCACAAAGTCCAAACCGATTTTGTGGCAGAATTTGATTGAATCCGGCTCTCCACCCTGTTCACCACAAATGCCGATTTCAAGCGGTTTCTGGCCTTCTTTACGCGGTACACCCCGTCCCAATTCCACGCACATCTGCATCAAACGGCCAACCGCTTTTTGATCGATTGATTCCGTTGGATCACGGTCCAAAATTCCATGCTCAAGATAATAATTTAAGAATTTTCCGGCATCATCACGGCTATATCCCCAGGTCATTTGTGTCAGATCATTTGTTCCAAAAGAGAAAAAGTCCGCATAAGGAGCCAGTTCATCGGCAGTCAAACAGGCACGTGGCAATTCAATCATTGTTCCGATTTTATATTCAAATTTAATTTGCCCGGCATACCTTGCAATCACACCTTCAGCTGTTTTTCGGCTTACAATAAGCTCTTTTAAGTCCGCGATAAATGGCAATTCAATTTCCGGCACAGGAACAATTCCACGGTTGCTTACCTCAATCGCCGCCTCAATAATGGCCTGCACCTGCATTTCATAAATTTCCGGATAGGTGATTCCAAGGCGCGCCCCACGGTGTCCAAGCATTGGATTTACCTCATGCAGATTCTCCACAATTTTTTCAATATCGGCGAGTTGCATGCCCATTTCTGTGGCCAATTCCTGCATTTGTTCCGTGGTCTTAGGCACAAATTCATGCAGTGGGGGATCAAGCAAACGAATCGTTACCGGCAGCCCACTCATCACTTCAAAAATCCCGATAAAATCAGCTTTTTGCATTGGCAACAATTTCGCCAAAGCCTTTTTGCGGCCTTCCACCGTGTTTGCCACAATCATTTCACGCACTACATCAATGCGATCACCTTCAAAAAACATGTGCTCGGTGCGGCAAAGTCCAATTCCTTCAGCACCAAAATCCTTGCCAACCTGCGCATCTTTTGGAGTATCGGCATTTGTACGAATCCGCAATTTTCTAACCGCATCGGACCATGCCAAAATCGTTTTAAAATCTTCGGTGATTTCCGGCTCAACCATAGGAACCGCGCCAAGCATTACTTCGCCGGTACTTCCATTTAAAGTAATCACATCACCTTCATGAATAACCAAATCGCCAATTTTTACAGTTTTGGTTTTTGCATCCACCATAATATCCGCGCAACCGGCCACACAGCACTTGCCCATACCGCGGCAAACCACAGCGGCATGCGAAGTCATTCCTCCGGTAGAGGTCAAAATTCCTTTGGATACATGCATTCCATGAATATCTTCCGGTGAAGTTTCACGTCTTACCAAAATAACTCTTTCATCGCGTTCAAAAGTCCAATTAACAGCGTCATCGGCACTAAAAACAACCTTACCAACCGCCGCACCTGGTGAAGCCGGCAAGCCCTTGGCAATCACGTTTTTAGAAGCTTTAGGATCCAGATCCGGATGCAAAAGTTGTTTCAAACTGCTCGCGTCAATTCGTAATAAAGCTTCATCTTTTGTAATCAATTTTTCACCGACCATATCCACCGCAATTTTAATCGCCGCCTTTGCCGTGCGCTTACCGTTGCGGGTTTGCAGCATGTAGAGTTTGCCTTCCTGAATTGTAAATTCAATATCCTGCATGTCACGATAATGATTTTCCAGATTCTCACGGACCTGATTTAGCTGCGCAAAAATCTCCGGCATCACTTCCTGCAATTGCGTTAATTTTTGAGGAGTACGAATTCCGGCTACCACATCTTCACCCTGTGCATTCATCAAAAACTCGCCATAAAACTCTTTTTCACCGGTTGAAGGATTGCGAGTAAAAGCCACGCCCGTACCGGAAGTATTTCCCATATTTCCAAAAACCATCGCCTGAATATTTACCGCTGTTCCATTCAAACCGGTAATATTATTTAGTTTTCTGTAGGTATTCGCACGATCATTATTCCAGGACTTAAAAACGGCTTCTATGGCCAGTTTAAGCTGTTCTTTTGGATCAACCGGGAAATCAATTCCAGCCTTTTCTTTTACAATTCGTTTGAATTCTCCGACTAAAAATTTCAAATCGGCCGCATCAAGATCGGTATCCAGCTTCACATTTTTTTTAGTCTTCAATTTATCAATTTCATCTTCAAACATTTCATGTGAAATGCCCAAAACAACATTTCCAAACATGTTCACAAAGCGTCTATAAGCGTCATAACAAAAACGTTCATTGCCCGTTTTTTTCACGAGTCCTGCAGCGGTTTCATCATTAAGGCCCAAATTTAAAATTGTATCCATCATCCCCGGCATCGACATTTTGGCTCCGGAACGCACCGAAACCAATAATGGATTTTGCGCGTCACCAAACTTCATTCCACTTTTTTCTTCCAGCTCTTTTAAATTTGTCTCAAGTTCAGTCTGAAATCCTTCCGGATAGTCGCCCCACTCTGCCGATGAATCAGCTCCACCACGTTCTGCCCTCTGATCCAAATAATACTTGCAGACATCGGTTGTAATCGTGAAACCTGGAGGCACAGGAAGCCCCAGATTGGTCATTTCGGCCAAATTGGCACCTTTACCGCCAAGTAGATCCTTCATGTCCTTATTTCCCTCTTTAAAAGCGTAAATAGACTTAATCATACGTGTATGTGGTTGTATGTGTGAAGTGCTGGAAGTGGCTGATGCTTTAGTCGCTTCACCTTTAGTAATAATAGCCTGGGACATAGTAGCAGTTTTAAATTGTAGAGCAAGATTTGCTTAAAAATGAAAAAACTTCAAGAAAGATTCCATGATTGGGCCTGGGAAAACCGCCAAAGGAATCGCCAAAAAGTATGCGATCATTTGCCCGGTAAAAGCCGCAAATAGCGGTATGGTCAGGTTATCATCCAGTTTGCCGGTAAATAATTCCACAATACTGGCCACAAAAGCCATACTCAAAAAAATCACCGGATAAAGCGGCAAAAACAGATATCCAATTACGCAATTCACCGCCAAGCCTCCCAAAAATCCTTCCAGCGTCTTGTTTTTATGGATTTTATGTCGTCCAAATTTGATTCCAATCAACGCAGAAGCTAAATCCCCAAAAATAGTTAAAAGCATCGCTGTCATTGCAATCGGATAATCAAAAGCGGAAAAAGCAATGATTGTCGCGGCAATAAAGAAAATCGTACCGGTCACATTATTCATTTCCCGTTTTCTAAGCGCGATGAAATTTGGCAATTTTGGCATGTATTCAAGCCGTACATATTCAACTTCAAGCAGTATCAAAAACAGCAGGGTTAAGCCCAAAATACCCACCCTTTGCGAAAAATATTGTCTCAGCAATGTGTACGCCAAAAGCACCGGAAGCTCCATCAAATGAAAAAGTTTCCGAATTATTTCCTTATAAAGCGAATGTTTTTTCATAATTATTGCGCAGCTCATCAAACTCCGGCTCGATTATACGCCCGCAGGAGTCAATTATAAATCAAAAATTATGAATTATAATTCTTCAAACAAAACAATTCGTAATTCGTAATTTCTAATTCGTAACCATAAACATTCTTCCTTCCGACCTACCAAACACTTCAGGGAAATAGGTCTCGGAAGCCATCGCCGGTAAATCATGATAAGTGCCCGGGGTGGTCGCTCTTACAAAATAATTAATTTCATAAACACCTTTTGGCAGGAAGTCCGCAAAATAAGTCATGCGATCATCCAAAACTTCGGAATGATTAAATCTCCAGAGTTCGTTATAACAGTCCCAAGTTAGGCACATACTGCCTTTGCCATCATTTTGGTCCTGCAACTGTTGCTCTGAAGTCTTCAAGCTGAAATCAACGCCTTCCAAACCGGCAGGCAAAAAGTCTTCAACCAAAACGTAATAGCTATCTTCAGGCACAATGATTGTCATTTTTCCTTTCAAATTTTCACCAACTTTTATTGAAGTCAGCGGATTTTCTTCCTTTTTATCATCAGTCGCAAAATATTGTTGATGAACCTCAATTCCTTCATCGCGTGCCTTAATTTGCTCGGTTGGCAGGAAGTATTGCAGATTCATATCAAAATACATTTTTCCATTGCCGTTACGTACCGCCGTGATCTCGTTATCAAGATTATTTTGCAGCAAATCTTTAAGCGGAATTGTCACTTCTTCACGCGCTTCAATATTATTTTCAGTGAAGCCCTTATGGAGTTTTTCTGCTCCATTAACGGTCACAATGCCATCATAATCAACGTTTAATTCACCGCTGGTTTTTAGGTATTCAATCAACGCCATCAAACTAACCGCCGTTTCCTGGGTAGAAGCAAAGTGCCCATTTTTCTTTTCCAAAAGCATGTAACGCAACATCTTTGGAACCAAAGGATTGGCCGGATCCAAGCGGTTTAACATCTGCAAAATCAAAGCTGTAGTACGATTATTTGTATCAAAAAACTGATAATCCAAAGTGTTTTCTTCAAAATGCACGCCGCGTGGAGATTCCTTTGCTCTAGCCAAAATTTCGTTTTTGATAGTGTCGATTTTCTTTTGCACTTCCTGTAAAGCGGCACCACCAAGTTTTTCCTGGGTAATCAATTTCTGCAGATCCATCACCAGATAAGCCTGCGCGGAAAGATTTAAATTCTTGCGTAAATCAAACAAATTATTACTTAAAGCCAAATCGCCTTTGCCCATTTCCGCCAGTACGTAAAGCGCAAAAGCACGTGAATCTAAATTATATTTATCGTATTTCGTGCTGCTAAGAGTGCTGTTTGTTAGTTGTGAAATTTTAACAGAATTACTGCCAATTTTACTCTTTAAGAAATTCACACCACGATTCATCACATTATCATCAACGGTATAGCCGGCCTTTTTGCTTTCATTCAAGGCAAATAAAACATAGCTGGTTAAATGCGGAGTCGCTTCACTGGTTTCCCAAAGGCCCCAACCGCCATTACCCTGTTGCAGTTTATATAAAGCCTGCAAGCCACTTTCCACATTTTTTTGTAGAGTTTTTTGATCCACCAATTTTGCCGCAATTTTTCCAAGTGCCGGCAAACTCAACATTTGTTTAATGGTCACATTTGGCAAGAGCGCGCTGGCAACCTGTTCAGCGCAGCCATAAGGATAAGTCATTAAATATTCAATGCCCTTGGTGATGGAAGAAGCTAAAGTAGGCGCAACCGCAATCGTTAATTTTCCAAATTTCGGATCGATATTATTTGGCAGCCAAACGGTCTCAACATGCTTATCACCATTATCAATTACTGTCGAAGTAGCAACAGTTTCCGGGAAACTGTAAGGATGAATTGGCATTTTATTTTCCAGAATATCACCGATATTGGAATCATTAACGGCAATAGCCTTAAATGTAATTACGGCTTCCGCTTCATCTAAAACGGTTGCTTTAAATTCAACTTTCTTTTCTTCGCCGGAACCCAAATGAATTCGCTGTTTATTAGAACCATTCAAAGTCACGCCACTCGCTTCAACCGAAACATCCAAATCAACCGCATTGGTAAGATAATTATGAACAATCGTTCCAACCGTAATCTCATCATTCACAATTAAAAATCTTGGCAAAATAGGTCGCACCAAAACATCTTTGCTGACAATAAAGTCCGTTTTTTGGCTTCCAACCAAGGTATTTGCAGTAGCGCCAATCGCCAGTATCTGCCAGGTGGTCAAATTATCCGGCAATTTAAATTTAATAGTTCCCACACCTTGTTCATTTGTATTCAAAGCAGCCTGCCAATAAGCGGTATCTTTAAAGTTTCCACGTTTTTGTAATGTACCGCCTCCACCACCTTTTAACCCCGATTCAACCTGCACATTTATGCGTGATAAAGCCTTGGTTAAAGTTTCCGAAGTCATTACGCCCAAAGATCTCTTTCTGTAAAAATCATTTAAAAGATCAGCCGTAAAGTTTTCCACCAAAGACAAAACACTCTTATCCACAACACTTAAAGACATTTCCGCTTTCACGGGTTTTCCATTCACGTCAGTTGTTTTTACATTGATCGTAACTTCATCGCCGGGGTGATATTTTTGTTGATTTGTCTGCACGCTAACCAACAATTTTCTACTTGAAGTATCAACTTGAAGCGTTGCATAACCCATTTTAAACGAGGCCACACTGCGCTCATCAATGGCATCTTTGCCCGTAGGTTGCGCCAAACCGGCCTGATTATTATCGCCCTTAATCAGCACCACGGAAACAAATTCATTTGGGATCGATTTATCGGTAATCGGCACATCAATCACATCCGAATTGGATTTAATTTTGATAACTTTTTTATCCAAAATTTCGCCGCGTTCATAAGTAACCAAAGCATAAACATTTTGATACGGTGACTTCACCATTACATGGGCGGTATCACCAATCTTGTATTCCTGCTTGTCCGCAACCAATTCAATACGGTCATTATTTGCCTGTCCCCAGTTAACAAAACTACCTGAAGAAACATAAACAGTTGTTGACGAAGTTATTTTATTTCCACGACTATCTTTGCTTTCGGTTCCAACTTTAAACACACCGCCTTCTTTTGGAATAAAGCTTACGTTAGCCTTCCCCTGATTATCGGTTGTAACAGTTTTCTTTTCGATCAGGACGTCATCATAACTGTTTTCAAAATAATAATCGCTGTCCACATTCTTCTTTTTTACAGTGTTCCAATTGCGTTTATACAAAGTAACTTCAGTCGATTTTCCGCCAACCACCTTGCCATTTTCATCAACACTGACAAGATCAAATTTAGCCTCTTTCCCGGCCTGAACAACATCATTTATGCTCATAATGCCAACATAATATTCACCTTCATGAACCGAAACCGTCACACGATCGGAAACACTCTGATTATTCAAATCAAAAGCCGTAACCTCAACCGTATAAAATTGACTCATTTTTTTATCCGCAATATTTAACGGAAGTTCAATTGTGTATTCGCCATTAGCGTCTAATTTGGCTTTCCCCTGGGAGACAACGGCTGTTTGTCCCTGACAGCCAAAGTAACAGGAATATCCTTCATCCGAAAAACTAAAGAACGGACTTAAATTATTATCACTATTCAAAAAGAAGAAATAATCCTGACTTTTTACAGTCCATTGAATCGGCGCATTTGGCAGCGGCGCGCCAAAAAAGTAACTCGCCTTCACTTTCAATTTCAAAGTATCGCCATTTACATAACTCTTTTTATCCGTATTTAAATTGATCTGATAATCCGGTTTTCGGTACTCTGCAACGTGGAAACTCTGGTACGACCCGATGACATTACTTTGCCCCTTGCCTGTTACCACTCCATTATTGCCGACAGCAACATTTAGAAAATAATCACCTGTAGCCGCCTGATTGCCAAGTTGCAATTCACCGGCAAAACTTCCATTCGCATTTAAATCCAAAGTTTTGCTATAAACAGCATTTCCCATACTGTCATCAATCGTGACCATAGCCTGTTTTACATCCGGCAACTTAAAGGCAGCATCTTTATCAACACGCAGAATCCCTTTGAAATAAACGGTATTTCCCGGTCTATAAATCGGCCTATCCATATAAACATAGGCATAATATTTTGGAGCGTACGGATTGTAATCAATATTAAAACTGCTTGGATCAACACCTTCACTCCAGGTGGTGTGGGTCAGCGTAATGTCATTATTTTTCTTTCCAAAAATTAAATATTGGCGATTATAAATATTTTCAGAGCCAGCCGACGCAGGCAAATCAAAAGTCACCAAACCATTTTGATCTGTTTTTCCGCTATAAAGAGCCTTTCCGTCGGTACTGCCATTTTGTATAACCGAAATATCCATGCCCGCATTTGGTGCGCCATCAGCAAAATTTGTCGCCCAGATAAGCAGTTTTGTTGGACTCATCTTCATGGTTAATCCACTGTAGCTCACCATAAAAATATGACGTTCAATTCTTAAATTAAGCGCTCCATCTTGTCCCGCGTAAGGGTTTTTTACCTGCGGACTCGAAACATCAAAATAATAATATCCCGGCGCCATAGCCATATTCGTCTCTTTCCCAAGATCGATTTTGGTTGTTACAGTTTGATTAAACTGCTTGGCGATAGTTTTTGAAAAGCTCGTAAAAGGTCCGGCTGGAATATTGCTGCGCCAATCAATATAACCTCGTTGATAAATTTTCTTAAATTCTTCTTCGGAAAGTTTTTTAAAATTAAGATTCATGGTATCAACATTGGTCGATTTTACATAAAAAACAGTCGGTTTATTGGCATCCACAACAGTTATATCGGTTGGGCTCATTACTTCAAAAGTAGGCGAAATAGCCGCAGTTTTAAAAGTAAGAACAAAGTCCTGATTCAAAGTTTTTCCAAACTGATCCTTAACACCTTTTTGAATTGTGATCTTATAATCTGTGGACGGTTTGATCGCGTAAGAAACGTTCAAAACGGTGTCACTCAGACTTAAAGTAAGGTCAGGTTGATTCTCCAGTTTGGTATCTGCATCGATGGATTTTGGCTCAATCGCAAATTTTTCTTTGATGCTGTCCAAATCCATCGGCTGGCTAAATGTCAAAGAAATGCCACCACTTAGCGGATAATCTTTCACTCCATTTTTAGGAGCAGTACTATTAACGGTAATTTCACCAACTGTTTTAAAGAGAATTCCTTTATCTTCGCCAAGTGTTAAAGTGCCTTCCACGCCGCCAAAATCCTTATCAACTTTCACCAGATAATATTGATCATAACCCAAAGGTTGCGCCGGACTTAACATCAAAGTTTTCTTTAGTTCTTCAGGTTCCGGCAATGTTATTTGAGTATCACCTTCTTTATATTCACTATCGGTTTTAAACTGATTCAAAGTGTAATAAGAAACCTGGAAAGGTACTTCGGCCCAATCATTGGCATTAAATTGTTTCAAGACGTCTTCCGTTGATTGTGGAGCAGATTTACCTGAACCACTAATGTTAGTACTCTGCGGGCAGTCTCCTCCACATCCAAAAAATTTCAATCTATTCTTATCACCCTTATAACTCCACAAATGAATCTTGGATGAAGCTTTATCAGCATTCATTATCTGGTTAAAGAGAAGTTGAATATTTGAACTGCTAGCTGGAAAATCGGAAAGATCGGAAAAAAAGAGTTGAGGGCCATTATATTTGCCCAAGTTTAGTGGAACCGTATTGATCAACTCCGGTTTCAAAGTATCAAACGTCGCCACAAAATCCTGATCGGTTTGACCACCCTCTGCCGAAAAAGTACCTTTTGGAATCGTCAAAGTATAGTGAGTTGAATATGCCAATTTATCAGGTATAAAGCGGATAGAATCAGTTCCAAGCCACTTCATTTTGCCGTTTGTTGGAGGATCAATTTTTACCGCGATTGCATTTTCAACACCCTGATCCAAAGTGGTTAATTGCGTCATCGGTCGATCAAAGTGCATCGTAATTTGCGCATCTATAGGCACATCAACCGAACTTGCAGCAGGAGAAAAAAGTAAAACCTGCGGTGGTCCGGTTATCTCAAAAACCTCTTCATAATCATAACGTAACGATTTTTGGAAAATACTTTTAGCCGCGCGATCCACAAATACATTAAAGGTTTGTCCAACTTTAAATTGATCTTTTGGATAGAACATTAAAGCATTCCCGGACCAGTCAAATCGCCCTTCAACCTGCGGATTAACGCGGAAAGCCTTTTCAACCGAACCATGGTCCATCAACTGCGTAAAGACAACTTTTATTGGCGCATTATAAGAAATTTTTCGCACATTTGCCCTTAAGTTGTAGCCCTGAACTTCCGGAGCCGGAATAAATGGATAACTAGCAAATCCAACAGTAATAACCAAAAGTATAGCCACAACAAATGCCCAGCCTTTATTAAGTGATCCAAAATTAAATTTAGGCCAAGTAAATCGCGCCACACTACCCTCACGCATCACCTCTTTATGCTTCATCATTAACTTCGTCCGCAAATTCTTCTGGAACTGCGCGCGTGGAATTTCCGACGCATTGCTGGAAATTGCGCTCACCAATTTCTGCAGATCCTCAGGCCGTTTTTTGGCCTCCAGCATCTTCATGAATTCTCTAATTTTTTTGGTGAGAAAGAACATATTATAAGGTAAAATAATATTTTTTTTAATTCATCGCCGGTTTAGTGGCCGGCGGGGAACCGTCTTCGCGGTCCCTGGTTAAGCGAAATATTGTAAATCAGGTTTTATTTTACGAAGAGTACGGTAAAGGATAATCGCGACATTACTTTCGGAAAGACCGGTCATCTGGACAATTTCTCGATTCGACAATTCGCTAAAAAATTTCAACTGTATTACTAAAAGTTCTCGTTCAGGTAAAGTTTTCATAACCTTTTTAACCACATCGGAAAGCTCTTCGCGGGCTGCTTTAATGTGTGGCGAAGCTTTTTCTTCCGGCTCGGAAACACCGTAAGCCCGCTCAATATCGGATGTCCTGGTTTTATTATGTCTCTGGTAATAATCATTCAAAACATTGCGGGCTATGCGGAAAACCCAGGCACCAAAGGGTACACCGCGCCATTCAAATTTTTGGATATTTTCCAGCACCTTCATGAAAATATCACTCACCAGATCCTCGGCATCATCACGATCATTTATCTTGGCAGCAACAAAAGAATAGACCTTTGGAAAATAAAAATCATAAAGCTTCCCAAAACTTTCGTTATTTGATTTGGCATCCATCACAAGCTGTTTTTCGTCGCTGAGATCCATCTTTTTTGTGGGAGAAAAGGCGATTGATCGCATTCCGCATCGATCACCGATACCCCAACAGTATAAGAAAGCGTTAGCATAAGCAAGGCGATCGAAAGAAAAATCACTATTAATAACAGCGCCCCAAAAAAAGTATTACAAAGTTAGACTTTGCTCCAGACTCGGCACTTTAATAAGTTGTGCGTGCGCACAGATTTAAGTCTAGAAAATGGCTTCTGCGAGCCAAATTATCTTACTTCAAAAGCAACATTTTTACTCTTCAATACCTTGCCATCACTCAGAACCACCTCTGCCCGCAATTTGTGTGACCCTTTTATCGGCAGCCACAAGGCACTAAAAGGGGATACCTTATTGGCGACAACCAAAGTTTCATCAATAAAATATCTAACTTCACCGGTATCAAGCGGCACCGTAACCCGCAAAGGAATTTTTTGATCTTTTAAAGGAAGCGTTCCTTCGATCATGTATTCATCGCCATTCCGTGGCGAATCAATTATCACCTCCGTAAAGTTCGCGCCCGCACTGCCCGCCGCCCCCGCGCCGCCCGTCGAGCCTGCACCGCTTGCCCCAGTCTGCGCACTCACCGTCTTCCCGCACGGCTCCACATAAGGCAAAGCCAGGCTTTCCCCAACCGCCCATTTTTGAAATTTTGGCGGATAAACAACAAAAGTTTTTTGTTGCAGGTTGGCCGGCACGCCTTGGCTACTCAGCGCACTTTCACCTTGCGGCCCACCGCCCAGCGCGCCACCGTCAGCGCTCCCACCCACGCAGGCATCCTGAATAATATGTCCGGAATTTTTATCGACCCAAAATTGTTTATAATAATCATCTTTTTCTTTTGGCTCTGTTCCGGGCACAAACAGTTCAAAAACCCGATCCTGACACAAATCCGTAGGCAATTTGCCGGAAATTCCACAAATTTCCACCTGTTTTAATCCCGCCGGTTTCACAAAATCCGTTACCGCCATCCCACTTCCGCCGCCCCCCAAAGCCCCCAACGCCGACTCCATAAAATCATGCCAAATTGGACCCGCTCCATCCACGCCGCTTATATTATTCATCGGCGTTGCGTCTGCGTTTCCAACCCAAACCGCTGTTAAAAGTTGCGGAGTAAATCCAACCGTCCAGTTATCACGAAAATTTCTGGTTGTACCGGTTTTAACCGCTGCTGGCCTGCTTAATTCAAGCACGCTACCTTCTCCAAAACCGCCAAGTCTGGCCAACGGATCTTTTAAAATATCAATAATTTGATAAGCGTGTTCCTTTCCATGTTGTCCCAAAACAAATTGTTCCGGTGGGGGAGTCCACTGATACAAAATTTTCCGCTGCGAATCTTCAATTTTTAAAATTGTGCTCAAATCCCTTTCGTTACCGTAATTCGCCAACATATTAAAAGCGCGCGCAAAATCCAGCATTCTAACTTCGGCTCCACCAAGCGTTAAAGCCAGCCCATAAAAATTCGGATCCTGATCCAGAGTATTAATTCCAATTTTTCTTAAAAAAGAAATAAACGCCTCAACTCCCACAAAATCCAAAGTTTTCACCGCCGGAATATTAAAAGAACTCGCTAAAGCATTACGCAAACGCACCGGACCATGATACCGCAAATCATAATTTTTCGGCTCATAAGCGCCGGTATCGGTCGAAAAAGTTGTGGGAACATCATCCAAAATTGTCGCAGGTGTATACCCTTTTTCCAGTGCCAGTAAATAATTAAATGGCTTAACGGCAGAGCCAGGTTGTCGCAGCGCTGTAACCATATCCACCGCTCCATCAATATTTTCATTAAAATAATTTTCACTTCCAACCCACGCTAAAATCTGTCCGGTTTTTGGATCCAAAGAAAGTAACGCTCCATTTGTAACATGTTTATCATGCAAAAGTTCAACCTGCCTGGAAACCGTATTTTCAGCCTTTAATTGCAGATTGTAATCCAGTGTTGTGTAGATGGATAGCCCCCCGCGATTCATGATTTGATCGCCCAATTCATTGATGACATACTGCACAAAATGCGGTGCTTTCATTTCGGTTTTATTGCGACGCAAATGGAGTGGTTCTTCGTAAGCCGCCTTGTTTTCCGCATCTGAAATAAATCCATTTTTAGTCATTTGATCCAAAACATATTGCTGTCTTTTTTTTGCCGGATCAAAATACAAAAATGGATTATAAGCAGACGGCGCTTGTGGAAGCCCCGCCAGGAACGCGCTTTGGGCCAGATCCAAATCATTAACATGCTTGTCAAAATAATCCAAAGCCGCAGAATCCGATCCATAAGCCAAATTTCCGTAATAAATTTTATTCAGATAAAGTTCCAAAACCTGATCTTTTGTATAAGAGTGACTCAAACGAACTGCATATAAAGCCTCCATAATTTTGTCACTCAGGCCGCGTTCCCTATTAACTCCAAGCAGATTTCTTACGAGTTGCTGCGGAATAGTGCTGGCTCCACTCACAATTCTTTGCTCGCGCACATTAAAGAAGAGCGAACGCAAAATCGCCCCAAGATCAACGCCACCATGTTCATAAAAATTTATATCCTCTGCCGCTAAAGTGGCATTAATAAAATTTTTTGGAATCTGATTTAGCGGAACAAAAGTCTTTTTCCCCGAATCCGGCTGCAGAATTTCATATAAAAGCACTCCATTCCGATCAAGAATTTTAGTAGAAGGCAACTGATTACCCGCCACAAACAAATCCGGCAACGGCATCACATAAGCAACGTACAAATAAAAACTAAAGCTTAAAAATAGCAGCCCAAAAACAGCGGCCAATAGCCAAAATATAATGGGGTGATCCTTCCTGTGAAAAAAAGTTTTCATAATAACTCAAACACGCCAAAGATTCAGTTCGTGCAAAATTATAAACCCTTTCAGCCAAATTCCTATTACAAAATTCTTTTACTTCCAAACCTGATACCACTTCCTTTTTGGCTGTTCCAAGAGTTTAAATTGATTTTCCAAACTCAAAAAACGATCCTGAAACGCCTTCATAAAACGCATAAAACTTTCTTTGTCCTTCTTGTTACCTTCCAGCAAACCTTCAACGTGCGCCTGCAATTTTTGAAGATCCTGCAAAGTTGCAACCTCGGCGGAAACGGCCTTTGACTCTTCCTTGATTGAGCGTTGTTCACGATCAAAAATCGAACTCTGGCCAAGTTTATAAAACTTAACAAGACTTTCCTGGGTAATCAAATAATTAAAACCCTGTGGAGTCCTTTTTTTCTTTGCCTGAAGCTTTTTGCCTTTCAAAGCACGACGAATGGTTTGTAGCGATTTACCACTTATCTTAGCGGCTTCTTGAAGCGTTAGCAGAGTTTCAGGCATGAATTTTTATTAAAAAATCTTTTAAAAAACTATCACCGGCATTATAGTGAATAGTCGTTTGGATAATCAAGAGAGAAAATCAAAAAATCCTTATTGACCATTATGATGAGCCAATGCTACACTATAACTACAAAGACCTTGTCTCCAAATTGTCACCGTATGGTGGCGTTTCCATGATTTCCATGGAATAGGAGCGGGGTCGTTTTTTTATTTAAATTCCCAAATATCATCGATTAATTTGTTGATGATTTTTCTTTGTGTATTTTAAAACCTGCGTCCCCCGATTCATCTATAAAAACGATCATAGTATTTTCAATACGGTGAAAATTACTACTATCTTAGTGGTTTGGCTCTTTTGAAAACCGACTGGTGCAGGGCACGCAGTGATGCCTGACACCGCGTGCTCTGGAAAACATAATGCTAAAATCTGCGCCGCCTGAGGCGGGGGGCAGGTAGCACGGGGCGTTTTTGGGTAAAAAAGCCTTGCATCTTTAAAAAGATATTGGTAGGATAACCCTCCTTATCATTAAGCGCCATTTATGTTAGAAATAAGAGACCAGATAAACTTAATTGACGATAGCCATATAACCAAACCAGTCGAGATTGATGACTTAAGCAAGAGGTCAGGGGAGACCGTGCAAATGGAAGGTGCTGTTCACAAGATTAGAAGCTTGGGGAATGTAGCTTTTATCGTTATTCGAACTATAAGGGATAAATTACAGGTTGTTCTGGATGGTGAATCCATGCAATTACTTTCCGGTTTGAAAGAAGGCGATTTTGTAAAATTCAGTGGCGTTGTGGAAGAAAATCCTAAAGCATATAAAGGGCAGGAAGTTAGAGCAACAGCCATAGATAAGTTAAGTGGAGCAAAGGATGTATTAGAAGTTAATCTTGGGGCAAAAGAGCTTCCAATGAATCTTGAAACAAAATTGGATCGTAGGATTTTAACATTAAGGCATTTGCGTGAAAGAGCGGTTTTCAAACTGCAGGAAGGAGTTGGTGTTGCTTTTCGAGAATATCTTTTGGATCAGAGATTTACCGAAATACATTCGCCCAAAATAGTTGCAGCAGGAGCTGAAGGAGGAGCCAATATATTTAAACTTGATTATTTTGGACGACCTGCTTTTCTTGCTCAAAGTCCTCAATTTTATAAACAATTTATGGTTCCTGTGTATGGTAGAGTTTTTGAAGTGGGGCCAGTTTTCCGCGCGGAGAAACATGCGACTTCGCGTCATATTAACGAATACACATCATTAGATTTTGAAATGGGTTTTATTGATTCTTTTAGAGATGTTATGTCGATGGAAGTTGGTTTTTTGAAATATCTTATAGGGGTTTTGGGGCAGAGGTATGGACATGAACTTGAATTGCTTGGCATAAAACTGCCGGATATTAGTAGTGTCCCAGCTATTAAATTCGCTGATGCTAAGGAACAAGTAGCAAAAAAATATAACAGAAAATACAGAGATCCTTATGATTTAGAACCAGAAGAAGAAAGATTGATCGGAGACATGGTTAAGCAAGAAACAGGAAGTGATTTCGTATTTCTAACCCATTACCCTAAGGCCAAACGTCCATTTTACACTATGTCGTCTACTGAAGATCCAAATTATACCGAAAGTTTTGATCTGCTTTTCAAAGGATTAGAAATTACCACTGGTGGTCAACGAATTCATGATTATGACACACAGGTAGAAGCCTTAAGAGCAAAAGGGTTAAATCCAGATGACTTTAAGGATTATCTTGAATTACACAAAAATGGCACTCCTCCTCATGGTGGTTGTGGAATTGGACTTGAGAGGTTAACATTAAAACTTTTAGGAGGAACCAATGTTAGAGAAGCAACGCTCTTCCCAAGAGATTTGAATCGTCTTACTCCTTAAAGTGTAAAATTATGTATCGAGAAGGTATTGAAGTGAAAAGGGATACAAATGCTGGCATACTCCTCGAATACCCTTCTTGTCTCGAAGTTGTTGAGAAACTCTTTCCTGATAGTTGTGAAAGAATTTATTATCCGAATGACGAAGATTCTGTTGTTCATGTGAATCGTGAAGGAATAGATGTTGCATTCATTGCAGGACATGGGGCAAGTATCGCAGCGTGCATGGCAGAAAGACTGCGCGTATATGGGGCACAAGCATTAGTACGTATTGGAACGTGCGGTGCCCTTTCAAAAACAGTGCGCCTTTGGGAACCGATCATCACTACGGCATGTTTTAGCGACGAAGGTACTTCGAGACATTATCTTCCCGAAGGATTTCCTATTGTTTCAAATCCAGCATTAAATCTGGCTCTTCGTGAGCATTTTGAAAAAAGCGGGATAACTCCGCAAGAAGGCATATCCATTACGACTGACGGAAGATGGCGGGAGGATCCAGGGCTTTTTAAAAAGTTACATGAACTTGGGGTAGTTTCGGTTGAAATGGAAACTGCAGCCATTCTTGCTGTAGCGCAATATCGAAAACTATTTGGCGCTGCGATTAATATCGCGACAGATTTGCCAGCAGATGTAGAGAGTGAACATGATTTTAAGGGGATTCCTGATCGTGAAAACTATGACGAAAATTTTGATAAGAGCTTACGGATAATTATCCCGATAGTTATCGATACGCTTGTTGCCTTTCAGAGAGTTGTTTTAGCTTCTCATCTATGAAAAGAGAATGGAATAACATTTCTGATGATACTGAGACGATGGTATTTACAACCCCTTTGCCAGATGCGCGAATTTTATCGTTAGCGCCGCCTGAGTCTTCAAGTGTGCTTGATATAGGTTGTGGTTATGGTCGTGTCTTAAAACATATGTATGAAATGGGATATCGAGATCTTACTGGGATTGACGTTTCCGATGGACTTATATTAAGAGCTAAACAATTGTGTCCTGATGCCGTCTATCGCATTCAAGATATTGAGAGTATCCAACTTGAACAAAAATATGATCTGATTTTAATCATGGGAGTTATTGAATATATTTTGAGTGATGAAAATCAGAAAGAATTTTTTGGTAAAGTGAGTAGAGCTCTTCGCCCTAATGGACACGTATTATTAGAAACATTTGTTCTTGACCCTACAAATATATGTCAGTACATGGCTGGACTATTGAAAACAGGCCATTTGGGCAGATTTACGAATAACAGTAAGGGATTTGAGTGTCATCATCAATCTTATGCAGTTGTAGATAGACTTGTGTCTGAATTTTTTGAGGTAATAATCCGAACTCGCCAAAAATTTTTAACCTGGACTGGCTATGAATGTAACGGGTATTCACTTATTCTTCG
Organism: Candidatus Altimarinota bacterium; assembly: GCA_041659405.1. Lineage (GTDB taxonomy): Bacteria > Patescibacteriota > Gracilibacteria > UBA1369 > UBA1369 > JBAZYK01. Next base: position 118,402 of record JBAZYK010000004.1, read on the forward strand.
GGCTAAATAATTTTTGTGATATACTTTCAATATATGATATCTTCGCAACACAACTCTTCTCTACGCCAGCTAGAACGTCTAATGCAAGAAAAGGATGAGGAACTGACCCGTCTAGACAATCTTAAAAAAAATGAATTTAGAGATATGCGGCGATTATCTGAAATAGATATGACGATACAAGAAATAAGGCGTAAAATGATGTTTCACCATGAATAAATGTGTTTTTTGCATTATTGCGCGACGCGAAAAATCTGCCAACATTGTGTGGGAAGATGATTATGTGATGGCTTTTTTGGATATTGATCCTATTTCAGATGGTCACACCCTTGTGATTCCAAAAAATCATATTCGCGATGTAAGTGGGCTAGACGAAAAAACAGGCTCTCACGTGATGAGTGTTGCAAAAATTTTAGCATCCGTTATAGAAAAAACTTTTGGATTCGATGGTATCGAAATCAGAGCTGTAAGTGGACATTTCCAAGATGTTCCTCATTTTCATTTGCACGTTTTTGGCAGAAATAAGATAAATGACATAAAGATTATATATCCTAAAGGAATCAATAACTCTCCCGAATATTTGGCTAAAAACGCTAAAAAAATCAAGGATGAATTGAAGTAAAATTTTACTATACGATCTTTGGTAATTTCTTTCCATTCCTATAAGAGTCAACTAAATCTGTATAATCTGATTTTTTATTCCCCTGTTTACTTGGACTAAAAGCAGTTAGATATCTGTTTCCAGAATCTGGACATAAAACAACTAAATTTTTTCCAGTAAGCCCGTTATCGTCTACAAACTGTTTTGCCGCTGCCACTGCCAATCCGCTAGAGCCTCCAATGTAAATTCCAGTTTCAGTTATTAGATTTTCTATTTCCATCAATGCTAGTGCATCCCGTACTTCCACTACATTTGCGAGAATATCCAAATTTAAGTTTTTAGGGATGAAATCTTCACCAACACCTTCTATTGCAGTTACCACGTTTCTACTCTCATTTATTCCATGAAATTTTGTGTAGTAAACTCCTGAATCTGGAGTTACTCCTACAACTTTCGTAGGAAGATCTTCATCTTTAAAATACTGTGCAACGCCGGAGGCCGTCCCTCCAGTTCCCATAGGACTAAATACATAATCTGCATTTGGAACATTGTTATGTATTTCAGGGCCGGTCGTTTTTTTATGAGCTTCTGGATTTAAAGGATTATTAAATTGATCTATGAAAATCGAATCACGAGTATTTTGTGCAATGATTTCAGCGAAACCTCTAAAACCCAATGGGGATTCTGAATGTACGGATTCATCCACCATAATCAATTCTATTCCGTATCTTTGTAAAAGCTTAACCTTATCAGGACTAGTTTTGGATGTTATTATTAGCACTAATCTAAATCCATAAATTTTTGAAGCCATAGCCAGTCCAATTGCCAAATTACCACTGCTATATTCAACTACTGTTCGTCCGCGTAAACCTATTTTTTTATCTAATGAATTACATACATGAAAAGCAACACGATCTTTTATAGACAAACCTGGATTCGCTCCTTCAAGTTTTAAATGTAGGCGATTGTCTTTATAAGGTATTTCAACGATTGGAGTATTACCAACCAAATTTTCCGCATTACGCATAGCTATTTTTTGTTAAAAAAACGTCTAAAAAGTAAAGAATCTGGGACTTCTAAGCGCGGTCCATCACAAACACGTTGATATATCCAGCCTAAACCATCAACAAATTGCGGAATTTCTCCATGAGAAGCTATCGTCGGAACCCTGCGTCCAAAATATTGTTCATACGGCATTACTCTATCGTCATCATTTAAATGATCTGCTGGCAAAGCAGAATAATCAACTCCCAATTTTGCACTCATTTTTTCCCTGTCACCAACAAAATTTAATGACTGATCAGTATTTGAGCTATCAACTGTTTGATATCTACCCGAGTATCTCTGGTCAAGATATTCTGCAACTTTTGGATTGAAAGGCAGTTCTTTGGAGAAAAGTTGACTTTCTGCAATAACGTCTTTCCCATATTTAGCTACAAGCTTGTCGTATAATGGATTTCCAAATAAATAACCTGGTGTATCAATTACTTGAGGCATTTCTCTAAGATACTCGTATCCTTTTAAATGCATTGCAGTACTTGCGAGTTTTATACGTTGACATTTGTCGCAATATCCACAATCAGAGGCATTTTCGCTATTCCAGCATGATACGCGAGATTCAAGTGCTGCAAGTCCGAATTTACGTCGTATGTATTCAAATACTGAATATGTGCTTAAGGTGGCAAGAGGGTAAGTAAAACTTACCGATGGTCCCAATAATGATTCCAAATACTTTTGATGCAATTCCATTGCCATCGGACTCTCATAAGGAGCTCTTCTTCGATTTGAATTAAATCCCAAAACATCAAATGAATGACCAATTGCAATGTGTTGAGGAACTCTATCTTCGACGTTCCATAAAGATGCAAAGTATGTCATTGAAATATCAAATGGCTCATATCTACCATCAAGTCCATTCCTACAAACATCGTGCTCATAAGTAGAATAATCAGCATTATCAGTAGGGTTCTTCTTATCATAATCAATTTTGTAGTCGCGAAGATCAAACCCGCATGCTTTTAATATTTCAGCTGATACAAAAGAGTCTCTTCCTCCGCTATTTCCAATTACAATTTGATTTGGAACAGCAGTGACCGGGTCTGGATGTAATTCCGTCAATGTCCTCGCGGTCACAAGTGGTGGACGAGCATCATCCAGCGAACCAATGACCCCCGAACTGAGACGGCCGATAAATTCAAAAGATCTAGGATCTAAATCAAAATCTAAATTGATTATCATGGATTGACGAAATTTGCCAATCATCGCGGCAATAAGTGCAGATTTTATTATTTCAAGACCAACCTCTGTTGGCTTCTCTTTTGCAGTAAATCCAATTACCGATAAAATTTTACTTTGTATATCACTAGCTCTAAGTACAGCGGAATTTTGTGCGTGTTCAAATTCGCAATTAATTATTGCATCTGAACTGACTTCACTACCTTGTTTATTGGTTATACGATTATCGTCGATTAAGTTTACCTGGTCTCTTATTTCTAACATAAATGGCGCTTGGCGCTTAATGATGAGGAGGGTTATCCTACCAATATCTTTTTAAAGATGCAAGGCTCTTTTACACAAAAACGGGATCATACGTTTTCCACAGATCAGTAGTTTTTTATTATGCGAACAAAAGTACACAACAACACAATTCTGGAAGGATTTAGCAAAATTCATTTTGGCTTGCAGGTGCGGACTTTTGACCATTTTCGCCTTCACTGGAAGGAATTCCCCACAATTTTTAGCACTCGTTAGTGTGCATTTACAAAGAAATTTTCCCGAGTTTTGATTTGAAATTATTTCAAAGAAAAAAGCGTATGACCCCAAAAATATCCTGCGCTGCCTGCACCAGTTGGTTCTCAAAAAAAACCTCTGTAGGTTAGCCTACAGTTCATCTAAAATATATTCTAGCAGAGTTGTATAATCCCTTCAAAAAACCGAAAATTTTCATTTTAACGGTATTGAATCCCTGGTGGGCTAGATCGGAATCGAACCGATGACCATCTCCTTAAAAGGGAGCTGCTCTACCGACTGAGCTACTAGCCCGCACGTTTACCTTTTTGTTCCGCGCTTTATGCTCTGCGCATTTGCCTCACGCCGCACCTTTTTAAAACTCCACCTTGGCATTCCGGCGAAAAGCTTCCACATTTTAGGGATGATAGAAGGTTTTTTCAAGGCCATTTTAAAACTGGCCGCCCGATAATCAAATAACATACGCTTTGCTCAAGACCTAAACTAGGCCTTTTTGTGCATCATTCCCCTGACAATAAAAAAGAGTCCCGGAAGGAAAAACCAAAAATTGGCATAATCCAGCATGATTTTTATAAACCTTGAACTGTTATAAACATCGTTCAGTACACTTGCGGAAACCGCGCTTACCGCAGCCCCACCTGCCGCAACAGCAACATCCGCCGCAGCTCCACCCGTTGCCGCGACAACATTTGCTCCTCCACTCACCAATACGGCTCCGGAACTCACGGTCGGCCCAATTAAAGACGCTCCGGATATAAAAACCAAAACGGCACTTATCATCAATCCTCCACTTAAAACTCCCAATGTAATCAATTCCGCAAACCGCGCGGACGGAGGGCCATCCACGATCGCTTCAACTTGAAAAAGTCCTCTTACCGCAATCAAAACAACCAAAACCAGCAGAATCAAAACTTTAAAGTATGCCACCGCCTGCTGCTCGCTTCCAATCGATAAAAAAGATAAAACCTTCAAAAAACCCTTTAATCCAACAACATACTTGTCAAAAACATTGCCCAATCCATCCGCACAAAGTATTGCTACATAAGTTCCCAGAATGACTTTTAATGTTTGATTACGGCCTATTATAAAGCTATAGGCTATAACCACCGCGAAAAACACAAGTATAAAAAGGTCCCAGGAGAGATGTAAATTCATGAAAAATAAACAAAAATCAACTGGAAGTAATTATAATGGAATTCCCAATATAAGAAAAGAAAATTTTCATTCTGATTTTTATTTCAGTTTTCGCAGTTGAAGTTGATCCCATTTTTTGCACTTTTTATCCTTTAAATTTTCCAAAAAATCCATCTTTTAATCCTTTAATGTTAACTCCACCCTCTTGTGCCAGTTGTAAATAAAGTTCTCTTTCTTTTCGTGTGAGTTTTGCCGGAATATCCACAGTTACCTTTACAAACTGGTCACCTTTTTCATCGGATTTTAATTTTTTGATCCCGTATCCTTTCATTTTGAAAATTTTCCCACTTTGTGTTCCTGCCGGAATCTTTAACTCGAATTTTCCCTCTAGGCCCGCTACTCCAACCTCATCGCCCAAAACCGACTGCAATAAATGGATATGAATTTCACAATGAATATCGTAGCCATCACGAACAAAAACTTTACTTGGTGCCACAAGCAAATGAACGTATAAATCGCCCGCAGGTCCCCCAAAAGTCCCCGCTTCACCTTTCCCCGTAACTCTAATGGTTGAATCATTATCCACGCCCGCAGGAATTTTCACGCGCATTTTTTCGCTTTTACGAACGCGCGTCGTGCCATGGCAAACCGTACATTTTTTTTCTTGAGTGCTGCCCTCTCCATAACATTCGGAACAAACTTGAGTGGTCGCCATTTGCCCAAATAAAGTTTGGCGTACGCTTCTTACTTCTCCGCTACCTCTGCAGGTTGGGCAAATAATTGTCTTGCTGCCAGGCTCCGCGCCTGTTCCACGGCAATGATCGCAGCTGAAAGTTTTTGTGATTAGTAATTCTTTTTCCGTGCCAAAAGCCGCCTCTTCAAAGGTTATCTGCAATTGAAATTCAATATCTTCACCCTGTCTTGGTCCACGTTTTTTTCCGCGTGATCCACCGTGCCCGCCGCCCTGTGATCCAAAAAAAGTTTCAAAAATATCCGCAAAACCACCACCTTCGGAAAATTGCGAAAAATCAAATCCGGATCCATTAAAACCTTGTCCAAAGCCCGCACCGCCGCCTTGTGCGCCGCCATATCCGCCACCACCAAATGCATCTGCCGATCCAAACTGATCATAATTGGAACGTTTTTGCTTATCGGAAAGCACTTCATAGGCTTCATTGATCTCCTTGAATTTGCTCTCGGCTTCTTTATTGTCTTTGTTTCGATCAGGATGATACTGCAAAGCCATCTTTCTATAGGATTTTTTAATTTCCTGATCAGTAGCGCCTTTTTGGATACCTAATATATTGTAATAGTCTTTGGCCATAATTTTTTTTGGTAGTCCTAACGGGAGTCGAACCCGTGTTTCCACCGTGAGAGGGTAGCGTCCTAACCACTAGACGATAGGACCAAATGCCGCCTAAAAATTGCAGCCCTAAGACTGTAGCCTAGAATAACAGGAATTTCAATGAGTCGTGGTATTAAAATAAAACAAAAGGGGGCTCTCTCATTTTCAGCGGTTCTTTTTCACCCATTTTACCGAATCAAAACCTTCTATGGTTATGCGGATGGCTTTGATTTTTTTTACAAGCTCTGCCCCGGTTGTTTTTGGCTTTTTGCTAATTTTGATGGTGGGGAGTTTAAGCATAAGATTGAGATTTAATAATCTTATTGTATTCTGTCTCCATTTTAATATCAAATGTATAAAGTTCGTCAACCTTAAAAAGCAAAGCTGAGGTAATGATCAATAAATCAAGTGCTCTTAATTTAGCATGTCTTGCGCATTCCAATACGTGTTCATGCCAAAATTTATAATCATAATCCAAGAGCATAATATTGTCCGTATTATTGAAGATCATTTTCACTTCCTTTTCAAATGAGGGTTGATTTAGTTTAATGATATTATTCATCACTTCCGCGTAAATTATCATCGGGACCAAAATAATTACATTCCTCTTCATTAGTTTTTTAAAAATTTGATCAGCCTGTTCTTTGTGCATATCTCTAACGAATAACGATATCCATACCGAGCTGTCCAGCATCACTTTTTTCATGGGGGATTGGTTACTATCACCACCAGCTTACCCCCTCTACATTAAAATTTTCTAAACGGATTATGAAATCTGTCTAAAATCATTGCGCCCACCTGTGCGCGCGCACAGAGTTCCATTATCGTGCGCCATTGCGCTGTTATCGCGCCATTTAGTTCGCATAACAAAAAACTTCGGCACCGTAGACGTCTACAGCGGCTTTCTACCGCGGTGGTGGGCTTTCCACCTGTAATTATGCGCACTTTTTCTGAAACTTTGCCGTGCCGCTTAATCAATACGCATAAATGGAAGTGACCTTACCATGTCTTCAATTTTCTTGGGCTCCACCTTGCGTGAATAAAATATCCTGTCAATTTCCATTTCTTTTTGTTCCTCCAGGAATTTCCAATTATTAATAATATTGGCAAGAGTAATGGGTTTTCTTATTTCCTTCCGCTTAATGAATTTTATAATTTCAGCAAAATCCGGCTGGTATTTTTCAAAAAGCAAATATAAATCATAATAATCACGGTATCGTGCCCGTTCACTCATGGCTCTGATTTTTTCTGCGCATATTTCCCGCTCATCCATGACTTTTATGTTCAGATCGATTCCCCAAACATTATTGTATTTCATGATTTTAGGCGGCAAAAGTACATTTTGCAGAAAATCAATTTCAACTTTTAAAGAATTTGGCTGAATTAATGGGCCAATGTACTGCAGTTTTTCAATTTTTACCGTTGCGCCTGAAAGATAATCTTTTTTTATTTTTAAATATTTTGTATTAGTAAAAATATTACGAATATCTTCCAGCCTGATTGTTTTTTGATTAGCTGAAAAATCCAAATCTTCAGAAAATCTGTGTTGTTCAAGATAGCAGTGATTGAGCGCGGTACCACCTTTGAAAATTAATTTTTGGCCAATGGAAGACTCGGAAATAATTTGCAAAACAAGAGCAAGAAAATAATCTTTTTCGGCTATATGCAAAGGATATTGCAATGTTTTTCTGTTGATAACTTCCAGCTGCTGCCTTGTAATCATGTAAGATATTTATCAAAGTATTTGTCGTAGTATAGGCGCCATTTTGAACTGAATCTATCGCTATCCTTAAACATCCAATGTGTGCTTTTTTTAGCACTGATTCTTTTATGAAGACCTGACGAATCAATGCCGATTAAATCCAAAATGAAACCAAAAATTTTCATTGTTGCGATGGAAGAATTGTCCAAATATTTATTCAGTCTGGCAAAATTTAAGCTTTTATTATGTTCACGAATTTTTTCAATTACCAAATCAATGGAATATTTATTTCTATGAAAATTCACAATATCTATCAGTGCTTTTTCTGCTGTAGCAATGCGCGTTTTACCTCCATCAATATCAAACTCCTGCCAGCCAAAATAATTTTTTTTTTGAGTCTTGATGAATTGATATTCCATATTGTTAAGTTTTACTGTTTTATATGCTTTCATTGATACTGATGTGGTCTTATCTGTAAGCTGATCAAACATTCCGTGATGTTGCATAGCCGACCAAAAGGAAACATATGATTCAGGGACAAGAAGATTTGCTACCAGGTATGGAGATATAGATAGAAACCCTCTATTTCCAAAATCGGAAATGACATATAATCCTTTTTTAATGCGCACAAGCCAGCCATTTTTCCTTAGTTTTACAATAGTATTTTTAGTTTGACCGTGATCCCAGAGACCGGTAGCCTTGTCAAAAATCTGCTCCGAACTTACAACTTGCCCATAATTAACAATTAAATTTTCAAGTAACAGGCTTTCTTTGCTATTTAAAATGGTTTTATTCATATACACATAGTCATTAATATTTATGACTTTATGCATATATTCTATACCATACCCGCTAAATGATCAATGTTTTGAATACGATGCGAACACAATAACAAACGCACATTAAAATTTTCTAACCGGATTATGAAATCGGTCTAAAATCGCAATTTTATGATGATCTGGAATTCCTCAGCCCCGCCACTGGCACTTCCACCACCTCCCCATCCGATTACCCAAAATCCCATAAAATTCACACTCCCGCATCCTCATTTCCCCGCTCGACTACCCAAAATCGCCAAAAATATCAGACCACACCACATTTCGCCGCCCCCGTCACCCGCATTTCTGAAACGTTTTACCCCCTTTGGAGTTTGTTAAATTGACTTCGAAAACGTGATTTGTTAAACTTTCGCGTGAGCATAAATCGAGCCAATGCACCAAAGTCGCACGGCTCGTTTAAAATAACGCTCACGGATACCCAAACGGATACACGGAAAATAAACCGGATAGTCGAGTTTCAAAAAAACATCAAGAGTAAGAGCAAAAACGGCCTCATCCAAATCCCCGGCGAACACAAACCCGAATACCCAAGGATGAGCCACAGACCTTTCTTTATACTATCGGATATACCAAGCAATTTTTGGTCTTTGAAAATCAGGCACACGAGGTTTTTCTTTCTCTCTTAGGTTATAAAACTCATCTCATTCATGAGCTTTTTTTGATAAAAGCTCTTCTTTCTTCTTTAAATTTATACTTAAATTTAATCGCGCTTTTACTCAAGCTATAAAAGCGAACTTCTCAATTTAACTTTGATCTAATTCTCTGTTTATTTATTTATTTCTTTACCTTATAAGCAAAATGGATATTGCTACTGGTTTAAAAAAGGTCCGCCAGGGTGTAGCTAGTATCAGTCTTGCAACTATGTTAGTGAGCATGCTCCTAACAGGCGTTGCACAGGCTGCTGTGGCTAACTACAATGATGTACCAGCAGGTGCTTGGTACTACACCCCTGTCATGACTATCGCTAATGCAGCTATCGTTGATGGCCCATCTGCGTTAAACAATTACAATTACAACCCAACAGGCGTTGTAAATCGTGCAATGATGACTAAGTTTGCCGTTTTGGCAGCTAAGTTCACTCTCGTAAATCCTGCAACTCCATCCTTCAAGGATGAAGATAAGGCTGCTTGGTACTATCCTTATGTTGAAACTGCTGCTGCTCACGGTGTTGTGAGTGGTTACAAAGATATTAGCGGTACTCTTACAGGCAATTTTGGCCCTGGCGACTCTGTAACAAGAGAACAGGCTGCTAAAATCCTCGTAAACGCTTTCTCTTTAGCTGCTTTCACACCGGTTAACGCATCATTCCCTGATGTTAACCCTACTATGTGGTCATATTCCTTCATAGAAACTGCTCGTCACTGGTCAGTTCTTAAAGGAAACCCAGATGGTACTTTCAAACCATTCAACAACATCAACCGTGCTGAATTGGCACAAATGGTTGTTGGTGCTATGAATCCGGTTGCTTTGGTTGATCAACCACCGGCAGTTGCTGGCGCGTTGACTGTAGCTCTTGCTTCAGACACTGCAAAAGGAACAACTCTTCCAAGCAACGCAACTTCTGTTTCGTTGATGAAGGTCAACTTTGTTGCTGCGACAAGCGATGTTAAAATCAATGGCCTTACAATCCACAAATCCGGCGTAAGTGCATTGCCAAGTGCTTTCCAGGGTTATCTTTACAATGGAAACGACCGTTTAACATCCGGAAAGAGTTTCAGTGGTACAACTGATGACATGGTGTTCACCAATTTAAATCTTTCGATTTCAAAAGGAAACACTTTGGCTCTCACTTTCAAAGGTGATATGGGCGATGTTACTACAACCGGTAATGTACAATTCCAGGTTAAAGCGGTTGATTCCACTGCTGCGTCAGTAGGTGGTCTTCCTGTTACAAGTTCGGAATTCGCATTATCTACTACAGATGTTGGTTCTGTTACCATTACAAAGAATGGAACGGTTACAAATCCAAAAGTTGGTGAAGATGGCGTAACAATCGCTAAATTCAAGATTGCTGCCGCTACAGAAGCTGCAAACATTCAACAATTGGGTTTGTATCTTGCCGGAACTATCACTACAACCGATAT
>JBAZYK010000005.1:0-1785 GCA_041659405.1 Candidatus Altimarinota bacterium
TACTTTCATTTCTACAACAATGTTCGTCCTCACCAGTCACTCAACTACAAAACCCCAGCCCAAATTTATTTCCAAAATCTCTCTTAAAAATCTCAAAAAACTGTCTGGACAAAGGGAACCACTTTATACCCCATGCTGGGCACTAGGATAGATGACCATGCAGATTATGTTGCGCCAGATGATTACAGGCGTTTATTAAAACCTTACAGTTCAAGGTCAATTGAAGACTTAGCATTGTTTGCAGCGTTTATAAATGAGGTCGCTCCAAAAATCGCAGAAAATAGAGCTCAATTTGACAAGGTATTAGAGTTGGGATGTGGACCTGGAAGATCAACTCAGTCCTTTATGGATACAGCTACTGCCAAAGAACTACATCTATTAGATCTAAGCCCTAAGATGCTGGATAGGACTAGGACGAGATATGCTGATTTAGATAATCTAAAATATATTGAGGCAGATACTACAACACATCTTGAGGGTTCAAATGAACGATATGATTTAATTTATAGTTTATGGAGTTTTTCACATTCTGTTCATCAAATTTTGACCAGGGAAAGTCTGCCAGAAGCTGAATCACGCGTCAAATATGCTATACGCAGAATGATTGTTGAAATGATGAAACCAGGGGCAGGATTCTTCCTTATCCATGTGGATTCGAAGTCGGAGGAACAAACTATTTTGTTTAGGCAATGGGCAAAACTGTATCCGATTTTTAGCAATGGGGATGTTCAAACACCTTCAAAACTAATCTTTGATGAAGTTTTAGATGAACTAGGAAAAGAGGGTATTATTAAGTATTCCATTGAACAGATAGAAATGGATGGACAAGAATACTCTTCATTTGAAGAGCTTTTGGATATTTTTCTTAATTTTCATCTTGAATCACAGTTCAATGATTTACCTGATGTTGAAGGTGTTATCGATGAAATTAAAAAATATGTTGAACAATTCAAGCAACCAGATGGTACTTACGTAATCAAACCTGGATGTTTTATTTACAAAGTTATAAAAAACAATTAACGAATTACTCAGAGGGTATTAACATGCTTCGAGAATGACTCATTATTATAGCAACATTGACTTCTTTTAATAATTTTTCTTGGTCTTCAGCATGTATTCTTTCACATTTCTCCTTTTCCGAATTTGCTCGTCCTTCTGCTATTTTCTGATTACGTTCCCCAAATGTAGGAGAATATAAAGCCATCACTGCATCATGTACTTGATCGCAGGTTGATTTTGCAACTGGACTCGAATGAGGTCTATTTTCACATCCAGTGATCAAAGTTAAACTTGCTGCAAGTAGCCCAGCATTAAGTTTGTTCATAATTGAAAAATAAATGGTTAAAAACGAGGCTGCTATAATGTGTTTGCTTCGCAAACGTTTGTTTTTGGCCCCGCCTTGGCGGGGCGCGGATTTGCTTTGCAAATCTGTTGGCTGGGGATGAGGGATTCGAACCCCCGAATGCCGCCTCCAAAGGGCGGTGCCTTACCACTTGGCGAATCCCCAACACGGTTTAACCTATTATTTTCTTAAATTCATTACCATTCTTGAGTGATTTTAGATATTTTTCTCTTTTCATTGTCTCTGCTCTCATTTTAAATAATTCTTTATATATAAGCATGGAATGCCCCGCCATGGCGGGGTGCCTTACCACTTGGTGAATCCCCAACATGGTTTAACCTATTATTTTCTTAAATTCATTACCATTCTTGAGTGATTTTAGATATTTTTCTCTTTTCATTGCCTCTGCTCTCGTTTTAAATAATTCTTTATATATAAGCATG
>JBAZYK010000005.1:1795-106282 GCA_041659405.1 Candidatus Altimarinota bacterium
GTGAATCCCCAACATGGTTTAACCTATTATTTTCTTAAATTCATTACCATTCTTGAGTGATTTTAGATATTTTTCTCTTTTCATTGCCTCTGCTCTCGTTTTAAATAATTCTTTATATATAAGCATGGAATGCCCCGCCATGGCGGGGTGCCTTACCACTTGGTGAATCCCCAACATGGTTTAACCTATTATTTTCTTAAATTCATTACCATTCTTGAGTGATTTTAGATATTTTTCTCTTTTCATTGCCTCTGCTCTCGTTTTAAATAATTCTTTATATATAAGCATGAATGGAAGTCGCTTTCTTGTTGATTTTACTCTTCCTTTATTGTGATAACTCAATCTTTGTTCTAAATCACTACTTTGTCCTATGTAACATTTCCCATCTTTCTTGCTCCTCAACACATATACATAGTACATACTTCAGAATAATATTCGACCCCCCGAATGCCCCGCCATGGCGGGGTGGCCTTACCACTTGGCGAATCCCCAGTGTTTGAACGCACAATCTTGCAACGCTGTATGGCAAAATGTGCCCATTAAATTTAACAAAAAATGGCTGAAAGTCAACGTCATCACAAAAAGAGCCCTGATAGCAGAGCTCTTTTTAATTTGAATGTTTAATTATGATAACTTTTACGCTTTTCCTGTTTTTCCGGCTTTGCGTCTTAAGAAAAATGCAATTGGCAGTGTTAACAACAAATAATAACTTTCCGGGCCGGTTTGGGTAATTTCCAGTGGCAATGGCTCAGAAGAAGCCGCACCATGCAAAACGGTTGTAGTTGTTTTTGTTGTGCCGGTTGCAGTTGCCGGCGTGGTTATGTTTACAGATACTGTTTCTGAAATTGCTTGATTAATAACTCCCGCAGCTGCTGGCGTTGTTGTGTTTGTGGAAACCGTTTCTGAAATTGCCTGATTGATAAATCCTGTGGAAACCGGCGCAGAAGCGCTTGAAGAAAATCCTGTTTCAGCTGCAATTGATCCACTTTGCTCTGGGGCAACCGGAGGTGTTGGGGCCGATGGGGCCTCTGTGTTGTCTACAACCGGTGCAGAAATTGAATCCGAACCTGACCCTAGGCCGCCATCTGATAATGGATCTGTCGGTGGATTTTTGGGCAAACTTGCTGAACCACTATATGGAACATAATCTGTTGGAGTAGTTGTTTTGGTGGCTGTTGGTTGGTTTTGAGCAATAGGCTCAACAATTGGCGTACCAGTTGTGGTTGGCTGGGTGTCTGGTGGTGCATCTGTCTTCTTTGGCTCATCTGTGGCGGCAGGGGCAACCGTTTTTTCAGCTGCCACTGGCGACGAACAGATCGCAAATCCTCCCATTAACTGGCCATCGCTAACAGTTGTTAAATCAATGTTTGGAAGACTACCGGTGGTTGTTCCAGTGCTTGTCCCGCTGCCGGAACTTGTTGTTACTTGATCCGGATTTCCAAGAACCGTTTCAAGCGAAGTTGTAATTGGCTGTGGATTGCGCTGAGAATCTGTACAGGCTGTGCTTGAAGTTGGCGGAATAATGTTTCCATCGCGGACCAAAGTATTTCTTAAATCGGCAATTTCACGACTTAAAGTAGGTCTTAAAGAAGTCGTTTTTTGATCTGTGCTTAAAATTAAATCAACCAGTAACTGTTGTTTCAATCGATCACTACCGCTTGCAATTCTGCAGCTTTGATCGGCAATTTTATTTGATATATTATCGTAAACGGCTTGCCATTGTTGATTTCTGTAGGCATCCTGAATGTCTTTATCCTGCTGCTGACAACTATTGAGAGTTGCAGGAGTTGTGGTCAAACCCGTGCCCCCGGTTGTAGTTGTTGTTGAGCCTGTTGTGGTCGTGGTCGTTCTTGTGTTTGAAGTCGATGTTGAAACCGCCCCTCCGGTTGTTAGTGTTGATCCTCCTGTTGCTGTAGTTGATCCTCCTGTTGTTGTCGTTGGTGGAGTTACGCCCACTGTTGTCGATGTTGTTCCTCCTCCTGTTGTTAAATTTGTATTGGGAGTTGTTGAACTTGTGGTTGTGGTCGTAGAGCTTGTTGTGGTTGTTCCTCCTGTTGTAGGAGTTGTGGTTGGTGTTGTTGAGCTTGTGCTTGCCGTACAAGCATCATTCCAAGTTTTAAGATGAGAAATTGTTGAAGAGCTCAAAATATATTTATCCTGATTTGTGTAAAGTTCGCTTATTAAGAAGCAGTCATTTGGATTGATTCGACTACAAACCGGAGCGCTTGGCGTGGATGAGGTTGATGATCCGCCCGTTGTTGGATTTGGCGTGGTTGAGCTGGAAGTTGGTCCTCCTACTGTTAAATTCGGAGATCCGGCCACTGCGGATGATGGTGGGGTTCCTCCTACTGTTAAATTCGGAGATCTTACTGCTGCAGATGTTGATGGTGTTCCTCCTACTGTCATTGCCGGAGAACCTACTATTGTTGCCGACGGTGATCCTCCTACTGCGTTATTACCAACGGGTGCCGCATTATTCAATACTCCACTATTTGCTGCCGGAGCTTCCCTTAAATCTGGGATTTGGTTGCTGACTGCAGCCGCGGGCGTGTTACTAATACTTGGGGCTACTGCATTTGAAACCTGATTAGCTGCAGGATTATTTGCAATGACTTGAGCGTTATTAGCAACCGCTGCCGCGCCTTGATTAGAAATAGGGGCCGGAGATGGATAATAAACATTGGTGTAATCTGGCTGAGATAGCCCCGGTGAAACTTGGTTTATCAAGTTACTAACGTTAGGGGCTGCTGCAGGTGAACGTAAGGCGGAAAGATCAGCGCCAAAATTATTTCCGGAAGTTGTGGTACTTGTACTTGCTTTTGGAGCATATGTATCGATAGCGCAAGTTTGAGGTACCGCTGTGATATCACCCTTTAAGTTACTGCTTGATCTAAAATAAATTGCTGCAGCCACTCCACCTAAAACCAGCAAAACTCCACCAACAATCAAAGCGATTTTCAGATGAGACATTGGTTGGTTTTCCGGTGGCGATGTGAGTTCGGTTAAACTTAAATCGGTCGCATAAAAGTCTGATGACAATTGCGCGGGATTTTTAACCGGCACTTCTGCCTGTGGCTGACCTGTACCTTTTTGAAGATTGGTAAAAGAAGTCGCTTCGACTGCCGGTTTTGGAGCTGTGGCTGTTTCCGGTACAGCTTCTTTTTTGACTGGAGCGGTGGCTGGTTCCGGTTCCACCACGGTTTCTTTTTCAGCAGTTTCAGTCGCAGCCGGAGTTTCCGGTGCAGCCGGAGTTATAGACTCAAGCGAGATTGGTTTCGGCTTTACTTCTTCAGGTGCTTTTTCCGGCAAAGCTTGAACAACCGGCATAGAAGTTTCCGCTTTTCCATCAACATTAAAAAAAGTCGAAGTATCATTTGCTACGCTGCTTTTAGGTTCGGCGCTTGGCACGGAAGCAAGACCCGCATCGCCCGTATTTGGGCTTGTGCCGCCCGTGCCCATGCCGTTTCCGGCATTTAAGTTTGTGTCTGGTTCCATATTGTTTTTGTGTTAATTTTTATTTTTATTTATCTGATTATTTTAGCACTTTTTGGCTTTTTTTTGCAATTGCTGAAATCCGGCATTTTACCTTATTCCAGAGCTTTTTCCGTTTAGTTTATCGCGCCAAAAAATGGGAGAATCATGCCCAAAACCAGGGTTACTACCATAATAATTCCAACTACCTGCATAATTTTTCTTTGAGTTTTGTTCATGTTGTTCATAATAAATAAATTATTGGATCTGACCTATCACTAGAATATTCATAGTGAAAGTATCAATAACATTTTGGCTGTCGGAAACTTCCAACTTAACCGGATAACTTCCCGGAGTTGCAAAAGTATGAGTTGGTTTTCTGGTCTTTGAACTTTGACCATCTCCAAAATCCCAGCTGTATTTGGCGATAGTTCCGGTGGAACAACGTGGATCCAATTCAATTGTTAATGGAGCCGGGCCGGCACTTGCAGTTGGCTCAAAGCAGGCCTTTAATGGCACAGGTCTGACGTTAATAGGAGTCGTAACGATTGATTTGGAATTATCGGATGCAATAGCTGTAACTTTGACGTTAAAAGTTCCAATTTGGGTGTATTTGTAAGTCACCTTGGAAACATCAATGCGTTTTGGGCTGCCATCGCCGAAGTCCCATTCATAACTGACGATTTGACCACTTGGATAGCTTGATCCGGAAGCGTCAAAAGTTATGGTCAATGGCACAACGCCTTCAACCACATCTGCAGTCACGCGGGCCTGTAATCCTTGTGGCAAAACTTTTACCACTAAAAGTGTACTGGCTGTTTTATTTTGAGAATCAACCACCATAAGAGTGGCGTTAAAAGTTCCTGCATCTTTATAAACGTAAGTAGACTGCTGGCCTGCCGCGTCATTAACACCATCACCGTTAAAATCCCATTTATAATCTACGATGCTGCCATTGGCTTCTTTGCTTCCTGAGCCATCAAACTGGACCTGAAACGGTACAGTCCCGGTAATATAGCCGTCGGTTGGTTTAGCTTGAGCCGGAATAGTTGTAAATGAAGCAAGTGCCGCGCCGACAGGTGTTTCTAAAGTTATTTTTTGGCCGGCAGTTCCGGTTGTGCCTTTGTCATCCGTAGCTGTTAAGTTTACTTCATAAGTTCCCGCAGTTTTGTAAGTATGAGTTGCTGTTCTGGTACTTGCTTTTGGAGTCTGATCGCCAAAATCCCATTCATATTTAACAATTTTCCGAGTCGGACTGGTTGAGTTTTCGCCCAAAAAAGTATATTGAGTTCCGGTGTAATAGTGACCATCTGTTGTTGGAATACTGATCACCGCCGTTGGAACATTGGCCCCGGCAACTGTAATATCTTTAGAAACAACAGTTGATTGAAGCGTGTTATCTGTAATGCGTAAATTAACCGTGTAAGTTCCGGCCTGATCAAAAGTGTGTTCAATTTTTGCACCTTTGCCGTCATTGAAAACGTTTTTATTGTTAAAATCCCATTCATAGGACTGGATCTCCCCTGCCGGAGCGGAAGATGCCGAAGCATCAAATTTAACCACCAATGGCGCGGGGCCGCTATCCGGAGTCGCCGTAAAATCGGCATTCAATTTAATATTGGAAATCGTAACTATGTCCGTAAAACTTTGTGATGTTTCTTCACCGGTTGTTTTATCCTTTAGATTAACCGTTAAATTTACATCAAAGCGGCCGTTGTTTCTGCCTTTATCTTTATAAGTATGAGATGGAGATTGAACCGTAGAATTTTCACCATCGCCAAAATCCCACAAGAAAGATAAAATTTCATATTTCTGAGTATTGATCGGTAATTTTGTACCATCAAATTTAATTAAAATTGGAGCGGTTAAACCAAGCGGAGTCGCAGGATCTGTAACAATTGAACTGGTTGTTGCTTTTGGAACAGCAACTTTTTTGGAACTTAAGAAAAGATAAGTTCCAACCCAAACGGAAACCAAAAAGATCAGTAAAAATCCGGAAACGGCGGCCTGTTTGAAACCTTTGTTTTTTGATTCTTTATCGTCTTTTCTGGCCATGGCCGTACGGAACAGACCAATGATTGCAACAATGAAAAGCGCAATCGAGAAAAACCCAAAAACCACACTCACCAAACTGATTAAAGTGTTGATGAAAGTTGCTGTATCCAACCCTAAAGCCTTCGCCATTGGGTTATCGCCATTTGTTCCTGTTTGAGCCACGAAAATGAGTACCAACAAAATTAAAAGTGCAATTGAACATCCAAAAAAGCCTAAAACGCCATAAATAACTTTTCGTGTATTTGGAGGACGTCTAACCGGAGCAGCTGTGCCAGGGGTAACCGGACGTGGCTGTTGGTTGAGCGGCTGATTAATTGGTGGCTTTGAAGCCGGTTGCGCGCTTGCCTGCAGTGGAGCCTGAGTTTGTGGCTGGGCAGGAGCCGGCATTGCGCCTTGCGCCTGTGCGGGAGCCATAGGCTGAACCGAAATTGGCGTAGGTTGCACCGGTGGCGTAGCGGCCGGTTGTCCCTGATTTTGTGGATTTTGGTTTGAGTTTGGTGTATCCATTTTTTTATTTTTAAAATATTGAAAAATTTATTTTTGCTTCTTTGATTTAAGCACTCTCATGCTAACAAAGAGTATACCAAATCCGGCTATAGTTACAAGCACGCCCGGAATTTCATTGGAATTGGTTCCGGCAAAAATATCTACTCCAAGTTGACTCTTGATTGGAGCGTTCGGTACATCAAAAACAATGTCTTTAATAACGGAACTTTTAGTTCCCTTATCATCAACAACCGTAAGTTTTACGCTGTCCTGGCCGTAGCTTTTGAAAAATTGAGTTGTCCATGTTCCGGGAGCTGTTGTTTTGTAATCTTCATCATCATCTTTAATGCCATTTCCATTGGAATCGTAATAAATATTTTTATCAATAATGTAAGATTTGATCGGCCCGCGGGAATCGCTAAAATTAAAAATTACCGTTCCACTATCCCCTTGCAGATGGATTCTGTTATCGGTAACACTTGGCGCTGGAGCACTGGTTAAACGCGCCTCAAGTTTTTGCAAAGTTTGTGTTGGCTGTGTTGGTTGCTGGATTGGAGTAACCACAGGCACAGGCTTAACTATCTGCTGAGTTACTTGTTGGGTTTTTGTAACTACAAGCACAGGAGCTTTTATATTCACAAAATTTATAACGCTTGCCTGATTTCCCTGGTCGTCCGCAACAACTAATTTAGCCCTGAAAACTCCGTAATCCGGATATTCATAAGTTGGAGCCTGCTCGGTAGAATCAAGATCATTGTCTTTAATACCGTCGCCGTTAGCATCGACAGCAAGATTAAAATCCCAGCTGTATTTTGCAAGGTTTGCACCATTTACCGCATCGGCAGTGGAATTATTGGTAAATTGGATTTTTTTGCCATCCAGCTGCTGTGAGGTGAAAGCGGCAACCGGTGGCGCAGTCTTGGCATCAACATACATCATAACCGGATCGGAAATTGATTCCGCACCATTGTTGTCGATTACCTTTAATTTAACTTTGACGCCATCTTTATATGGCTTGGTGTAAACATAACTGACGTTTGGTTTGTTGTAATCATTAGTCAAAACATTGTCGGCAAAACCGTTGCCTTCAAAATCCCAAATGTAGGTAGCAATACTGCCGTTGGCATCCGGATCGGTTGAACTGGATGAAAAACTGACGGTATCACCGACCATAACATTGGTACGATCAACGTTTAATTTGGCAACCGGAGACTTATTAGGCCCGTTTGTTACTGCCAGTTTTGGAATCATGCTGTCATCAAGACCATCCTGAGTATTAAAAGTTTGATTATCGTTATCGGTCGCCATTACGGCAAACCCATAAGTCTTTTTTTGGCCTTCTACTCCATTTGTACCAATTACGATAGTAGTATTTGGAGATTCGCTAAGCTGCAATCCTTTTTGATCTTCCGGATTATCAATATCGTAATACCACCAGCGATAGCTAACGATTTTGCCATCCGGATCATTTGCGCCGTTGGCGGTTACGTTAACATTAACCGGAGTTGTAGTTGAAGTTCCTGCTGGAATTGCCGTTAAGCCCTGAACAACCGGTGGCTGTGTCGCTACATTAATATGGATTTCATCAATAGGACTAACCTGTGTAGCGTCATCCTGATTGGTTACTTTTAGAGTTATTTTATAGTAAGGTTTATCCTTTGGTGTTAATTCGGTAAAGGTATGAGTAACCTGTTTTTTGGTACTTAAAGTGCCATCACCAAGATCCCAACTGTAATTCAGTTTCTTGCCTGTGCCATCAATATTGATTGATTTGCCGGCATCGAAAACGAATTGAGTTTTTCGATTTGCGGTAATTGTTGAGCTTGTATCACTTAGATCGTTACCATCCTGAGTTAACGAAATGGCCGCCACAGGTATATTATCGGAAGCGATAAATACTTTTCTAATAGTATTGTTTTGATTGTTGTTATTATCAAAAACCATTAATTTTGCGATAAAACTTCCGGATTTATTATAAGTATGTTTAACAGTGAAAGGACTTGCGGTAATGGATCCATTTTCTTTTGCTCCATCACCGGTATCCAATTCATAAGAAACACCATTAAGACTGCTCATGACAAAATTTACATCAACGCTGCCGGCATTTAACTTGGCAGTAATTGGTTTTCCATCATCTCCCCAACCTACATCAAGATCATTATCAACGGTGATTCTTTGTTCCTGAGTTGTGACCTTTGCAATTTCCGCCGGATCACGAACACTTAAAGTGATGGTGTACTTACCTTTATTAAGTCTTACTTTTATTTTGGAAAGATTTTTGTCGGTACTATAATCTTTAAAGAAGAGTACGCAGTCGTTTTCGGTTTTGCCATTTATATAAGTACAATTTCCCGGAGCGGTGCTGAATTCCCATCTATAGGCAATGTCTTCGCTGCTATCCGGATCATAACTTTTGGCACCATCCAAAATGTAAGTATTTGGTTGTGATTTGTCCGAATTATCGAAACTGAACTGGGCGACCGGTGGCTTTGAAACCACATGGATACGTACAACTGTCGAAGCATCATTTGAACCGTCACTAACACTTAGTGAAACATCATAATTGCCGGGCTCTTTAAAAGTATATTTAAGGGTATCAACATTTTTGGCCTCCGGAGGAGTTAGATCAATGCTGTTACCGCCCTTTGTGGCCAATTGCATAATTTTCCAGTCATAGGTTTTAACTTGACTGTTTGCGCTGGCGGAAGCTGATCCATCGAATGTGGCCTGATCATTTAATTTTAATTCATTACCGTGAGTAACATTAATGCGGGCTGCAATCGAAGAAACAACAATGTTGAAAATCTTGCGATCTGTAATGCCACGATCATCCGTTACTTCCAAAGTAACACGATAAGAACCTTCTTTTATGTATTTAACTGTCTGTACCTGAGAAATAGTATCCGGCGGTCCTTCCACGGTATTCTTAGTATTGGATTTGTCACCAAAATCCCATTTTACTTTGGCAACCGGACTATTCTTAATGGTTGGATCATTAAAAGGTAAACCATTTCCGGTTTTAGTTTCACGTCCATCAAGGCTGATTCCGGTTTTGGCTTCTTCCGTAGTAATGGAAAGATCCTGAATGGAACTAAGTGAAATACCATTATTATCATATTTTGACATCCAGAAAGATTTTCCATTAACGGTTGCCTGTAAATTAATTCTGGATGATGGTGGCTTAACTGTAACCGTAGTGTAAACAATTCCATCAACTGGTTTTTTAGGGTTGTTTTGATCTTCCGGAGCGGCCACTTTTAATTTGACCACATAAGTTCCCGGATTTTGATAAATACATTGACTCACAGTACCGGTTTTTTCACCACTGTTATCACCACAACTCCAGGTGAAATTATTATCCGGAATTGTATTGTTATTTGGATCAAGACTCTTTAAAGCATCCAAATTAACAACCAGTGGAGCGTTTCCCTGGCTAATATCCGCATGAATTGCACTATAGACAAATTGCAGGTCCTTAACTTTTTCATAAAGAGAAGACATATCTTTAACAATTTGGAGCATGGCGGCGTTATCCGGCACACTCTTAAGTGTTGGTAAAGCAGGACTTAAATCCGCTGCATGAACCACGTCCACGAAAACCAAAGCTAATCCCTTTAAAATGGAATCCGCCTGACTGTTTAATGAAACGACATTTCCACGAATTATTTCAGATTGAAGATCATTTTTGTTTACCAATGTTTCAAGATCTCCGGTAACGTTATCAAAACTGGTCTGAATCTCGGGCAAATCGCTGGCCTGCTTGATGCGGGCGGAAAGTTCCGTTAATTGGCTATAGGCTTTAATAACAGCCTGGGCAAAATCCTGATTATTGGCGCCCATTAAACCGGTTTGTTCAACCGAACCCGGGGCCTGACTTGCCTGATCCAAAAAGGTATCCGCACCGGCTTCATTTTTAATGTCGTTGGTGTACGTACTGTAATTGGTTTTATACCAAAATTGTTCCCAATAAGTGTTTGGGTCTTTTTCACTTGCAACCTCATCGATGGCTTTATCGGAAATCTTTAAATATTTATCATAAACCAGCAACATGTGCTGGGCTTTTTCCGATACCTGACTTAAAGATCCGGCTTTGACCAGTATGTTATTTAAAATATTCTTTTTATTCTGAAGAGTACTCTTTAATGTTTGTGGTGAGGTGATTTGTTTTTCCAAATCAACATTGATAAGCGTCAGCACATCTGTACGAATTTCGGAATAATTTTGATACGCGGTAAGAAAATCACGCGCAATCTGCTGAACGGCAATAGCGGCATAATTGAAAAATGCGCGTCGATCGGAAGTTGAAACTGTTCCGCCAGTGGCAGCTCCGTTAAGTGTATTGTTTTCTTTTCCGCTTGGAGCCTGCAAAACCGTGTTAACAATGGCGAAAGATCCCATAATAATCAAAAGACCCGTAACGGCATAGGTGATGGACTTTTTACCAACCTCGGTTTTATCTTCCTTGCCCATGGCTGTTACATAAAGCACACCTCCGTAAACAATTACCAAAACGGCAATTAAACCCAAAAAGCCTAGCGCAAAATTGGTTACATTACGAATGTAGTCTCGGGCAGTTGGGGCTTGCGTCAATGCCGGGGCGTAGCCGGCCGTGTCCGGAGCGGTAAGTCCGCCCTGAAAATTGGTAAAAGTGGTTTGTTCTCCACCGCCGCAAGAAAGAATGCCTTTGGTGGCATCACTTACGCTGCCGCAGAAATCAAACGCACCTGCCTGCATTGGCATGGTTAAGCTTAAAATCATGCCTAAAGTAAGCATGATTTCCTTTATTTTTGTGTTTTTCAGGATATTATTCATAGTTTTTGTTTTTATTTATCATATTATTTTAGCATAAAATCCACTTTTCTTTAAGGGCTAATTAAAGACCCGGGTTTGTGGGCAAACTTGCCGGCGAACTTGAGCCGGCTTTTTCGGAGCCGGTGGTCGGTTGCAGGGTTACAACGGTGTTCACAATTCCAAAAGCAGCCATGGCCAATAAAAGACCTATGGTAGCCCCAATAAAGACTTTCTTGGCTTTAGCGGTGTTATCTTCTTTACCAAAAGCAATAACATAAAGGTAACCTCCATAAATGAACATAATTGCTGCGACAGTTGCGGCGAATCCGGAAATAAAATTGGTTAATTTTACCACAAATTGCGCGGCGACTACGGTATTTGGCAGTGTTTTTCCCTGACTTGGGAAAAGTACATCTTTGATCGCAAATTCGGAAATTCCAATCACAATCAGACCTACAACGGCCCACATAATCTGTTTTTTAACCTTACCCTGAACTTCTTCATTGCCGGCGCCAATAACCAAACGGAAACCTCCAATTACAATCATCAAAATTGCCAAAGCGGCGGCAAAATATTCCATAAAACTGTAGAAGCCTTTGATGGTTTCGGTCCCCTGTTTGGCCGCATCTAAAAGCTCCGCCTGGCTGCGATAAATCTCGCCCTGAGCGCCCCAAAATACTTTTACAACCTGATCGGCAATAATAATAACGAGCAGACCAATAATCGCATATTTAAGGTTTTCTTTTTGTTTATCCGCGATCTGATCAACCTGGCGGCCCGAGGTAATCAGACGAATTCCGGAAACAATAATCATAAAAATGGCAATAGTGCCCATTACATATTTTGCAAAATCAATCGCATACCAAACGGCGCTTGTGATGTTGCTTGCGCCCGATTCAATCGAGGCGTTGGCATTGGCGTTGGTGTTGTAAGTGGGAAGTCCAATATTGTTTTCGAGTTGATTTAAAACTCCACCCGGAGACTGAGCATTGGTTTGGGCATTTGCCGGAACTGTCAGGGTCAAAACAAGGCTGGCCAAAATCAAAAATCCACACAGTGGAATAACTGTTTCTTTTAGAATTTCGCTAATTTTTTGGACGAACTTTTTCATTTTTATTTTAAAATTTATTTTTATTGACCCGGCAGAGTCCCGCCGGTTGGTTGTGTCACTTGTCCGTTGCCGCTGGTGCCAAAATTTCCGGAAATAATTGTGCTCACAATGGCAAAAGATCCATACATGATAATAATTCCAACAAGAGCTGAAACAATGATTCTTTTGGCTTTCCCCTGAGTTTCTTCATTGCCCGCGGAGGCAATATACATAATGCCGCCCGCAACCAGAGCTATGATGGCGATAGGGCTAACGATACTTAAAACCATGTTGGTGAATCCCACCAATTCACTTACGCCCTGAGCGGGATTGAATGATGGCGCCGCTCCTCCAACAGTGGGGTAACGTGTAACATCAACTTTGTAGAAGACGTTGTTGATAATCGGATCGGCAATAATAATCAAGAATAAGCCCAGCGCGCCATAAGCAAGGTTCTTTTTATCCAGGGCAATTTTGTCTTCCGCGCTGCCCATTGCAATCATGCGCATGCCACTTCTGACAACGAAAAAAACCGAAATCGCGCCAATAAGATATTTGATGAAAGTTACGATAAATTTGGCTTTTTGGTCAAAAATAGTCACCGAACGGATAATCGCATTTGGGTCTTTTAAAAAGCCTCCCTGCGTACAGGCAAGTCCGGAAAAGTCCTTACCGTTTTCACAATAAACCGAGAAAATACGGGCAAGATCTCCGGAAAACCCAACAACCGCCAAGCCGATTATGCCGTAAATGATGGTCGATCTTTGCTTGGTATAAACTTCTTCATTTCCGCCGCCAATAACCATTCTGATGCCGGCATAGACGATTAAGCCTACAGCAACAGCTCCCAAAAGATAGCGCACGTTTTGGATAACGCTTAAGGCTAAGCTAAAAACTTGAGCGGAAGCACTGCCTTGCGCCGGAGCCTGCAAGCCGCTGTAGCCCGGCGTGGAAATACTTGGCAAAGGCAAAGTGGTGGTGGTCTTTGCGTTTTCGGCTAAAGCTAAAGGCATACTCGCAGTTAATACAACCGCTAAAGTTGCGCTAAAAATTGCCAATTTGACCAAGAATTTGTTTATTTTTTTGAGCATACCGACAAAATACGCTTAATAAATCTATTTATTATACCAGACAATGGGTCTTTGTGAAAGGCAAAGAGCGCGAAACTTGCTCACAGCTTTTTCAGGTGGTTTTCCGGAGGGAATGGCTTCTTGGCGAACGCTTCGCCTGTTCGCTGCGGCTACCATGTACGCCTCCGCGAAGGTCTCGCATCATGATGCTCGACCGGCTGCGCTCGCAATGTCGCCAAGAAGCCATTCCCTCCGGAAACTTGGAGAAACCTGTGGGCAAGGACGTAGTATTTGCAAAACGCTATTTTCTCAAAATCTTTGTATATTTAACTTGTTTTTAGTAGGATGGGCCCCTGATTGCGCTTGGATTCTAATAAATTATTTATGGCATTTGAAAATGCTCCAAAAGATTTGCTTGTAATAAAAAAAGTCATGGAAGAAGAAGTAATGCCTGCAATTAAAGAAAAAAGGTACTTCGTCGCCCAAATGGAAATAGGAAATATCCTTGGTGGAGTAGATCAAGATCTGGTGAGAGACGAACATTGTGGCATGGGCTTAATTGCAAGTCTAAAAGCTTTAGAAAAGGCGTTGAAAAAAGAAAAAGTTGATCAACTTGAAGGTGGAATATTAAGAGTTAGGGCTTATTTAGCCCAAGCGTTGATGTATTATCGGTAAAGATTTGTTTTAATGCCGCGCAACAATATCCGACCAGCTAGTCCATGCGTTGGCGTGGCCTTTCTCCTTGAATAACACGTAGTTTTTTTGAAAAAAGCGGTTTTTCTAAAATCCGCTTGAAAAGCTTGGGGGATGTTTGTATACTGGCATTCGGGTTTGGGCCGAGCTTTTTAAAGGTGTGGTCGTCTCAATAATTACTATCATTTCTTTTGTCTAAATCAACATGAAACGTTTTATAGAAGCCACTAAAAACTATTTTCAGGACAGTTATCAGGAATTAAAAAAGGTAACCTGGCCAACTCGTAATAAGGCTATTCGTCTGACATTGATTGTTTTGGGTTTTTGTTTAGTTGCAGCCATTGTAATGGGTGCTTTAGATCTTACTTTTAATACAGGTTATCGTTATTTGGTTGATTATGCTGCAAAAGTTGCTCCAGCTCCGGCTCAGGTTGAACAAACCGCTCCATCAACTCCATTAAGCGCAGAGGGATCACCAATTACAATAGCTCCGGGGTCAGTTAAGGTTGATGCTGTTCCGGCTACAACTCCTACAAAATAATAATTAATTTTCTTTTTCTTTAGATTATGGCAAAGCAAGCCAAAGGTACAGGCAGACACTGGTATGTGGTTCACACTTATTCCGGTTATGAAGATGCAGTTCGTGAAGCACTTTTGCAACGTATTGAATCGCTTAATATGCAGGATTTGATTTTTGATGTTGTCGTTCCAAAAGAGACTCAAATTGTGATCAAAAAAGGCGAGCCTAAACAGGAAAAGAGACGTATTTTTCCGGGTTATGTTTTAGTTGATATGACTGTAACCGATGATTCTTGGTATGTAGTTCGAAATACACCAAACGTAACCGGTTTCGTTGGCTCCGGTACAACACCTGTTCCGGTTTCGGAAGAAGAATTTAAGCTGATTAAAAGACACATGGGTGAAAATGAACCAAAGTTCAAAATCGATTTTGCGGTTGGCGATCATGTTATTATTTTGGATGGACCTTTTGTCAATTACGATGGTGTTGTCAATAAAGTTGATGAAGAAAAAGGTAAAGTTAAAGTTCTCATTAGCATTTTCGGACGTGAAACGCCTGTTGAACTTGATTTCACCCAGGTCAAAAAGAAATAATCATGAACAAATCCAACTTATTCACGCTTTTTTTGGCTGGAGTATTGGTTGTCATCGGCTCGGAACTTTTGGTGGATGATTATTTAAAAACGCCCGTTTTAAAAAATTCTCAAGCGGATGTTTTGGATGTAGGGGCGGCGACCACTCAGGGAAGCGCAAACGCGCAGACTAAAGGAACGCAAGCTCTTTCGACCTTAGCGCAAACCGCGAAAACCGCGAATGTGCAAAATGCCCAGGTTGCTCCTGCGCAAACTACTACCGGGCAAATCGCTCAGATTTCCGCTTTGCAAAACCAAGAGGCCGGTGGCCCGCAGATCACCTTTTCCATGATAATAAAGGCGGGTTTTGCTCAAACTACCCTGCAGCGTGCCCCATTTACCGGCATGCTTTTTGATACGATCGATCTTCAAAACTCTTTGTCCGTACCGGTTTTGCAGCAATATCTGTTAAAAAACAATGTGGCGCGGGCGGCGACTTTCTATGAAATCCATCTTCAAAATAAAGAAATGGCCGGCGAGGTTTTCAGCTTAATAAAGCAGAAAGCTGCTGCTCAAGCCGGAGCCCTTTTAAACGCTTCAAACGGTTTTGGCGAAGGGTCGTTTTATATCAATTATTTAGATAATACAAATCATGCATTTTTAGTTGTCAAAAAGGGATCGAGTGTGTATGCTCTGACTTACGTGAAGGACTACCATCCTTATATCGCCAAGCTTATTCAATTATTACCTTAAAAAAATCACTATGGCTAAGAAGCTATTAACAATGGTGAAACTGCAGATCCCTGCGGGTAAAGCCAATCCAGCACCTCCAATTGGTCCGGCCTTGGGTCAACATGGTGTAAATATCCAGGCTTTCTGTCAGCAATTCAATGCTGCTACAGCAAAAGTTGGCGATACTATTATCCCGGTTGAAATCTCCATTTTTGATGACCGTACTTTTACGTTCATCATGAAGACTCCTCCAGCTTCAGTCCTTATTTTGAAGGCTTTGAATCTGCCAAAGGGCTCAGGAGTGCCAAACAAGAATAAAATCGGTGAACTTACTATGGCTCAGGTAAAAGAAATTGCCGAGAAAAAAATGCCTGATCTTAATGCGAGCGATATTAACGCTGCCATGAAGATTATTGCCGGAACTGCAAGAAGTATGGGTGTAACGGTTAAAAACTAATAATTAGAATTAATTATTATGGCTACAGCATCTCAATCTATTGAAGCTCCCGGTAAAAAAAGTCATCGAATTATTCGCAACATTTATCTTTATCTGGTTGCGATGATTGGGTTGATAACTCTGGTTATCGGCTTGGTTGGGATCATTAACAATGTTCTTCAAAATTACGTTTTCCAGGTTAATGACAATATCTACAGTACACCTGTTCCTTATCCGGGTATGAAAAATGGTGGATGTGATCAATCTTATCCTGATCCAACTGATACAACCGGCAAAAAACTGATTACACCAACTGCGCAAGAGGTTCAAAAATGTGACCAGGTATTAAAAGATCAGCAGGAACAAAATCGTCGTAATAACATTGGTAGAGAATTTTCGATTTCCATCGCTCAAATTATGATTGGATTTCCTTTATGGCTCTATCATTGGGGCGTGATCCAAGCCGAGTATAAGCGCAAAGAAGAAGAAACCACCAAGAAGAAATAATATTTAAAATATTTAATTGTGGGAGGCCTCGAAAGCCGTTATCACCACGCAACAAATTCTATATGGCAAAACATGGAAAAAAGTATCTAAAGGCTTCCGAGCTCGTAGATCAAAAGCTCAGCTATGATTTAACGCAGGCTGTAGAGCTTTTAAAGAAGACGGTAACATCTAAATTTGATCCTAGTTTGGAAGTTCACCTTCGTTTGGGAGTTGATCCAACTCATGCTGATCAAATGGTTCGTTCTACCGTTGCTCTTCCACATGGAACAGGTAAAAATGTTCGTGTGATCGCTTTTGTACAGGAAGACAAAGCTAAAGAGGCAAAAGAAGCCGGGGCAATTAAGGCCGGCATGGAAGAATTGATTGAAGAAATTCAAAAAGGTTTCTTGGATTTTGATGTTGCGGTTGCGACTCCGGATGCCATGAAGAGTTTATCAAAAGTTGCCAAGATCTTGGGTACAAAAGGTTTAATGCCTAACCCAAAGGCTGGTACGGTTACTATGGATATCTCAAAAACAATCAAAGAAATCAAGAAAGGTAAAGTTGAATACAGAACTGACAAACAAGCCCAAATCCACCAAATTTTTGGAAAGGCTTCCTTTACAGAAGATCAAATCAAAGACAACTTAAAGGCTTTCTTGAAGGCGATTGTGGATACAAAACCTGCAACCGTTAAAGGCACATACATCAGAAATATTGGTGTGGCTACAACTATGGGGCCTGGCATTCGCTTGGATGTTAGCAAGATTATGGCGGAGTTGAAATAATCACAGAGTTACGCGTTGTTGTTTAATTGGTGAAGGCGAAAAGGATTTATCTGAAATTTAAAAAAGAGGGCTCGGAAATGGGCTCTCTTTTTTTGATGCTCCTTATTGTGAACTTTTGTGCGGATAAAAACTCCAGCAACAGAATTGCTTTTCGCCGGCGAAGTCTGCTTAAACGATTTATTGCTGGCTTTCCGCTCCCTGCGCGCCGCATTTGTTGTAGACCAGATCCTGGAAATTGGTTTGGCCTTCTTCGAACATGATTTTGTATTGTTCTCCGTTTTTGCATTTAACTAAAATCGTATTACTGCCTGCTGAAGTCGTTTTTTCGACCTGGTTGGATTTTTCGAGCTGGCGCATGTTGGCATCCAGGCTGCTTCTTCCGCTGATCACATAATACACAACGGCGATTAAGCCTATTGTCAGGGCCAAAATCATAGGAAGCCAGTGTCTTAGATTGATGTTTTTAAGGTCCATAATTTTTGAATTTATGATTTAGTTTATGCCACGTCGACCGCGGTTTCTAAAGCCGGTGTGAGTTTGATTTTCTCCAGTTCAAGCGCTCTTTTTAGAGATGTTAAAGCCACTTCCAACTGCTGATCGTCCGGTTCCTGAGTTGTTAAGCGCTGAAACATCAGTCCAGGAAAAGTTACAAGTTTAACCAAAGAATGGTCGGAATATTTGGCGCTCCACTTTAAAACTTCATAAGAAACTCCGGCAATCAAAGGCAAAAACAACAAACGAAGGCTGAAGTTCATGTAAAAATCAGGTTGGCGTGGCACAAAAGTATAAATAAAAATACTCAACAAAAAAACCACCATAATAAAACTGGTTCCGCAGCGGGGATGAAAACGGATTTGTTTTTTGGCATTTTCAACTGTTAATTCCAGGCCTTTTTCATAGGTAAAAATGGATTTATGTTCCGCGCCATGATATTGAAAAACGCGATGCATGCTCTTGGTTAAGCCCAAAAGTCCAATATAAACCACGAAAAATGTCGTCTTGATAACGCCATCAATAAAATTAAATAAAAGATAGTTGTCATTAATTGTGGGAAATTTTTTGCTGAGAAAATCGGTGATATAAAGTGGAATAAATTTGAACAACAAAATGCTGAACCCAAGCGCGAAAACGAGTGAGAGAACGATGGAGATAACGCCGCCGGCGGAGGAGGTTTGTGCCGTAGATTGATCTTTTGCTGCCGTTTTTTGCAGGGCATTTGCATCGGCATTCATCGTGGTCTTATTCGGATTCTTTTCGGTGTCAGCCTCGACCTCTTCCATGCTTTCCGCAGCGGAAAAATTTACCATGCGCATACCAACTATCATCATTTCAAAAAGATTTACAACTCCGCGCACAAAAGGAATTCCCAGTAATTTTATGCGGGCGCCAATCCCCTGAAATTTTTCTTCTTTGAGTTTGATTTCACCGTTTAGTTTGCGAACGGCAACGGTCACAAAATTCGGCGAGCGCATCATGACGCCTTCTATTACCGCTTGGCCGCCAACTGCAAAGTCGATTCTAGGAAACGGTGATTGTCCCGCTTGTGCTGAAGAAGATTTTGCTTTGCTTGCTGTCGAAGTATGCCTATCGTGCGTAGCGGAATTATTTTTCATTAATAGTTGCAATATGTGCTTTAAAGATCGCGGTTATTTTAACATATCAGTGGCACTTGTGCATGTAAAAGTGGCCAGAAATATGTTTGAGCGCAAACTGCCAGTCTATGCCAATTCGTTCACAATGCGGCTACAAAGCGTCAGCTTTGGCCTGAGATAAGCCTTCGTCGAGCTCTCGCCAGCTGCTCACTGCTCCATTATTGGCTTTCAGCAGCCCTGAATTTATTTACGATTTGGTCGGCGCCAACCTGAATCCATTCACGATTTGATCGACCTGAAACTTTGGTTCGTTTTCATCTGCTGTAAGCCTTAATCCCCAAAATTTCGGATTAAATTCTTCGTTTTTGATGAGTCCAAGATGCGCCAGCCGTTCATGATTTTTGCAGAGTGAAACAATGAATTCCGGATCGTGATTTGGGACGAGTTTGAATCTTCTAGTGTGATGGTCGATGTTGGCGGGTTGTTTGCAGTCAGGAAATCCGCACATCTCCTGATAAATTTGCTTGATGTAGCGCTGCACGCGAGCCGGAATATGCCGCGTTGATTTTTCCGGCAGTGATTTTTGGATTTCTTCTTTGGTGAGGGACGGCTTTTGCTTTTTAGCTTTTTTTTGCGCGCTGATTTTGCGAACACCACCTATCGCACCCGCACCTTCTTTTGCGCTTGGCTCAGCAGTGTGGGCGCTTGGAACTTTCTGCTCCGCACACACATGCTTGCTCGCACCTTGCCCCGCAACTTTTTGTGCGCACACATGCTCCTGCGCTTGCACTGCGATCTTTAAAAATTCCTGCATGACTTCGTTCCAATCCACCGGCTGCTTTTTTTCTTTTTCCAGTTTGAATTTAAAAAGTCTGAGTTGTTTTTCAATATCGGTCGTGACTTTGAAGGACATGTTGTTTCGTTGTTGCGATTCAGCTCGCCCATCGTCATTTTCCAAAAATCCTGTTTCCTGATTCATGAAAAGTCCCCCGGGGGACTTTCCCAAAATCGCCGATTCTTCTCTTTCTGAAGCCGAAATTTCCGGATTACCGAAATCGATTGTAAACTGTTTTCCTACCTTAGCAACAGGCGCATTTCCACGTTCCTCGCTACAATCAGCGCCATCACGCTCCTCCGCTTTCAGCAGATCGTCCTGCTTTTTCATCTCCTGCACAAACGTTTCAAGTGTTGATTTGCTCATACTTTCGACCTTTTCTTTCCAAAATTCTTGAGTTTCAACTGTTGCAACATTACTGATCACGCCGAGTTTGCTCCAGCCCTGCTCAGCAATTAAAGCTTGCAACAATGGCTTATCCTGCAACTTTTCATTCACTTTCAAAACTTTTAAAACCGCTTTTTTCGAAAGCCCGCCAACCACTGCGGCATAATGACAAATTGTCTGAAATTTATGTTCCAAAAATAGTTTTCTTTTGTTGATTTCCGGCAAAAACGCGGCAAATTCTTTTTGTGCTTTGCGGCTTTGCGCGCCGAACCGCTGCGCTGTTTGATGCAGTTCTTTATTTGGAAGTTTTTCGATTTCGGCCGGAGTGAGAAAGTGCGCGCCAGTAATTTTTAAAAAGTTTGTTGTGCCAGTTTGGGAAGATTTTTCTGTGGCAGCCCTTGAAAATTTTTCAGTTTGAATCATATCAATTTTTCGTTAAGTAATAATTTTATTTTTCTGTGATTTTTTTAAAAACTTATGCGAAAGTTTTTTTGAAAATCCCGGACTCTTTTGAGACTAAATTCTCTCAAATAATAAAAAACAAAACAAGTCTAAAATGGCTCAAACAAGATATTAAAACACAATTCTTCGGCTTCATGACCGCACTCAAAATCATCCAAAAAATTAAACCACTTTTATCATTAAAATTTTCGACTTAAAACTCAACAAACACAAAAATCCGAAGACATTTTCAATCCAACCTCCAATCCCGATTTCACAACAAGCAAAGAAGAGAAAATTCCGGCATAAAATGAGTCAAGGCAAAAAACTCAGCTTTTCGCACTTGACGTATGGGGGGGGGTATTGTGTTAACATAATACGATAACCAGCTCGCAGCTATGAAGCTGCTAAAGTCGGAGTTGGTAAATCACAGTAAATAACAATTTTAATTTTTTTTACTTACAAAAATATGAAAAACAAAAATCTTTTATATGCATTAGGCGGAGTCGTTGGTGTCGCAGCCATTGCCGTAGTCATTATGCTTTCCCTAAACAGCGGAAGCAATTTAAAGGGAATGTTACCCGGCGGTTATAAGGATGATACATTTGGTGGACGACTACCATCCGCAACTTCAGATTTAAAGCTTGCACCTACTAAAGAGGTAACAAATAATCCCGTTTCGAAGACACTAGGCCCTGTAATCACTAACCTGATTATAAGTAAGGATCCATTTGATTTAAGAAGTGGAAGCGTGACTTTTAGTGCAGACATAAAAAATGACAATAAAAATGTAGCTTTTATGGTTTATGGTTATAAAAAAGGAACTACTACTTTTGCTTGTGAAGATGGTGCCCCAGGTCAGGGGAACTTGTTAACTAGATCCAATGGAAAAGTTACCTGCACGTGGAATGGTAGAGATGAAAATGGAAATTTTGTTACACCTGGAAATTATTCTCTTAATGTGCAAGTTTTCACAGGAGGCGCAGTATGGTCCTTCGATAAATCCAAAGATTTCAAAATTATTGATTCAAGGATCAATGCACCAAAAGTCTTAATAAAATAATTAATTCCGTTTAACTCAAAATCCCATGATGAATTTGCATTGTGGGATTTTTTTTATTTATATCATGATTTTGTGATTTGAGGCTGCTCACCTTGAGCTCGCTGGAATTTTGCTGTAATTTGGCGGTGGCGGAAAACCTTGGCATCAAAACGCCTACCGACCTAAATTCAAAATCTCACCTTTATGAAAGTAACTTTAAAAAGAATCGACTGCGGGCTTCCTTTACCCAAATATGAGACGGATGGGGCGGTTGGGTTTGATCTTTTGGCGCGTGTTGATGCAGAAATCGCCCCGGGGAAATTGGCTTTGATTCCGGGAAATATTATTGTGGAAGTCCCGCGCGGATACATGTTGATGATCGCTTCGCGCAGCTCTCTTCCTAAAAAGAAGGGCTTGCTGACTCCGCATGGACTGGGAATTATTGATCACGATTATTGTGGGCCGGATGATGAAATTCACGTTCAGGTTTATAATTTTACCGATGTGCCGGTTACGGTTGCGCGTGGCGAAAAAATTGCTCAGGGAGTTTTTGTGCGTGTTGATAAGTTTGAGTTTGATGAGGTTGCCGAGATGAAAAAGCCAAGTCGTGGCGGGTTTGGGAGTACTGGCGGATATCAGGCGCAATAAAGTTTGCAGGATAGATTTGTAAATGCGGCAATTGTTATTTTTTATGAATATCGACGATGCAGGGAAAATTTATTACCATTTACGGCATCAATAACATTGGAAAATCCACGCAGGCGGCAAGGCTTGTGGAAAGACTCAAGCGTGCAAATATTGACGTGGTGCTTTTGAAATATCCGATTTATGATTTGGAGCCGACCGGTCCGAAGATCAATAAAATCTTAAGAGAAAGCCAAGAACAGCCGATTACCGAGGCGGAATTGCAAACTCTTTTTACGCAGAATCGTAAAGATTTTGAACCAACGCTAAAAAAAATGTTGGCGGATGGCAAAATTGTAATTGCGGAAGATTATATCGGGACCGGAATCGCTTGGGGAACGGCCAAAGGACTGGATTTAAATTGGAGCGAAAACCTGAATAAAGACTTGCTGCGTGAAGATTTGGCGATTTTGCTTATTGGGCAGCGCGATTTGCGTGCTCAGGAAAAACATCATCTACATGAGCAAAACGAGCCACTTGTTCAGAAAGTGGCGGGAAATCTGCTTAATCTGGCGAAAAAATATGGTTGGAAGGTTATTCAGGTTCAGCCGGAAATGGAAGATACCGCGGAACTTATTTGGAAAGAACTCGCCGACTTTCGTTTTGGAAAAGCCTAAAATCTGGCTTGTAATCCTCTAAAAAGCGTGTTAGGATCTAAGCGCTTTCCTCAAAAAAGCTTTTATTTACCACCCGCAATTCCATGCAACTCCTGGATGGAAAAAAAGTTTCCGCAGAGATCTATCAAAATCTCCACGGGGAAGTTTTAAGTTTAAAAAAGCAGGGTGTGAATTCTAAATTGGTGATTATTTTGGTTGGAGAAGACCCGGCTTCTTTGTCTTACATTAAACAAAAAGTTAAGGCTTCGGAAGTGGTCGGCATCGATTCGGAACTGGTAAAATTGAATCCGGAAGAAGTCACGACTGAAAGTTTGATCGAGATGATCCACAAAATGAATGAAAATCCCGCAATTCAGGGCATTTTGGTGCAGTTGCCACTACCAAAACATGTTTATGAGCCGGATGTGGTTAAAGCGGTCGATCCTAAAAAAGACGTGGACGGTTTTACGGCTTACAACCTTGGAAAAATGTTCCTGAGTAAAGATTTTGAAGAACTTGTTCCGTGCACTCCAATGGGTGTTATCCGGCTTCTGGAATACTATAAAATCCCGGTTGAGGGCAAAAATGTGACCATGGTTGGCTCCAGCAATATTGTGGGAAAACCGATGGCCGTAATGTTGATGAACAGGCGTGCGACTGTGACTGTTTGCAATAGCAGGACTAAAGATTTGGCTTCAAATACGAAAAATGCCGATATTTTGATTGTGGCTGTGGGTAAAATTAAACTGATAACCGCGGACATGGTTAAAGAAGGCGCGGTTGTAGTTGATGTAGGCATGAATCGCAATGAAGAGGGAAAACTTTGTGGCGATGTCGATTTTGAAAATGTCAGTAAAAAAGTTTCGTTTATTACTCCTGTTCCGGGTGGTTGCGGGCCAATGACCGTGGCTTGTTTAATGGAAAATATGGTGCGAGCGATGAAGAGGAAGCAGGATTTAGGATGAAGGAAAAATGAAACAGGCAGTGTGGAATGTAGAAAGCAAACATTCCTAATTACTAATTATTAATTACTAATTATCTAAACTATGTGTGGAATTCTCGGCATTATGGCCAATGAACCTGTGGCACAACAGCTCTTTGATGGGTTGACCGGCTTGCAGCATCGCGGGCAGGATTCCGCGGGAATTATGACCTATGAAGACCATTTCAACCTGAAAAAGGGTAATGGCCTGGTTCGTGACGTTTTTCACACCAAAAACATGATGCGTTTGCGTGGAAATATGGGCATCGGGCACGTGCGTTATCCAACAGCAGGAAGCAATGATGCGGCCGAAGCTCAGCCTTTTTATGTTAACTCCCCTTTTGGACTTTCGCTGATCCACAACGGAAATTTAACCAACTATGATGAACTTAAACAGGAAGTTTTAAGAGTTGATTTGCGTCATTTAAATACAAAATCCGATTCCGAACTTTTGTTAAATGTTTTGGCAACGGCTTTGCGTGGCATTAAAACCACAGTTTTGACTCCGGAAAAAATCTTTGAAGCCATGGAAAGCGTTTTTAAGCGTCTAAAAGGCAGTTATTGCGTAATTGCTTTGATTGCTGATTACGGTATGTTGGCTTTTAGGGATCCTTATGGCATTCGTCCGCTGGCATTTGGAAAGCGCGATCATAATCTGATGCAGGAATACATTATCGCTTCTGAAACAGTGGCAATTGATACTTTGGGCTTTGATTTTGTGAGTGATATTCAGCCCGGTGAAGTGATTTTTATTGATATGAAGCGCAATGTGCACCGCAAGAATCTTGCCAAGCCAAAGTGGGCTCCCTGTATTTTTGAACACGTTTATTTGGCCCGCCCCGACTCGATTATGGACAATGTGAGTGTGTATAAAACACGTTTGCGCATGGGCGTAAAATTGGCTCAAAAAATTAAAAAAGCAAATCTGGATATTGATGTGGTGGTTCCCGTGCCGGATTCTTCCAGAAGTGCGGCTTTGCCATTGGCGCAGGAGCTGGGCGTAAAGTACCGTGAAGGTCTGGTTAAAAACCGCTATATTGGGCGAACATTTATTATGCCGGGCCAGGAGATCCGCAAAAAATCCATTCATTATAAATTGAATACCATCAAATTGGAGCTTAGAAATCGCAATGTTTTGCTTGTTGATGACTCGATTGTGCGTGGAAATACTTCAAAAAGAATTATTCAAATGGTGCGTGATGCCGGAGCCAAGAACGTGTATTTTGCTTCATGCGCACCTCCGCTAATCAGTCCCTGTGTTTATGGTGTTGATTTGCCGTCAAAACATGAATTTGTAGCGCATGAACTTTCGACTGATGAAATCTGCAAAGTGATTGGCGCCGATGCGCTGTTTTATCAGGATATGCAGGATTTGTTGGATTCCGCCCAGGAAGGAAATCCTAAAATTACCGGCTTCTGTCATGCCTGTATGAACGGTAAATATCCAACTCCGGAAGTTACAAAGGAGCTGTTGGATAAGGCCGAAGCAACCCGTGGCGCAATGCAAAAAGCTGAAAACGTGGGTGATTCAGGCGATGATATTAAAGATGAACAACTAACTTTGATTTAATAGTCGTCCGCCATTCTTAATTCGTAATTCGTCCAAATGCCTCGCATTCTTTTAATTGGAAATGGTGCCCGTGAACACGTGATTGCCGAAACTTTGCAAAGGGGCGGAGCTGAAATTTTCACCTATGGAAAAGCCAGAAACCCGGGTCTTTTAAAGCTTTCCGCGGACTATGAAGTTGGCGGCTATAAAACCAAAGAGGATTTTGAGCACCTTAAAAGTTATGCCCGCAAAATCAAACCGGATTTTGCCTTTGTAGGGCCGGATGATCCGATTGCTGATGGAGTGGTTGATCTATTATTGGCGGAGGAAATCCACTCTGTGGCGCCACTGCAAACTGTGGCGAGGCTGGAATCTTCCAAGTCTTTTACGCGTGATCTTGTAGCCAAATATAAGATTCCGGGAAATCCGTTTTTTAAAGTTTTCCGTACCGAGGATGGCGCAAACGTGGGTAAATCCATGGAAGATTTTATGAAAGAACTTGATGGCAATTATGTGGTGAAGGCTGATGTTTTGATGGGCGGCAAGGGCGTAAAAGTTTCCGGAGAGCATTTGGCAACGATCAAAGAAGGTGTGGCTTATGCGCAGGAATGCCTGCAGGCTGCGGAAAAAGTGGTGATCGAAGAAAAATTTATTGGCCAGGAATTTAGTTTGATGAGTTTTTGTGATGGATTGCACACGGTGGAAATGCCAGCGGTTCAGGACCATAAACGCGCTTATGATGGCGATCTTGGGCCAAATACCGGTGGAATGGGTTCTTACGGCGATGCCAATCACTCGCTCCCATTTTTAAAGGCGTCCGACCTTGAAGAGGCGCGGAATATCACCCAAAAAGTGGCTCGTGCGCTGTTTCAGGAAACCGGCGCGTATTTTAAAGGAATTATGTATGGTGGATTTATTGCCACTGCAAATGGCGTGCGGCTGATTGAATACAATGCCAGGTTTGGTGATCCGGAAGCCATGAATGTGTTGCCGATTTTAAAAACAAATTTTGTTCAGGTTTGCCAGGCGGTTATAAACGGTGATCTTAATCATTTGAAAGTCGAGTTCGAGAATAAGGCTACAGTCTGCAAATATATCGTGCCGGAAGGTTATCCGGAAAAACCGGTCAAAGGCAAAAAAATTGAAATTGGAAAAATTCCGGATGGTGTTAATCTGTACTATGCTTCGGTTGATCAGACCGATGAAGGACTGATTTTAAGTTCATCCAGGGCTGTTGCATTGGTCGGTATTGCGGATACGATCGCCGAAGCGGAAAAGATTGCCCAAAGTGCCTGCGCCTCCGTTAAAGGGCCGGTATTCTATCGCAAAGACGTTGGAACGGATGAACTCATCCAGAAACGTGTGGAGATGATGAAGAAGCTGCGAGGGTAGGTTGTTCTTTCTACGCCAAGAGGAAAATTCTTAAAGGAATTTTTACCGCCTCAAATTCCTTTGAATATTCTAAATTTTCCTCAGATATAATCAAACTGTAATTTGGCTTAAACTTCTTCGCCGTCGCGATTACCTGGCGATAATCTTTTTTACCTGCGCCGACCTCAATAATAATTCTCTGATTACCCATTCCAAGAATAAAATCGGCACCACCCTGTGCGGCATCATAAGTCAAAGATTTCCCGGGATTCTTATTTAAAATCCTATGTAAATACATCGCGACCAAATCTTCAAGCAACTTACCTTTCGCATTCTCCGGAGAAATAATATTGCCAATCATTTTGTAGTACATGGCACGAAATGCCGGTGATGAGAACAGAAACTTCGATGGTTTTCTTGCACTGGCAACCTGATTTAGATGGGAACCATGTGCATATATCCTATGCAAAACTTCCGTATTCTCCAACAAATCAAATATCTCCATGACTTTCGGTCGACTGATACCAAAATTATCCGAAATTGTTTTAAAATTAAACGCATCCATATCCGCTACCGCATACAAAATTCCAGGGATTTTCGAAATAATTTCAGATGAAAATTTCCCTGTACTCACGATATCGCCACTCACTACACGATCCAGTGTTTTATTGATCTGATCATAAACAATCGCTTCATTGTTCGAAGCGACCATAAAAGGCAATGAGCCATAATTAAGGTACTTATCAAATTCATGTCTTGTTATCCCTAAATAATATTCATTAATTTTCTTTTCCAAACCATTAAGCTTCTCATAAACCTCTTTCCCGGTATTGCTTGAGAATAATGCATTTCTTATTTCCTGACCCAGGCCTTTTACCTCGTACTTCTGCATCTTTATCTTCAAATATTCAGTAAAGCTCAGAGGGAAAAGTTTCTCAAAAACAGCTCTACGGGCCACATCAGTATTAATATTCATCAATAACGCCGCAGAACCGGTGGCAAATATAAAAACCTTATTTGAACGATCAAAAATAGTTTTTAAAACGATCCCCCATTTAGAATCATATTGAACCTCATCAAGAAACAGCAAAAGTGGCTTATCAAGGCTTTCAAGAGACCTTCCTATAAGATCCTCATAAGTAGAAATTATCTCATGCAGGGGCGCACCAAGTATTTGACTTGTTTGATCAAGTGAAAGAAAAAGACGATATACATCTTTGCCTTTTGTATCGCTAAATAACTGGGACAATACCGTAGTTTTACCGGCACCACGAAGTCCCGTAAGAGTAACCCAACGATTTGCAACATTGCCCTGCAAAAAATTATCAAGATACGATTTTACTTTCACAAAAACGCTCCGCTGAGGTCTACGCTTGTTCTCCTCATCTAAAACATAGGCTTGCGCTCGAAAGTCAGCCTGAGCAATTTGCTCATTCAGGAAATTTACGATTTTTTCTTTATTTGAAGCCATATTCAATGGTTAAATAACTCAGTGTCAATTACAATTTACACCGAATGCCACTTCAGTGTCAATTATAATTTACACCAGGCGAGTTGCTGGTATTTATGCTAATAGGGGCTTTTCCTGCCTACCTCTTCTTGCCTGAGCGAACTGAAGCGTTTTTTTTTGCTGAAGCCCCGGGAGCCTTTTTTGAAGTTTTAGCTGAAGCCTTCGTGGCCCTTCCCTTTGCAGCCTTGGCCGCTCCCCTTTTTTTTGTTTGAGGTTTGGAAGCCTTCCCCTGCGCCATTTCGCTTTGTTTCATTTCGTTTTTCATATCCTCGAATTCGTGTTGGACTTCGCCGATTTTCTTTTTTACGACTGTAAAGCCATGCTGGATTTGCTCTTTGGCCTGGTTAAAACTCTGCATTCCTTTATCGTACAGGCCGGCTTCTTCCAGTTGTTCCTTGGCGGAGTTACCAACTTCTTTCAGGTATTCTTTGCCTTTTTTTACATTTTTTTGAACTTCCGGTTTTTCATAAATTTTTTGCGCAGTTTGCGCAATATCTTCGCCCATCGCGGTAAAATTTTCTTTTAAAGTTTCTGTGCCAAGTCCACCGCTTTCAAACTCTTTTTTCAATTTGCCTCTAAGGTCTTTTCCTTTTTTGGGCGCGAATAAAACGCCCAGGATGGTTCCCACAATTACTCCAAATAATAATCCGCCTTTTTTGTTTGACATATATTTTTGTTTGTTATTGATTGAATCGATTTTATCACGTTGAATAAACTCTGACAAATTTTTGCAGATATAGAAAGAGCCCCTTGTCATTAAAGGAGCTCTTCCATGGCGTTTTACCAGTCGACTGTTAGTTTAGTATAGCGTCTTTTTTACAAATTAGTAGTTGTAATTATACCCATAATTGTTGTATGGATAACTTGGCGCCGGGGCGGAATAATTGTAAGTAGGTGGCACGTAGTAAGTCGGAGCCGGTTGTTGGTAGTTGTAAGTCGTTGGAGTTACATAGTTATTTGCTGTAGGTGTAGAAGTTTTGAATCCACGATTGCTGAATTGGTAGAAAAGATCGGCAACATCTCCACGTGTAATTGGAGCGGCAGGATTAAAGCGGCCTGTTCCATCATCATGCATTAAACCGTAGCTCTTAGCGAAACAAACGAAGTCAATATACCAACGGTTTTCGCTGTTATTTACTGTGTCCACAAAAGGTGTAGTTGAGCAGTAAGGCATAGAAACGCCTGAAGCCTTCAAGAAAATCTTCAATAATTCAACACGATTGATAGTTTGATCAGGACGGAAAGTTCCATCCGGATATCCCTGAATAATACCGTAACTTACAGCTGAACGAAGGTAAGGCATATACCAAGCATTGCTGTAGTAAATATCAGAGAAATTCAAAGCTGCACCGGAATAGTTGGTTGATAAACCTAAGGCCAAAAGTACAACTTTTACGGTTTCAGCACGGTTGATTTGTTGGTAAGCACCGAAAGTATTGTCGTTGTAGCCATTAAATACACCAAGGTTTTTCATTTCCTGAATAGCGCGGCAGTATGGGTTGTTAACTGTAACGTCAATATATCCGGCGCAAGTTACGTTAGTTGGGAAACCAATAACCGTATTGTTGGTGTTTACCTGTACATAAGCTGTTTCAGTGTCTGTTTGTCCGTCAGTGGAGTTAGCGCTTATTTTAAAGCGATAAACTGCATCCGGAAGAATGTTTCCGTAGTCGTTACGGCCATTCCAGGTATCGGAATAGTTATAATTACCTGTTCCATAGTAAGGAATGTAGATTGTTGAAGCTGGAATTGGAGTTGGGTAACGTGTAACATTACTTACCAAGTTTCTTACTACATTGTTGCTTGAATCAATAATCTGAACTGTTACATTGGCCTGTTTTACAACCTGGTAATAAGCAATTGAAGTCTGATTATTTGGGTTGAAGATATCAGGATTGATTGTCAGGTTTTTGATGATAGTGCCGGTTTGTGTGCCGGTGCTGCCGGTTGAATTAACCTGAACGTTTACCGTTTCTGTGTCTGTAACTACATTGTTGGTATTTCTAACCTGTACGGTTGCAACGTAAGTTCCATCACTAACACGGTTACCGTTTACATCACGGCCATCCCAGTTTTGAGTCTGAGTTCCTGTAGTCTTGTAAACGTTGTTAAGAAGTGTTTTAGCGTATGGAGAAGCAATTTGAACTGTTACATAACCAGGATTATCCAGTGTGTAATAGATATTTGTGCTTTGAGTAGTTGGGTTGAATGGATTTGGACTTACGGAAAGGCTTGTAATACTTGGAGTTACAGAAGAAGTGTAATAGTTAACATTTACGCTTCCTGTTTTTAAATTGCCGGTTCCGTTAGCGTTGCTTGTAGCAGAAACTACAACAGTGTAAGTACCGTTAACAATGCTTCCATTATCGTATTTACCGTTCCAGTTAACGCTATTTTGGTTTGCGCTTGTAGTAATTGTTTTTCTTAAAACGCTGGCACTGTCGTAAATTCTTACGGTTGCGTAATCAAAAGACTTATCAACACCAAAAGAAATTGTAGCCTGTTCGCTATTGCTTGGATTGAAAGTTGCCGGAGTA
The DNA here is from genome assembly GCA_041659405.1 of Candidatus Altimarinota bacterium. GTDB lineage: Bacteria > Patescibacteriota > Gracilibacteria > UBA1369 > UBA1369 > JBAZYK01. The sequence goes on from JBAZYK010000005.1 coordinate 32,511, forward strand.
ATGCTTAATGAATTCACATTAGGGGCAGTTACTATAGGAAGAGTGGCATATACAACATTCATTTGAGCAGTTGTACCTGTATCTGCAGCGGTTGTTCCGACCGTGTAGATTTTTAATTCTCCAATATATGTTCCAGCTGGCGCATAATTACCATCGTTGTCTTTTCCGTTCCAAACTGTAAGATAGTCGCCTTGTCCTACGTTCGCGGTGTCGAATGATTTAACAATATTTAGAAAGTCGTTTTTAGGATAAATCCTCAAAGTTGCGTAAACATTTTGATTACCGCTAATTCCCCAATGGATTGTAGTGTAGCTTGTTACCGGATTAAAAGTTTGAGTATCAGCATATACATAAGTAATGCGTGGAGTGTTGGCTGCATTTGTTACATAAACATTGCCACTTGTATAATCCTGATAATCACTGGCATTCATGGTGTTTTGAACGTGGACCTTAAAATAGAATGTTCCAACAGTTGTAGGTTCGTTCCATTGAATTTCAGAAGCTCCGGCACTTAAAGGTGCGCTTGGGCTTACTTGAGTAAGTAAGTTCTTAACTAAAGATCCGCCAACCTGATAAACATCAACCTGGGCGTAAGAACCTGTATTCAATTCAAAGTGAATTGCTGGAAGAACCCCGTTGCTTCCAAGTACGTAATTAGAATTTACAACGTATGTGTTTGATAAAACCGGAGAAGTACCAAGGGCAAGAAACACCGGTCTGAGTGGGCTAATACCGCTACCAACGACAGCTGAAGCTGATTGAATTAAGCTCATAGAGAGCATAACCAGTACCGCCAATGCGGATGTTTTTTTGATTCCTGACGTTTTCATAGGGAGATTGCTTAGGGATATAATAAATTAATTTTAGAAGGGATGTCCGGTGTATAGAACCAAGTACGGTCTAATGTATTACAAAATTATTATCAATCGATTCTTGGGCAATTACACTTGCTTTTTCTTAATCTATGTAGAAAAAGGAGTGTATGATAGTACCAATCCTGCGACTTGTCAAATTTATTTTTAGGGAAAGTGGTTAAATCGGGCGGAAAATTTTCTGTGCGGGATGATTTTCAGAGGTTTCCATTGACATGCGGCTCAACTTTTTTTATATTAGACAAGCAATTTTTTAAATAATACCTCACATGCCAGTAATAAAGTCAGCAAAAAAGAAGGCTCGCCAAGCCCTACGTCACTTGGAGCGCAACAAATCCACACGTTCAAAGGTTAAGACTTACATCAAGAAAGTTATAACTTTGAGCAAGACTAATATTGAAGAGGCTAAAAAACTGTTGCCTGAAGCTTATTCCGCGATTGATACAGCCAAAAAGAAGAATGTTTTGCATAAGAACAATGCATCCCGCAAGAAGTCTTTGCTGGCAAGAGCTATAGCCGCAGGAAGCACAAGCGGTAAAAAAGAGGTTAAATAAATAGGAATTAGAAATTTAAAAACGCCATTTGAAAAAAGTGGCGTTTTTTTGTGCGATTGGTTTGTTAGATTGAGTCGCCTATATTACAATGTCGCTTGTGATCTTTTAGGTGCGCTGGTAAGTGGGTTCGCTTACGGATTGCGCACATTAAGATGGAACATGGTGGATCTTTCACAATTGGGCCTGTAGCTCAGTGGTTAGAGCAGTCGGCTTAACACGCACGGAGCTTAACGGAGTGCGGCGCTCGCCAAAAGCGGGCATAGCAAAACTCCGAATGCTTTATGCGTTTAGGGCTGCATGGAGAGCGATTTCCATGTGAATTTCTGCCAAATTCGGGGAAGCCTTCTTGTGCACACGCACAAATGGTAATCCCGAGCCAAGCCTCGTCAACGAGGAAGGTGTAGAGACTAGACGGTAGATTCCTAATTTGATAAAAATCCTCCCCGGGGAGGGATTACCAAGTTAGGAAAAGGGATAGTCCAGCTTACAAACCTGAAAAGGGTCGCGAAAGCGATAGTGAGATGCATAACCGATTGGTCGATGGTTCAATCCCATCCAGGCCCACCAGAAAAAAACATGGATAAATAATGATGTTCATAATTTATTAAAATATGACTAAAGACCAAATCGATAATTTTGCTTCAAAAATAGCTGCCAGTATATATAATGGAACTTCCGTGTTCACGACTGATAAATGGATTGTTGAGTTTGAAACTATTTCAAATTATAAAATTCAGCGAAGTGTAATTGATGGCGTAGTTTTGGTAAGCTTGTATTTCGGCATTTATTTTATTCAACGTAAAGCGCAAACTTTTTTTGATGATCAAAAATTGAAAGTTTTCAATGAAGAGTTGAAAAGAGTTATTATATTTTATTTATCAACTGTATATTTTGAATCTGTTGATAAAGAACAAAATCCTGAAAAACATTTAAAACGTGTAAAAGATACTTTTGAAGCATTATTTTCCCAAAGCATGGATGCATATTCTTCGTATACAGGTGGTAACATCACAATACTTTTTAAAGCTTTTGTGCAAAATGAATTTAATAGCTCCATAGTTAGCCCTAAAATTAAATTCACGAAAAATTCTTTTAAGAATCGCTTTTTGATTAACCTTGCAATGGTTATGGGTGGACCTAATGCATCATTTGCTAATGATACGGTCTTAGATGAAAAGATCTTAGATAATTATGTGCAAAATATCGTTTCCACGCTTACGGAAATTGATTTTCATCCTGAGCTGTAAGGTTTTTGCAAATTCATCTTCCAGGATTTATGATCAGCTAAATTCGACCATTTGGTCGACGGTTCGAACCCTAACCTTTTGATTTCAGGGTCAACTCGTCCCAATGCCCCACCATGTTTTGGCTTACTTAAGCATTTTTTTAAGTATCGGGCCAAAAATTATCTTAGTTTTGAGAATTATTTATGAAAGAATTTAAAATGGGTTGGCTTTTCGGCCTTAGCAATGGTGATGTGGATGAAATCGAGGTTGGATTGTTTAAAATCAGACGGATGTCTGGTACTGAAAGAGAATTTGTCATACGAAATTCTTTGGTTTTTTTTGGTAGCTCAGAGAAAATTGAGAACACTTTGGCTCGTTTTCCATATGTATTTGAAAAAGAAATAATTAAGAATAATTCTGAGAGTTTAGGTTCATTAGACTCAATTGTGTTACTTCTCAATATTTTATCTTCTGGAGAAGTTAAAGCTCCATTTCAGTGGTCTGAAAATGTTAATGGACAAGGCAGTTCATGGAGCACAGAAATTTATTTATTATTTTTTCGTTCAATCAACTCTCATTTTAAGGAAATACCCGTCGAAACGATCATTGAACCTCTTAAAAAAATTGGCCATATTTTGAGCGATAAACTAAATGTAAATGATTTATCTGAAAATATAGACCCATGGTTGAAAAATCGATTACTTGTTTCAAAAAACTATCCATTAAACATTAATTTTGGGAATGATTTTGGCATCCCTGTTTTCATTACTCGTACTGTCGAAATATCCTCGGCATTGGAATTTCTTTTTCAAGAAAACACCAATGCCGACATTAGTTTTAGGCTTCCATTAAATGTTGCATGGCTTTTGGGTAATTCTACAGATGAAAGAAAACAAATTTTTGATGCTGTTAGGGATACTTATAATGTTAGAAGTAAAAATGTTCATGGTGATCCTAAAAACAAACCAGGCCATAATGAAAAATCTTTTAAAAATGTAGAATTATCAGATTATTGTTTGCGCAGAAGTATACTTATAAAAGCTACTAACAAGTTTGATAAAAAAACATGGATAGAATATTTCTCAAATGCACGTTTTGGTGCTGACTTAAGTGGAATGGATAGATTTGAATGGATTTCAAAGTAATTTTTACGTTTATATCACTAAATAAGCGGAAGATGATAAAAAATATTGATGTGATTATTAATATTTTAACAAATACCTATGGAAATTAAGGATAGTAATGGCGTGGTGCTGCAGACTGGGGACAGCGTTCAGATAATTAAGGACCTCAAAGTTGGCGGATCTTCGATGGTGCTGAAAAGAGGCGACGTGGTCAAAAACATCAAAATAGTTGAGGACGAAGAAGAGGTGGAATGCCGCATAGGCAAGGCCACAATCATGCTAAAGCCGGAATTCCTAAAGAAAAAGGGTTAGATTTACAGGATTGAATTTGTCTCCTTATAATTTTCACTATACTTTTTTTCTAAAATAGTATATTCTAAATGTAGAAAACACCATAAAGATGATAATTACCACACTTACAGTATACTACAATAACTTATGGCAAAGTCAAAAGAACAATTAGGTAAAATAATCCGTAAGGCAGGTGAGATATTTAGGGTGGCAGATGCTGCAGCAATACTTGAGGTATCTAATATTGAGGCAGCAAAAAGGCTGGCAAGGTGGGCGACACAGGGATGGCTCACTAGAATCCAGCGTGGATTGTATGCTCTAGTGCCTATTGAGGCTTCAACTGATAGAGCTCTTGAAGATGCCTGGATACTTGTGCCAGAACTTTTTGCTCCCTGCTACATTGGTGGTTGGTCTGCAGCAGAATACTGGGATTTTACTGAGCAACTTTTTAGAGATGTTTGCGTTATAACTGAGCGAGCTATACCTAAGAAAACACAACAGTTTCATGGTGTTCCTTTTGCTCTCACAAGAATTAATAATGCCTTATCCTTTGGCACGAAAATTATTTGGCTGAAAGAAAAGAAAATTTTGATTTCAGATCCTCATAAAACTATTATTGATATGCTTTATGACCCACAATTAGGCGGGGGGATTCAGCACATAATGGATTGCTTTAAAGAATACCTAAAAAGCTCGCATTTTAACCCTGAACAACTTGGTAACTATGCCGAAAAACTCAATAATGGGGCTGTATTTAAACGATTGGGATTTCTATCTGAGCATGAACTTGGTAAGGAGCATTCAATAACCAAGTTATGTAAATCTCGTTTAACAACAGGAAATGCATATCTAGATCCAAAACTTAAGGGTGGTGCCCTGATTACGAACTGGCGTCTTTTTGTACCTATAAATATCAAGGAAAATTATGATACCTAAGCGAGAAATTCTAGAAAGTGCAACAAACAACAGCCTCACACCACATGTAATTGAAAAGGATTACGTTTTGGGGTGGATACTTGCTGGTATTAATAATCATGCAATAATTGCTAATTCATGGATATTTAAAGGAGGAACATGCTTAAAAAAATGTTACTTCGATACCTACAGATTTTCTGAAGATTTAGATTTTACATTACGCGATGAAAGCCACATAAATGCTGATTTTTTATTGAAGACTTTTAGTGACATAAGCAAGTGGATTTATGAATTTTCTGGCATTGAAATACCACCAGATCGAATGATATTTGATGTTTATGAAAACCCACGCGGGAAAATGTCATGTCAGGGGCGCTTATTTTATAAAGGGCCTGCCACATCTCAATCAAAAAATGCCATGCCGCGCATTAAGCTTGATCTCTCCGTTGATGAAATTGTAGTTGCACCAACAATCATCAACTCAATCAGCCATGCATATAGCGACTTACCTCAGGACGGATTTCATATTCAATGTTATTCCTATGAAGAAGTATTTGCTGAGAAGATACGTGCACTTGCAGAACGCACACGTCCGCGCGATCTGTATGATGTTATCAATTTTTATCGCCGTCCGGAGTCTGAAAAAAGAGCGATGCAGATAAAAGGAATCTTGCGGAAGAAATGTGAATTTAAAGGCATTGAAATGCCAACATATTCCGCTTTGCAAAAACATAAAGATGAATGCCAAGGAGGATGGGTTGATCAATTGAACCATCAATTGCAGGCGTTACCTCCATTTGAATCTTTCTGGAATGAATTACCGGATTTTTTTAATTGGCTAGAAAGCCCAACATCTCCTCTCGTTAGAATACATACAACAATACCAGTACAAGCAGGCACTGTTATTGATCAATCAGATATTGGTTTAATAAATTCTAGTGCAGCCGCTCCACAGTTCAACTTATTGGATAGAATTCGTTTTGCTGCAGCAAATTATCTCTGTGTGGAAATAATTTATCATCGTGAAGATGGAGCACAAAATACATATTTGATTGAGCCATATTCTCTCAGGCGTACATCAGATAACCATTTATTGCTTTATTCGTTAAAGCATAATACAGCAGACATCCGAGCTTTTAGAACTGACCGTATTATTAATGCTATAGCCACAACCACAACTTTCACCCCTAAATATCGTATAGAATTTTTGCCGTCAGCTCCTTTAAATCCTGGTGGAGTAGTTTTAAGCTATGATCGCGATATTCTGGGTGTCTCAAAACGGAAGAAAAGTAGTAATTACTCTTTTGCAAAGCTACTTAAACCAAGCCGCTCACGTTCGTCCAGCTTTGGGTCTACGATAAAATATATTTATCAATGTCCTTTCTGCAGGAAGACTTTCCATAGAAGTAGTATGGATAGTAAATTGAATCCTCATAAAAATAAACAAGGTTGGCAATGTTCTGGAAAGACAGGAGTTTATATTAAAACAAAGTATTAGAGGCTGAATTCATTGTTACGATTGCAAAAATCCTATAAAAAGTGCATATTTTTATTGTTGATTTTGTCTTAAATTTTTTATGAAAATAAAAATAGTAGCATTAGTTTCATTGCTTTTATTCACTGGATGCTCGTTTTCTAAGCAACCTGAGGCGTTTTTGGGTACAAAATTTGGAATGTCATCTGCAGAAGTAGAAAATGTTGTTGGTAAAAAACTACTAACTGGTGATGAGTATTTAGCTGACGCATCAAATCCAAAGTTTTTTGATTGGCTTGCTAAAAAGTATGGAGCGATTGCAATAAATAATGTCCCGCTAGACAAGGAATATGCTGATAGATCGAAGGATTTTTTTATGTCTAGGATAATGCTTTATGACTTTCCGGCAGGAACTGATTTTAATTTTTTGGACGATAAGTTGAATAATGTTTCTGTCAATTTTGACGTAATGTTTGGGAATGCAGATGACCTACTTGGTAAAATTAAAGAAAGTCTTGAGAAAAATTATAAATTTATTGTAAAAGAGGACAGCAAAGATGTGCCTGGAGCTTACACTTTAAAATATCAAAAAGACGATGTTAATGTTGATTTATGGATTAATGCAGTCGGACAAAATAAATATGTCAATTTAGATATTCATTACCTGCCTTTTAATAAGGCTTATGATGAAGAACTTAAAAAACGAGAGCAGAAAGCTTTATAATGAAATTTGATTCAACGAAAAGTTCTACAATAGCAGTATCTTAGGATAGCTTATTTAACAAATCTTCGGCAAAAGTATTCAAATTTCCGTCATTTGTATCTTCAAAAATATCGACTAACTTTTTATCAAATTGCGCAACCCTAGCTTCCCATATTGCTTTAGTCTCTAATTCTTTTTTCACTCCGGAATCATCTTGTGAATAACATAATTGATTTTTGATTTTCTTCATATTTCCAACTATAACCAAACGCAGATGATAATTTTTCACTGCATCCAAAATAACATCATTAATGTGCTTATCCCTAAAACTATATCCGATAACCACTAATGTTGCTCCATCTCTACATAATACCTCTCTAAATAGCCACAAATAGAAAGCGAGCAATGGTTCTTTTTCCAAATCTCTAGGCTTATTCTTTCCAAAAATCATTCCATCAGAACCGTCAGCAGATAACCAGCCGTATGAGCCATGCAATTTTATATAATTTAAGTCATTCAAATCACGATAATCTCCAACGTGGCCTTCGGCAGCAGAAACGCGACCTTTAAGTTTCTCAATCTCTGATAAATTGGGAAGCTGTACAAAATCTTTTCTCTCTAAAACCTGCTTTTTATTTAACTTTGCTGCTTCAGCAATAGGTATACCATAGGCTTTCATCCCACTACGACTCTCGTGTAATAGATCCTGATTCAGTGTAAAGAAAAACCCTTTTTGGCTCCCCCTGCCTATAATTCGTTGTATCAAAGTCCTTCCGACTTTACTGTATGTTCCACCTGCCTTATTAAAATCACTTTTTAATTCTTTATCTAAAGCTTTATAAGCATCAATAACTAGCTCTCTTGCAATGGTTTTATCCTTCGGATTTATATCGTTTGATGCGTCTATTTCTGAATAGATGCCTTCATAATCAAGATCGTCAGAGTTACTAATAATTCCTCGCGCAATATCTGACAAAGAATTTATCCTCGAATTATTAAAAATCTTTTCATACATGTCACTAGCCAAAAAGCCACCATAATTGGCAGTGTAACCAGCACCAGTAAGTAAGATATTTTTCGAATAATCCATGATCGTTTATATAAATGTGTGTATGTGGATAAGTTATCATATTGCAAGGGTAGGGACAAATTGCCACCCTGTTGAGTTGTCCGCCTATTTCGGACGACTGAATCAGGCGGAGAAAAATGGCAGAAAGGTTTAAAACTGAGGATATTCAGCTTTGCTATGTTAGTATTGATGATTTTATGAATTCAATGGAACGGCTGAACCAATGGTGATTTTGGATTAAATGTAATACTATAGGTGCTGTTCAGTTATTAACTATGTCTTATAAATTAATTAAAAGTATTTATGCAATCACAGGCGTCTAAAATTCTTTTTTCCGTAATTCTTACTGCAGTTATCGTTGGGGGAGGTGTTTATTTTTGGCAGCATCAAGAAGCCGCTCAGATCACGACTCCAGTAGTAACTGTAAAAGATTCGGAACAACTTAATATAAAGCCAGTAACACAAGAATCCACTTCAACAGATCTTTTTGAATTAGCAAAAAACACAAAAGATGAGTTCACTTATCTTGTCTCAGCACCAAAATTAACTGGTGACTGGAAAATGACAATAAATAACAATTCTGGAGATTATGTCCTTCGTTTTTCTTTAAAATATAAATATTCTCCTTGGGGAGAGTTGCGCTATACTAAGGCCGATTTAACTGCGACTGATGGAGCTCCTCCTGTAAATGGTCTCTCAGGTGTTGCTTCTTATAGTTTCTGTGCCGGTCAATACTATTGTGATGAAACTAATCATAAAGGAATGGGCTTTGATCTTACATTTTGGAATGCAAAATTTATTGGAAGAGCAGCAGATCCAAAATTTTATTTAAAAGATGGTGAAACTTTTCTTAAAGAAACGGACAAATATATAGTTACCTATAAGCCATTTACTGGCTCGCCTGCTAATCAACAGGTGAAAGTGAATCAAGAAGTCTCAGACCTTGTGAGTTCTTTCGAGATTTATTAGCTTTTAATCCGGCCGCCAAGACCTCGCGAAAAAATCATAATTTAAATTAATATTTTAACAAATACCTATGGAAATTAAGGATAGTAATGGCGTGGTGCTGCAGACTGGGGACAGCGTTCAGGTAATTAAGGACCTCAAAGTTGGCGGATCTTCGATGGTGCTAAAAAGAGGCGACGTGGTCAAAAACATCAAAATAGTTGAGGACGAAGAAGAGGTGGAATGCCGCATAGGCAAGGCCACAATCATGCTCAAACCAGAATTTCTAAAGAAAAAGGGTTAGCCAGGATCAGATGGATGAGCGGCTGAAGCACCGAGAAGTGAAAAAACTTTTAATACAGTCAAAGAAAAAATAATTGGCAGTCGCCCCACCACCGATCTTGTAACACTTTTTTGGGAATCCTGTTATATTGTGATGTATCATTTCTTAATCCCCTTTTCCCTATGAAAAAATTGTCATTGGCCATGCTGGGAGTGCTTGGCATCACGGTTGTTTTGGCTGGTTGTAGCGCCGAAACAGTTACAACCCCAAGTTCAACCACTCCGGTTACTGTTCTAACTCAGACGCAGGCCACTCAAACCGAGCAAACTACTCAGACTCAACAATCTTTTCAGGTTACTCCGGTTGAAACAAACGAAGTTTCATTTACTAAGACGACAGCACTTACCCCTGAATCTGTGCTTTCACAGGCCAAAATAACCAAGCTTGTTGCTGCGTATAATGATAATCTGAAAATTACAGATCCAAAACAAAAAATTGACTGGGGAACAAATTATCCTGGAGGTATGGGCGGCGATTCATCACTCAAAGCTTCATTCCGTTTTTATAATGCGGGCAAATTGAAGGTTGCACCTTATAAAGATTGGGATCTGCTAGTGCTTTCACTTGGTTGTGATGGGCCTTGCGATCATAATCCGGTTTATCGTTTGGCGCAGAATCCTGCCAACCAGGACCTTACTATGCTCACAAAATATTCCGACGATTTAAGTGATAGTCGTATAGTTGGCTTGTTGGCTGCAATAACTCAAGATAAAAAATTTACAATCCCTGCGCTTGATTTGCCGGCAACATTAGCGATTACGGGCTCCACAGCTGTGCTGAAGCTAAAATTTGCTGACAGTGAATATATTCCCGACTTAATCAAGTTAGCACCTGCGTACAGAAATTTTTACACCAAGGTACTTTATAATTCCACGATCGGGCCGGTTTATGCATACGACACCAATTTGAATTCGAATGGATCAGGTGTTGGCTGTGTCCAAGTCAAAAAGCCTGATGGTTCAGTCGCGACCTACGCTTTTGAGACGGGATTCGACAATAATAAGTTAACCATGAAACCTGTGGGCGGAACGGAAATGCCCGTGGCTGGAAACTATGAACCCGGACAACGTGGCTGCGGTATCGGTAGCAATTGTTATTATACAACATCGGTCAACGAGAAAAATCTTCAAGAATATGTAACTCTTTCCAATGGGCTGAAACTTTATGCACCGATAAAAACTGATGAAAAAGCTGATCCACTAAATGTGACAGACGATGTTGGACTGATGAATTCTACCTACAAGCAATATGCCAGCTCTTACCAATACGGTGATACTTCCAAACCAAAGCTGACTTTTGCCCAATATGTAACCAACCATCCGGTGTTATTTTGGCAGGATCCGTTCAAGCGCTGGAGCACGTTGGTTTCTTCAAAGTTTGCGTCGCCTGCGGAATGCGGCAAACCGGTCATTTATCTCTATCCTCAAAAAGATACTAAGGTAAGCGTAAAAGTTGGAATTGATAAAATCACCAAGAGCGATCCAAATTATGGTACAAACGGCTGGACTGTTTTGGCGCATGTTGGAGGCTTATTGACCAACTTAGCCGACGGCAAAGACTATCCGTATCTGTTTTGGGAAGGCCAGAGCAGCAAAATGATTGGGGTAGAAAATGGCTTTAGCGTGGCCCGTGGCGATCTTGAAAATTTCTTAAATCGCACTTTAAAACAGGCCGGATTAAATGCGCAGGAAAGCAAAGATTTTATGGAATTCTGGTATCCAAGAATGATGGCGAACAAGCAGCCGTACTTCATAATCAGCTTTGTGGGAACAACTGAGTTCAATAAAATTGCACCTCTTAATATTTCCCCAAAACCGGATACCTTGGCGAGAGTATTTATGTATTATCAGCCAAGTTATGCCAACATAAATCTTAGACCGCAAGTAATAAATGGCTTTGCGCGCCGCGGATTTACAGTTGTTGAATGGGGCGGGACTTCCAATATCCCATGGGTATACTAAAAAAATTACAATCCAAAGGAGTTCGCTGCGCTCGCGGAATATATGCGAACTTCGCGCGTAAGGGATGGGCCATACACGTGGCCCTCCTTTTGGTTGTGATGATTGGCGGAATTGGTCTGGGAGTTTTGTACCAGCCGGGGACGCGGACGGGATCCGTGCCAGTTCCGGGGCAAAAAACGCCGTCCAATGTTACGAGTAATGCTCGCTCTAATGCTACCGGGAAGATTGTGGGCGCGGTTCTCCCCCATCATTTATTAGTGGCGAATTTTATTGACGATTTTTATGCTGAACTGGCCAAACAAATCAAACCTGCACGCATAATTTTGATCAGCCCGAATCATTTTGATAAAGGTGTGAAGTACATTCAAACCGCTACGGTAACGCCAAATGACCAGTATAATGATTTGCTGGATTTGCAGGCCATTAATTTTTTGGCTTCAAAGGCCGGCGCGTTTATCGAAAATAAATATTATTCGGTTGAGCATGGAATTTATGTTCATTATCCGTTTATAAAAAAATATTTTCCACAGGCACAAATTATTCCGATAACTTTAAAGCGAGGAACACCGCAGGCACAAATGGATAAACTGATTGCGGATTTGCAGGATTTGCAAAAGATCGAAAATAAAACCACTTTAATTTTGGCGAGTGTGGATTTTACGCATTACGTTTCCGAGGATATTGCAGCCAAAAATGACCAACAGACGATTGCCTACTTTACGCAGTGGGCATCAGTCGAAAGTTTAAGAAACAATCCCGCACAGGTTTTTGCCGATTTGGTGCGACTGTCAAAATCACCAAAAGAACAAAATCCCGATGCGGTTGCCATAGATAGCCCTGAAAGCATTTACGTTATGTTGAATTATCTAAACGACAACGGTGTTCACGGTTTTTCGCTCTGGAAACGCACTTCCACGTTAAGTCTGACCACGCTTAAAGATCCAAACATGAACACGAGTCATATTTTTGGAAAGTTTTTATAGGCCTTATACCGGCCCCCTGCTCTTAAAATGCTGATACATGGACATAATTCTGGCTACGTAATTTTGTGTTTCTCTGTATGGTGGAACGCGATTGCCATATTTTGCCACTGCACCTTCTCCGGCGTTGTATCCGGCTAAAGTTAAAGACATATCTCCGTTGTATTTGTTCAACAATTTTGAAAGTAATTTTACTCCGGTCATGATTGATTTTTCCGGGTTGGCACGATCATCTTCCGGATCCAGCGCATAATATTTTCGGCCTTTTGAACTTATTTTTTCAATACTTGGTAAGATTTTTGCGTTTGCATTTCCCAGTCCACGATATGTGTCCGGCATGATCTGCATTAAGCCACCCGCGCCAACCGGCGAAGCAATATTTGGATTAAATCCCGACTCCTGATTCATTACGGCGACAACGAAATCTTTATCCACATTGGGATAAGTACGACAAGCCTGTTCTATTAGCGGCATGTACTTTTCGGCTTTGCGCAATGCTCTTTCCGATGCTGATTCCAAACCGGTTTGCGCGACTTCCCGCTCATCACGTTTTTCAGCTTTAATTTCCGAAGGAAGAACGGCTTGTGCATATTCTTTTGCTTTTTCGCTTTGCAAAAGGTCTCTGCACTTGGATGGATCTTTATCAAATTCCAGGTGCATTTCATCTAAAGTATCCGGATTCCAATCTGCCCCGCAATTAAATCCAACACTTCTAAAAACGGCTAAAACTTCCGCCGGCATGTTGCCGGATTTTTTATATCTTGGATTTTTTGATGGATCAATATCAAGCGCTACGCCCCAAGAATGAAGGTTTTTTTTGCCGGTATCTTTTCCCTGCGCATCTGCAATATTTCTTTTGTTGTAAGACTGAATAACTTCCGGATTAAATTTAATTCCGGCCTTGCGCAAACGCTCTTCAACTTCAACCAAATAAGGCATTATTAACCGATTCACCGCAAAATTTTTGCCTAAAAATGTAAAAGGTTTATTTTTTTCGACAGGATCTTTATTACTGATTAAAGTGGTGTTTTCGCCCACAACGGAAGTCCAAAATCTGCGATCAACCTTTTCGTAATCTTTGCCGTTAATGTTTACAACTTCCCTGGCGCGAGTTTTTTCCGGTTTTGCCTGTGGAGCTTTGGACATAGGGCCTTCAACCGTTATAACTGGAGGCGTTTGTGACTGATTTTCACGTGGCAAAGACTGATGAGCAGTCTCCGCATCCCGTGCGATTTTTTCAAAAAGAATTTTTTCCCCCAGCTGAACACGTTGTACATCAAAATCGTCTTTTGAGCCGGTACTTAAAATTTCCACGGACCAATCATTGTAAACGGGTACATACTTTAAAATGTGCTTTTCCAAATAAGTTTTTTTATCAAAATAACCAATTCTATGTGGATTTACTGTTTTATCAATCGCGCGGAAAGCTTCTTCGGAAACCACTGTCCCGGTATCATCCATAACTTTTACAGTTTTTATATTGTTGGCAAACATATCACCTAAACCGATGATGTCTTGAGCTGTTTTATTTCCCGTAAAATCGACTTTAAAAGCCAACTTTGAAGGCTGCTTATTATCTCTTTCCAAAAAAGATGCAGACAACAGAATATGCTTTCGGTCAGGGTCTTTGCCATTTTCTTCCGGGGACATTCCACCGGACCGCATTGCTAGTTTTGCCTTATTGGCCATGTCAAAATCATTTTCGTTTTGGCCTTTTTGATATTGATTGTCCCACTCCAAACTACGTGCAAAAAAGTTGCGATGATCTTTTGGAGGAAGATTCTTAATACCATCCAAAAAAGGTTGAAGATTTTTTTCATTTTCACGCAAAGCTTTCAAAGCTTCCGGTGTTTTTGCTTCTATGTTGGGTAATTCTGGTTGTGAACGCTGCACAGGGTCGCCCATGGTTTTGAATATAATAATTCTTATTATTTTATCATAAATTGTGATTTTTTGCCATTCCTGAAGCCATTATTACCACACTAACGGCTTGACAAATTTAAGCTTCTCACTTAAGTTGTAATAGCTCAATTAAGACCAATTTGGTATGATTTCAATTTCGAAGACAAATCGGCCGCAAACTCAAAGGATTCGCAAGGTGAAAAATGGCTTTTCTAAGGCATTAATTCCCCAAGGTTCGCCAAACAAGCACGGACTTTTTCAGCTTTCGCACAAGGTTGATTATGGACTGTTTTTAATGATGGAATTGGCGAAAAAGGGTGTTGGGTCGCAAAAGAGCACAAAAAGCCTCACAGAGCCCCTTTCTTTGCGTCAGGTTGCCGATGAGCATCAAATGTCTTTCTTCTTTTTGCAAAAAGTCGCGAATGATTTACGAAATGCGGGACTGATCACGGCCAGTCGCGGCAAACTTGGAGGTTATATTTTGGCTCAAGAAACGTCTAAAATCACTTTAAAAAATATTCTGGAAGCTTTAGAAGGACCAATTGCGGTAATGCACTGCCTTACTTCCGCGGCGGAAAGCCCAAGCTGTGTGCGTGAAAATTCGTGTGAAGTTAGGCCGGGACTTAATTCAATCAATCAAATTTTGTTAAAAGCTCTTTCAGAAACTACGTTAGCCAATATTCTTTCAAATCATTTATAAACTTCGTCATGGAAAAAAACAGTTTAAAAATCAGAAATTTGCATGTGGGGATTGATGGCCAAGAGATCATTAAAGGTTTGAATTTGGAAATCAATTCCGGTGAAATTCACATCATCATGGGCCCAAATGGATCGGGCAAAAGTACGCTGTGCTATGCGCTGATGGGGCATCCTAAATATAAAATAACCGAAGGCGAGGCTTTGTTTAATGGCGTGAATATTCTTGATTTAAGCCCGGACAAACGGGCTCAGCTTGGGCTTTTTCTGGCTTTTCAATATCCGCGAGAAGTTCCCGGTGTGACTCTTGGAAATTTTCTGCGTACGGCAAAAAACGCTATTACCAAGGCTCAAGATCCTAAGATAAAACCTTGTGGCCCGGCGCAATTTATTCCGGTTCTGCAAAAAGAATTGGAACTCACTAAAACTGATCGCAAATTTGTAATCCGCGGCGTAAACGAAGGCCTTTCCGGTGGAGAAAAAAAACGCGCCGAAATTTTACAAATGGCCGTCCTCCAACCAAAAATGGCTCTTTTAGACGAGATTGATTCCGGATTGGACATTGACGCCCTAAAAGCAGTGGCAAATGGTATTCAAGCAGTATTTGAACGTAGCCAAATGGGCGTTTTGCTCATCACTCATTATCAAAGAATTTTAAACCATTTGAAACCACATTTTGTACACATCATGGTTGGCGGCAAGATTGTTAAATCCGGTGATCATGAACTGGCGATGGAATTGGAAAAAAATGGATATGAAAACTATCTGAAAACTTAAAAACTTTCCCCTCGGCACGGGGGCCCCCCAAGACCCCCAAAGTGCCTCGGTGAAAGTTTTTGAGTTTTCAGATAAGGTGAATCAATTTTATTTAAATATTCATGGCGATTAAGAATCAGGAGCAACAAAATTTGGCGCAAAATCATGATTATCAATATGGGTTTCATGTTGATAATAAAGCTGTGTTCAAAGCTGCAAAAGGTTTGACCGCCGATATTGTAAAAGCGATTTCTGCTCATAAGAAAGAGCCAAAATGGATGCTGGATTTTAGGTTGAAGGCTTTTGAGATTTACAATTCAAAACCTATGCCAACTTGGGGCGGCGACCTTGCCAGTATCGATTTTGAAAATATTCATTACTACATTAAGCCTTCGGACAGGCCTACGCGCAGCTGGGAAGATGTTCCGGCGGAAATCAAAGAAACTTTTGACCGTTTAGGTGTTCCGGAAGCCGAAAGAAAATTTTTATCCGGCAGTGGCGCGCAATTTGAATCGGAAGTTATCTATCATAATTTGCAGGAAACTCTCCAAAAAAAAGGGGTGATTTTTGAAGGAACCGATGCGGCTTTGCAAAAATATCCGGAACTTTTTAAAGAATATTTCGCGACGGTTGTGCCACCCGGTGACAACAAATTTGCGGCTTTAAATTCAGCAGTCTGGTCTGGCGGATCTTTTATTTACATACCAAAAGGTGTGCATATTGAACTGCCTTTGCAGGCTTATTTCCGCATCAATGCCGAGAATATGGGTCAGTTTGAAAGAACTCTGATTATTGCCGATGAAGGCTCTTCCGTGCACTACGTTGAAGGCTGTACTGCGCCAACTTATTCCAGCGATTCTCTGCATTCAGCGGTTGTGGAAATTATTGTAAAAAAAGGTGCGCGTGTTCAATACACAACAATTCAAAACTGGTCGAATAACGTTTATAATCTTGTGACCAAACGCGCAAAAGCTTTTGCAGATGCCACTATGTTCTGGCTCGATTGTAACCTCGGATCAAAATTAACGATGAAATATCCGGCTGTTTTGTTGATGGAACCGGGCGCAAAGGCGGAGGTTTTGTCGATCGCGTTTGCAGGCAAAGGACAGCATCAGGATGCCGGTGCAAAGGTCATTCACTTGGCTCCAAATACTTCTTCAACCATCACTTCCAAATCAATCAGCAAAGGCGGTGGAAGGACTTCTTATCGTGGGCTGGTGCGCGTTTATCCGGGTGCTAAAGGCGTAAAGTCACGCGTGGTTTGTGATGCGCTTTTACTTGATCCGGATTCACGTTCGGACACTTATCCCACAATGGATATTAATGAAGATGATGTTTCGATTGCGCATGAAGCAACAGTCAGCAAAATTGGTGAAGAGCAGTTATTTTATTTGATGTCGCGTGGTTTAAGTGAGCAGGAAGCGGCAACTATGATCGTGAATGGTTTTATTGATCCGATCGTGAAGGTTCTGCCAATGGAATATGCAATTGAAATGAACAGATTAATTGCGATGGAGATGACGGGATCTGTTGGATAGAACGACACTGTACAAATAATTTACACAAGAATAATGACTCAGGTAAGCATAAAATCAGCAAATTGTAATATAAAGGAATTAGCTTTTCGAAAATTGACTGAAGAGCTAACGATTCCGCGTGGAGTAGAACAGACTATCGTGGTGGATCATCTTGAAAATGCTCATATTTTGCTGGAAGAAGGCGCAAAACTTACGTTTATTTATTGCGGATTTGAAGGTTTTAAAGATCTTAAAAAGATAACTTTTGAATTTGGTGGACGTGAATCGGAACTTCACTTTTTGGGTTTTATTATTGGAACAAAAGATCAAACTTTTCCATTTGAAACTGTTTCTTTGCACAAAGTTCCTCAAACCAAAGCGCATTATAACGTGCGCGCAACCATGTTTGATCATTCCAAAGTCGACTACAAAGGTAATATCATCATCAAAAAATCGGCACCATTAACAGATGCTTATTTGGCTCACCATACTTTGCTTTTGTCTGATTTTGCCCGAGCCAGAACCATTCCGGCGTTAGAAATTGAAGCGGATGACGTTAAGGCAGGTCACGCAGCCACAATTGGCAAAGTTGATGAAGAGGTGATGTTTTATTTGCAAAGTCGTGGTCTGGATAAAATTCAGGCAGAACTCTTACAAATTTCCGGATTTTTTGAACAGCAATTACAACAGGTGCCAGACGAGGAGCTTGCTTGTTCTTTACGAGAACTGATAAAATCACATTTGCCTCTTAATTTAAATAATAATTTTTAATTCCTAATTTTTTTTATATGGATCCAAAAAAAGCTCAACCAAAAAAACATGACGACGCAGACAAAACTAAGGAAACCGAAGAAGGATGCTGCGGCCGTGGATGCGGCGACAAATGCGACGACGCAAAAGAAGTTACAAAAGATGAAGGCGGTTGTTGTGGCGGCGGATGCTGCAAAGACCAACAATAAATAATTTATTAATGAATATTCAGGAGCTCAAAAAAGATTTCCCGATTTTGCAGCAAAAAATTAAAGGTAAAACCCTGGTCTATTTGGATAATGCCTCCACAAGCCAAAAACCACTTGTTGTGATTAAGGCGCTGGAGGAATTTTATCTAACTTCCAACGCCAATATTCATCGGGGAATTCACACTCTTTCCGAAAGAGCCACCGAAGCTTACGAAAAAACACGCACGCATGTTGCCAAATTTATTAACGCTTCCGAAAGCGCGGAAATTATTTTTACCCGCAACGCCACGGAATCCATAAATTTGGTGGCCTACACCTGGTGTGAACAAAATATTTATTCAGGAGATGATATTGTAGTAAGCGCTTTAGAGCACCATTCCAATCTTGTGCCATGGCAACAGGTTTGCCTTAAAAAAAAGGCGAATTTAAAGGTAATTCCAATAAATAAAGATGGAACTTTGGATCTTAGCAATCTTGAATCTTTGATCACGGAAAAAACTAAATTGGTGGCCGTGACTCAAATGTCCAATGCGCTTGGGACCGTGGTTCCGCTTGAAAAAATTATTGCGCGGGCACGCATGGTTGGAGCAAAAATTTTAGTGGATGGAGCGCAAGGTATTCCGCATCTGGGAATTGATGTGCGAAAATTGGATATTGATTTTTTGGCTTTCTCTGCGCATAAAATGCTTGGGCCAACCGGAGTTGGAATTTTGTATGGAAAGCGTGAATTATTGGAAAATATGCCGCCGTTTTTATTTGGAGGAGAAATGATTTTGGAGGTCGATCAATTTGAATCACGATGGAATCAAATCCCATGGAAGTTTGAAGCGGGCACGCCCAATATTGCTGATGTGGTGGCCTTTGATGCCGCACTTAGTTATATCGAAAAAATTGGTTACGATTTTATTAAAGAACAGGACCAAAAACTTTTGGCTTATGCTCGAGCAAAACTTTCAACTCTTCCGGGGATTGAAATTTACGGACCAGCTGACCAGGAAAATGAAGATGAAAAATCCCTGAGCGAAACGAGTTCCACTAGCGATAAAAACGCGCACTCTGCACGCAGTAGTGGAATTTTATCGTTCAATATTCCCGGCGTTCATCCACATGATGTTGGTTCAATTTTGAGTGAAGAAGGTGTCGCGATCAGAGCCGGACACCATTGCGCGCAGCCACTTCTTGCCAGTCTTGGGATTTTTGCAACTGCCCGAATGAGTTTTTATTTTTACAATACCGAAGAAGATATTGATGCCGCTTTTGATGCATTAAAAAAAGTTTACAAACTTTTTAAAATCTAATGGAACTTTACGCAGAAATCATTTTGGATCACTATCAAAATCCACATCATTTTGGAACGCTTTCACATGCGACTTTTTGCGCTGAAGATGCTAATCCCCTCTGCGGAGATAAACTTAAAATGGATTTCGTGATTGATAAAAATGACAAAATTAGCGACGTGGCGTTTAGCGGAGAAGGATGCGCAATAAGCCGAGCGAGTGCTTCCATGCTCACGGACGAATTGATCGGCAAATCGCTCGAAGAAGCCGGAAAAATCACCAGTGAAAATATTTTCGAAATGATTCAGGTTCCGCTAACACCCGCGCGTGTGAAGTGTGCACTTTTGGGATTGGCGGTTTTGAAAAAGGCTTTACTTGAACAGAAATTAAAAATTAATAATTAGTAATTAGAAATGCCTTTATTGTAAAATTATGAATTATAAATTGGTTGAATCATATTTGTAAACTGAACACCATGACAGACAAACCAACTCCAATTACATTTGACGATAAGCACCCATACTGGGAGGCGATTAATGAAGTCCTGGACCCGGAAACCGGCATTGGCATTGCCGACATGGGAATTATTTATGATGTTCAGCAAAAAAAAGGCGTGGTCGATGTAAAAATGACACTGACTTCAATGGGCTGTCCCGCCGGCCCGGATATTGTCACAAGTCTGGATGGCGTTTTACGAATGCAGCACGGCGTAAAAGACGTGATGATTGAAGTGGTCTGGGATCCAATGTGGACGCCTGATCGCATGAAACCGGAAATTCGTGAAATGCTGTTTATGGGCTTTTAGCCAACGTTTGTGCTGTTGCCAAAATCTTTTTAGGCGTTTTTTTCGAAAATTTTGAAACTGAATTTTAGACCGTTTTCTTCGCTAACTTCCGAGGTGGATTTTAGAGAGAAATTTTTCTGAAGAGACTCTTTTGGGAAAAAAGTATCGCAATTAAAAGTCTGTTCAATTTGCGTAAGATAAATCGTTTGGCAATCCGGATGATCAATGGCTTGAGCAAAAATATTTGCGCCACCAATCACAAAAACATTTTCAATTTGAAAGTTTTGCTGAGAAGTTTCTTCCAAACTTTTTAGAGCTTCTTCAAGAGAGTGAAAAAGCAGAACGCCTTCCGGCAAAGTTAGTTCTCCCCTGCTAAGCACAATATTCACACGATTTTTGAGAGGTCTGTGTTTTTCCGGAAGAGAATCCCAAGTTTTTCTGCCCATAATCACTGCGTTTGTTTTTTGTTGATATTGAACTCCAGTGGTTACGTCTGAAAAATACTTTAAATCCGAAGGCAATCGCCAAGGCATAGTATTATTTTTTCCGATTCCAAATTCCTGATCTACTGCTACAACTAGAGAAAATTTCATGGGTAAATTTTTAGTTCTTAAAGATTTTAGTTATATTTTTTTGTTCAACGCCACTTCTGGATATTTTTTTTATTCATTAACCGCTTTTGTATATAATTTTTATCCAGCTCCGCCCGTGAATACTTTTATTGTTCAACCGGTGCGCCTGGATACATTTCTTATTCAACGTGAATCCTCTTATTAATCTGCTAAACTGCCACTTCAAACTTGATAAAATCGTGATGTTGATATCCTACTAATTCAAAATCTTCATACTGCAAATCCTGAAAAGGTTTTTTGGCAATTTTTAAAGTTGGTAATGGGAACTCTGTCCGTTCGAGCTGTTTTTTAAGTCCTTCAATGTGGTTTAAATAGATATGTGCATCACCTAAAGTGTGAGTGAAAATTCCCGGAATTAATCCGCATTCCTGAGCAACCATTTGCAGAAGCGCCGCGTAACTCGCAATGTTAAAAGGCACACCCAGGGCAATGTCGGCACTGCGCTGATAAAGCTGTAAATCAAGCCGTCCGTTGATTACATAAAATTGGAAAAAAGCGTGACATGGCGGGAGTTTCATTCGATCAATATCAGCAACATTCCAGGCACTTACAATTATGCGACGAGAATCTGGATTTTTTTTGATGGTGTCGATTGCCTGCTGGATCTGATCGATGTGCGATTTTTCATATTTAACCTCAAAGGTCGTTGCGTTTTGATCAGCGGTATCGCTTTGCGATGCTTCTTTGTTGTCCGGCGTAGTGGCCGGACTGGGCTTCGCTTCGCTCGCCCTGCTGAACTTCTCCCATTTGCGCCATTGATAGCCATAAATCGGGCCAAGGTCGCCGTTTTCATCGGCCCAGGCATTCCAGATTGGCGTGTACTCTTTAAGGCCTTCATTGATGTTGGTGGAACCTTTTAAAAACCATAAAAGCTCACGCAGAATGCCGTCAAAACGGACTTTTTTAGTGGTAAGCAGCGGAAAACCATCACGTAAATCATATTTGCGCTGAACACCAAAAATGGAAATCGTTCCAACCCCTGTACGATCACGTTTTTCGGCTCCAGTTTCCAATACTTCGCGAACCAGACTGTGATATTGTTCCATGAAAATTTTAATGAGGAAGCAAGGCCATTCTAGGGAAATTTTGGGGAAATGTTAAATTAATGTGCTTAATTTGGGTTTTTAATTTGCATTAAGGGCTTCAGGGAAAGGCTTTTTTGTGGTATAATAAAAAGATTTTTATAAAAAATTATGGGAGTATCTGCAGAAAATAAGGATAATTTGGAACCACAAAATGTGGGGCCGGTTGATGTGCGTGATTTTGTTGATGATACGGTGCGTGATTATGTGAGCGCAATGGGACGTCTGGATCAAACTGCTTTGAAAAATTTGGAAGATGAATTTGTTTGCAAGGATGTTAATTGGGGAAAACCATGGCTAAAAGGCTTAAAAGAATATTTAGTTAATAAGGGCGAGCGCAACCCCAGTGATATAAAAAAAGCTTTGGAAATCTACAAAGAGGAACAATTACACAAAATAGATAAACATCATGTTGAATCCAAATCTTCGAATGATCCGGAAAAATTGGCTTATCACACAAAATTGCACATGGTTGAGTCTTTGCTTGGAGGCCTGCCAAAAGCCGCCAATGACAATGCTAAAAAGAAAAATCCGGAAAAGAATAAAGGTATCCTTGTTTTAAAAGATAAGGAAGCTTATGGGAATTTTGTTCAAAATATAATCGATCAGGTTAAGTGGGGCGTGGGCAAAGTAATGACAGTTGTCGCCGGAAAAGAAAACAAATGGGCCAAGCAATTAATGGAACCGTGGGAACAATATCGCGCCAAAGAAAGAGAACGATTTGACGCACAAGATAAAGCTCAGGCAGAAAAAAGCGGACAAACTACCGCTCCTCCGGCAAGTGAGCAGGCTCATGAGCCACCGCCAAGCACGTTGCCCGTGGAAATGACTGAACCATTGTTGCCAAATCAAGCTGCAAATGATAATGCGGAAGCTGCGAATAAAGCGGCTTAATTCAGCCAAAATCTGCTCTCATTCACTTTCGCATAAAGTTACCATGGAACTCGCTCCGCTCGCAGTAGCAATAGGCACTTTGTGCGTGGTAGAATGGGCACATGACTACTGACTTTTCACAACAACGCTTGGAAAAATATCAACAGACACTTAAGCAAAATTACACCGGCTGTCTTTTTGATATTGATGGGACTCTAACTGTACGAGGTGACGAATTCATGCCGGAATTTATGAATCAACCTTTGGCGGAAATGGCTTTACAGATACCCATGGGCGTGTGCACGGCAAGAAGACTTGCTCACGCTTACGAAAAACTTGCGCCGATGTTTATGAAATCTTCCAATCCGTTAAAAAGTCAGGAAAATTGGGTTTTGATTTGTGAAAATGGTGGAATTGGTTATGTTTTTGATCCTGTGAAAAAGAAATATGAAGAATTTTTCAGAGTGGATTTTTTTTATGATGACGAGCAAAAAAACAATATCTATGAACAGATAAAAAATGCGCTTGGTGATAAAGTTGGCGTCTCTTTTCAAAACGAAGTTAGTATTGTTTTTCGGCCAATCAACGTTGACGATAATGACCGTGAAGAATTGGCCAAAAGAAGCCATGAGCTCGCCATGATGATTAAGGAGGTTTTACCAAAATATGATCCAAAAACTGTTTTAAGAATTGGCGATTCCGGAATTGGAGTGGTGGTTTTTCCATATACCGGAAATAAAGAAAACGGGACCGCCATGTTCGCGAAATATCTA
The DNA here is from genome assembly GCA_041659405.1 of Candidatus Altimarinota bacterium. Classification (GTDB taxonomy): domain Bacteria; phylum Patescibacteriota; class Gracilibacteria; order UBA1369; family UBA1369; genus JBAZYK01. The sequence goes on from JBAZYK010000005.1 coordinate 56,219, forward strand.
AGCAAAAAAAATGGATATAAATTTAGTCCAAATCTGCAGGAAATTGTGGTTGTAGGCGATCAACCGATTCCGGGCGGGAATGATGAATTTTTTCTGGATGGCAAATATGGCACGCCTTTCACAGTTGGCGAAGTTCATCCCCAGAATCTATTGCCCTTACCGGTCTATAAGAGCGATAATGAAATTATAAAAGGCCCCGAGGGGACTTTAAGTTTATTACAACAATTACACTTTAATCATGATTGAATTTTCACAAGAAAACCAGCGCGTGGGGATATTTATTGACACACAAAATTTGTATCACTCCGCCAGGTCTATATTTAATGCCCGCGTGAATTACGGAACATTGATCGAAACGGCCATTCAAGGACGTAAATTTATGAGAGCTTTTGCTTATGTAATCAGATCCGAATCGGCGGATGAAATTAAATTTTTTGAAGCGCTGTCCGATTTGGGCATAGAGATGCGCGTAAAGGATTTGCAAATTTTTTACAGCGGAGAAAAAAAGGCGGATTGGGATGTTGGTATTGCGATTGATATTGTGCGCATGACGGAAAAACTGGATGCGGTTGTTTTGGTTAGCGGTGATGGCGATTTTGTTGAGGTTTTGCGTTATGTGAAATCACGTGGTGTAAAAGCGGAAGTAATGGCTTTTAGAAAGACGACTTCCGCTAAATTGCTGGAAGAAGTGGATGTTTTTTATGATTTGGGAGCCGATCCGGGCAGATTTTTGATTCCAAGTGGAAAGCCACAGCGACTTCCCGAAAAAGGGCTGATGCCTGGCAAACCACAAGGCAATCCAGTGCCAGGAAGGCCTCAAGTACAAGGAAAACCACAAGACAGCGGAAAACCTATACAGCCTTCCAAACCTTTTCAAAAAGTTAGACGAAGGTTAGTGGCATAAGCTGTAATGCAGGTTGCTAACGCAGAGGCTTTTGCTAAATTTATTTTTTTATTTATTTCTTATGTTTGTACAAGTTGGAAAAACTGCACCGACTTTTGCTCTTGAAGCTCTGGTTGGTGACGATTTTAAAAAAGTTTCCTCGGAGGATTATAAGGGTAAAAAATGGATGGTTTTGTTTTTTTATCCATTGGATTTTACATTTGTGTGCCCAACTGAAATTCTGGAATTCAGTAATCGTGCAAAAGAATTTGAAGCACTGAATGCTTTTATCTTGGGAGTAAGCGTAGATAGTGTTTATTCACATAAAGCCTGGACTAAAGAGTTGGGACAACTCAATTATCCTTTAATGAGTGATAGCACTCGGATATTATCCAGTGAATATGGCATTCTGATTGAAGAAAAAGGTCATGCTTTGCGTGGACTTTATATAGTTGATCCTGAAGGAATTTTAAGATATCAGCTTGTTCACGACCTATCTGTTGGCCGCAGCGTTGATGAAACTTTGCGTGTTGTAAAGGCTCTGCAAAGCGGAGAGCTTTGTCCGGTAGGCTGGAAGCCCGGTCAAAAAACTTTGGGGAAAGCGTAAAACTTTCAAGCCTCTCATGAATGAGGCATATTACTTACTTTTACTTTCTATGTCCGAAAATACTTCTGTAATTTACGACTTTCTGATTATTGGAGCCGGCTGCGCGGGCGCAAGTGGAGGCATGTATGGCGCGCGCTTGAATTTAAAAACGGCGATGATCGGTGAACTTCCGGGTGGATTGATTACTACAACCCATTTGGTCGAAAACTGGCCGGGAATCAAGCAAATCAGTGGCCCGGATTTGGCAGCGGCGCTGCTTGATCATGCGGCATCTTATAACGTGCCGCTAATTAATGAAAAAGTGTTGTCGGTTGGCCGCGCGGTACAAAATGTTCCTGCCGGAAAACAAAGTGGATTTTTGGTTAAAACAGGATCAAACAGCTATCTGGCAAAAACCGTTTTGTTTGCGACCGGAACTGAGCATAAAAAACTGGGAGTTCCAGGGGAAAAAGAATTAGCCAATAAAGGCGTATCTTACTGCGCTTTATGCGATGCCGGATTTTTTAGAAATAAAGTTGTGGCGGTAGTTGGCAGTGGCGATTCCGCGGTGAAAGAGGCAATTTTATTGGCTGAACAATGCGCAAAAGTTTATCTTTTGATTCGTGGAGATGTGGTAAAAGCCGAAGGTCCAAATCAAACTCGGCTTCAAAATAATCCTAAAATTGAAGTGCGTTTTAAGGCGGAAATTGCGGAGATTAAGGGCAGTACTAAAGTGGAAAAGGTTTTGCTTAAAAGTGGCGAGGAGCTTCCAATGCAGGGGGTTTTTGTGGCTGTTGGGCATTTGCCTTTGTCGGGGCTCGCAAAAGAGCTTGGGGTTGCGTTAAATAATCATGGTGAAATTATGGTTAATCGCCAATCACAAACTAATCTTCCTGGAATATTTGCAGCCGGAGACGTAACCGACAGCAGCTTTAAACAAGCCATAACCGGAGCTTCGGAGGCGGTTGTTGCTTCGTATTTTGCTTATGATTATGTCAGCAAAAGTGAAGTGGTGTTTGAGTAAAAACGAGCGCAAATGGTACGCGCTGTGCTGCTGGAAGATTTACTATTGCGACTGAGAATTCTTCAGGAATTTTTCCGCTTTTTCGAGAATGTCTTTGGCGGTTTTGAAAGTTGTTTTCTCGTAAGCCTCTTTGTATGGAAGCCACAAATAGCCTTTGTGCTCAAAAGAAACCGTGATCTTTTTTTGAGTGGTTCGTGCCAGAAAGAAAGTTACATCTTTGGACATTTTCTGTGGTCCATGCATATAAATATAATTTATTTTTTCGCGAAAACCTTCGATCCAGACGATTTTTTCTAAAGCTGTTTCTTCTTTTAGTTCACGATATGCGGCTTCGTGCTCGGTCTCGTCGCCTTCAATGTGTCCTTTGGCATAATCAAAATGGCCGCCCGGATAATGCAAAAGCAGATATTCCCTGCCCTCTTTAAGTTGGCGGAATATGATGATTCCGGCTGATCTTTCGTAGATGATGTTTGGATTTTCCATGAATTTCTTTTAGAATGCTCTTTGTTGGGCGAAAACACACGTATTGTAAAACTTTGCTTTTCATTTGACCATGTTAACTGGACAAGAAAAAATTTCGGAGATTATAAAGCGCTTTCCTAAGGCAAAAAAAACTTTGGCTCAATATGGTTTGACCATAGAGGCCGAGGAGCATTTTAAGTTTAAAAACCTGGTTTACGCGGCACTCGTGCAAAAATTGCCTTTACGGAAGATTTTAACGGAATTGGGTGAAGTTACCGGTGAAAAAATCCGTGCATTAAACGTGCAGGGCTTGGAAAAGCCCATGCAGCCGGGGTTTAGACATGGAACGCCAAAAGGAATTGGAAAAACTATTGTTGTGCATAGCGGCAAAGGTGGCGTTGGAAAAACGTTTGTGGCAGTAAATTTGGCTGCGGCATTGGCTTGCAAGGGGTTTAAAGTGGGAATTTTGGACGGTGATGTGGATTGTCCGAATGTGATGGAAGTTTTAAAACTGAAGGGAAAAATGAAAGCGGATGCGGAGAAAAAAATTGTGCCGTTGGAGAAAATTTTTGCTCTAGCCAAAGGCAAGTCCCAACAGTTTGGCCTTAAAGTCGTTTCTATGGCACCTCTTTTGCAGCAGAATGATCAGCCGTTGATGTGGCGCGGTCCGGTGATTTCCCGTGTGATAGAGCAGTTTGTGCATGATGTGGCTTGGGGGGAGCTGGATTACCTTGTGGTTGATCTTCCTTCCGGAACCGGCGATGCGCCTTTAACTTTGCTGAATATTTTGGATCAGCCGAATTTTGTGGCCGTAACAACTTCGCAGGAGTTGGCGCAGTTGGATTGCAAAAAATCTCTTGGAATGGCTAAAAAATTAAACTTGAAGATTTTAGGCGTGATCGAAAATATGTCCGGGACGATTTTTGGCAAAGGTGGCGGTCTAAAAATCGCCAAAGAAATGAGTGGGACGGGCGCGGCGAGCAGGAGTGCGGAGGGATCAGAAAAATCGGTCAAAGGTAAGACTGGTGTAAAAACGGTTGTGCCTTTTTTGGGAGCGATCGATTTAAAATCGGAATTTGCGAAATTGGATATCCATGGAAAACCGGCAGTGCTGCGGTCAAAAGCGCTTGCAGCAGTGTTTAATAAGATCATCGGAGCAATGAAACTTTAAATCCTAGTTTCGACATGTTAAAATGGGCCGGCAGTTGGAAATTGGGGCACGGGCGAGTGGCGAAATGGCAGACGCGCTACCTTCAGGAGGTAGTGATCGCAAGGTCATGGAGGTTCAAGTCCTCTCTCGCCCACCAGATTTGCGCGGCAAATCCGGCCCCGCCAAGGCGGGACCAAAAATCAACAATCTACTCTTTTGGCTTTCTTAATTGCTTATTCACGTTACCTTGAAGGTAATTTCCCTTTGAAATAACGCTTCTTCCGAGCTCTTTTTCTGTCTGCTTTCGTGCGCCACCTGCGACATTTCCACCCCGCTTGGCCACTTTTTTATGCTCTATCATTACTTTTGGCTTTTCCTTGTGGGAAATCTCCGTTGTTACTTTCTCCCCAAGCATTGTAAAAATCAGCTCCAGGTCGGTCATATTGTCCCTCAAATTTGCTTTGGATTTGTCAGGTATTTCTTTGTATTTTCTGTACTCATTCGGAGTCATGCCAAAAGTAGCCTTTGAAATTTCAGCGGTCAAAATTGCATAATCCTCCTCGTGCATAAGGCCCCGCTCTTTCCATTCATCCGTCAAATTCTGGCGGATCGCAATGCCACGCAAGCGTTTATCAATCCAGTCTTTGGAATAGCCCTTTTTCTCGTAAAGTTTCTTCATGCGCTCTTGTGCAAGTTCGGGATTTTCAATTTCATCCAGTCGCTCTTTTCCAACTTCGGCAAGCCACATTTTGAATGGTTCAGCTTTTTTACTCGGAATTGATTGTACCAGGCGAAATGCATTCTTGGTATTTACGCAGTCGGTAAGCCTTTCTTTCCCGTCAGTAGCTACAAGTTTCAACTGTCCCCAAATTGGGGACAGTTGAATTTCGATAAATTCCCTTTGTTTAACTTTTTCCCAATACTGCCTCGGCGTAGGGCTATCGGTAAGTGCTTCAATAATATCCACTACCGAATAAAACCACTCATCATTATGCCAAATTCGGCGGATCTTTTTTGATTGGAAGAGTACGAGCTTGTTTTGTCGATTGTCCATAATTTTAGAAGTTAGAAATAACTCATTTTATTTTTACCACACAAACATTAAAAAATTCTAAAATCTTTCTTAAATAAAAATGAAAATAACCTGCACCGCGCCACGCCCCCGAAGAGCATTATTCTGATTATCGGGATTGTTCCAATTGAAGTTGACCTGACGATTCTTCGGATTGAAATTACCGTAGGCGATTATTGACCGGATGTGTCCGTAAACATAAACGTTGTCGCAACAACGCCATGCGCATTGGTTTGCTTTTTCACCCTCTTTGTTGAGATGCATATCTCGGATTTACTTGAGAGTACAACCGGCTCAAACGTGCAGGTTTATTTTCATGTAAAATGCTGGCACAAGCCCCTGCTTTTGCCCCGCCAGGGCGGGATGCTACGAAGCTTTTGAATGTGCCACCATTCAGCGGTAGCCTTAGACCACATTGCGACCATTCTATGGATTTTCAAGGATGACCACCGCTTGGCGGGGTCTTGGACAAGTCCAGGTTGCTATTCACCGACGTTGAAATATTAATCCTTGATGTGAAAAAATTAAAGCTAAAATTAGGCCCCGCTGCGGCGGGGCTTAAGAAAAAGCAAAGATCAAATTTCAATTTATAAAACCTGCACCGCGCCACGCCCCCGAAGAGCAACATCCCGATTATCGGGATCGGCCCAATCGAAGGCGACCTGACGACGCTCCGGATCGAAATAACCGTAGGCGAATTTACTTATTTTAGAATTATGTTCTTGATTGAACATCGTCACTGTTTCTTGTGGCTGATCGTAAAAATCAATAATATGTTTTCCCGGATTTGACTCCCCATTCTTCTTTGCTTTCGCATAGGCACGCAGTGAGCGTTGCATGCCCATGGCATACTGATGGTCGTGTATAAGCTCCATTCCCTGTTCCTTGAAGTAGCTTTCACAAACGCGTAGCTGTTCATCATTGCGCTGTTTTCTGGGTTGCTGCCCCGGAACAACCGCCGGACTTTGAACCATATCGACAATGCTGACGCCGACCTTTTTAGGACCTTCGGGCCATTCATAATCAGTTGCAAAATAAGCTCTATGCTGCTGCTCATAATGGCGATTTACATCCAAATCCATATCATCCTTCATTTCAGCAAAAGATTTATTGGCGGGTTCAATAATCAGTTCAGGTTTACCCATAATGGATGCTATCTTTTCAAGCTTTTTCGTACCCAGTTTTAAAATATTGGCAATAACCTCTTCTTTGGAAGGCGCGACAATGTCCGGATCAAACTCTCTGGCCGTGGCAAGGGCTTCTTCATATCCACTGACAACACTAAGAAGTTTTTCTTTTTGTTCCGTGGTTAAACGGAGGCGATCAACGAATTGCTGATAATCTTTTTCTAATTTTGCTTCCACTGCTTTTTTAAAATATTCTCCATATGCGATTGGCCCGGTAGTTTCTATGCTTTTTGCGACACCATGACCAGCGCCTACCTCTGCTTTTGCACCCTGATTCGCCAATTCCAATACACGGGCAGATCTTTTAGCCACAAACTCACGAATATCAACAATTTTTCCTGTCTGATCAAGCTTTTCTTCCTGTTGCTGCAACGATCTGCGACCTTCAGCATCAAGCTTTGCCATTTTTTCATCCCGCTCCGCTATGAGTTTCTCAAGCTGTTGCTGCACATGAAGAGTTTCGACGGCAATGTGCTTCTTCTCTGCTGTTGAAAGTACTGTGGGTTCGATTTTTTTAGATTTTGGCTCAGGTCGATCAACCAGCCATCGTGCGATTTTTAAAGGTGACTTGCTTAAGCTCAAAGCAACCCTTTTATGCCATGGAGATGCGGGTTTTTGCACCATGGGTATTTCCGGACTTTGAGGTTCATCTTCCAGACTTTCCATCAAATATTCATAATCATGGTGAAGGAGCTCAATCCTGGTTTCTAGAGCCATAATATCCTCCAATAGTTTTGATTGCTCGGCTTGAGTTAAAGAACCAGCAGTTTGATTTTTTTCGCCGGCTTGTGCGGTTTTCTGACCTTTTTCTCCTTCAGAATCTGAAACAGATAGATCGCCTGAATCCGCAGTATGTGGTTTTCCCATAATTGTTTGTTTTAAGATTTCTGCTTATTATAGCATTTTTGGCTGTAATATGCCATGCAAAATCTAAAAAATCATGATCAAATCCCCTAAATTAGTTCCGGTTGGGCCGGTTTTGATGAGGCCGTTTGTTTTTTTGAAAAAAGTGTAGGAGTCGTTGCGATTTAAAAAGTCGTCGATTTTTAAGTGTTGTTTTTGGGCTGACTGTAAAATGGCTTGATGGCCGATCGCTCCGGCGATTGGCTCGGGACAGATGCCATCAACGCCGTCGGTGCCAATTGAAAGGATGCAGTAATTGGAAAGTGCAGAATCCGCAGAAGTGTTTTTTTTAAATTCGTTTTTGGCCTGCAAGTATTTGAGTCCGCTTAAGACAAATTCCTGATTTCGGCCGCCGTTGCCTTTGCCTTTGCAGGTAACGGTGGTTTCTCCGCTGGCGATGAAGATATGCTTTTGAGATGTTTTTGAATCTGTCCCCAGTTTTGTTTTTATTTTTTTGATGATGGTTGGCGCAACTTTTCTCGCTTCACCCTGGATTAATTTTTTTGAAGATGTGACTTTAAGGCCAAGCTCTTTTGCTCTTTCTTCTGCTACTTTTAGAGCAGTAAAGTGGTCGGCGATGATGTCCACATGAACCTTTTTAAAGATTTGCGATTGCGGACTTAAGGAGCTCCCTCCGTTCGCGCTGGCAATAGGCACTTTGTGCGTGTTGGAACTTTTGGATTTTGCAGCTTTTCGTTCTTGTAAAATTTTCAGCACTTTCTTTGGTACTTCGATTTTGTATTTTTTTAAAATATTTAAGGCACCCTGTGGAGTTGATTTATCGCTTGAAATAGGGCCGGAAGCGATTAAACTTAAATCGTTGCCGATGACATCGGAAATCACCAATCCCCAAACGGTTGCAGGATATAAAATTTCGGCAAAATGGCCACCTTTAACCTGTGAAAGCTGTTTTCGGACTGTGTTGAGTTCTTGAATTGGCGCACCAGCTTTTAAAAGTTGATTAGTAATTTTAATTTCATCATTCAAAGTTATACCCGTAAGTGGGGCCACAAACATTGCTGATCCTCCTCCGCTTATTAACACAATCGCCAAATCATTTTTGGTTAATTTTTTGGCACTGGAAATTATTTTTTTGGTTTTATTAAGACCGGCTTTGGTTGGCAAAGGATGGCCTTCATCTGCCAATAAAATAATATCCGGTTTTCGATTGTGATATTTTTTGAGTGATTTTTCGCTTGCCTTAGCCATTTGCCTGGCTGCTTTCCCAATCGCAAAAATGGCAATTTTTTCAAAACCACTTAAATCTTTTTTTTCAAAAAAATCCCCAATTAAATTTTCCGGCGAAATCTTCTCCAAAACAAAATCAACAATATCCAGCATGATACCGGCTTTTTCGGCAACCCCTTGCGGTAAATCCAGTAACAATTTTGTCCTATTAATCATATATTTTTTGAAATTTCGAGCATATCTTTTCAGAACTAATGGGAATATTTTTCTGAACACATCCGGGGTAGGGGCCCTGTGTGTTCGGAAAAATATTCCCATTAGTTCTTGATTTGCTCCTTATTCACGCAAAATTCCGGCATGCGGCCTTCAAGCGCATCAATCAGGTTTTGCGCTGCCATTTCGGCCATTTTATTTCTGGACCATAAAGTGGCGCTGGCAATGTGTGGCACAATTACCGCATTTGGAAGCTCTGTAAGTCCCGGTTCAAGTGCCGGTTCATTTTCAAAAACATCCAAACCTGCGGCGAAAATCTTGCGCTCCTTTAAAGCTACCACCAAGGCTTTTTCGTCTACCACAGGCCCGCGCGAGGTGTTAATCAAAATGCAATTTGGTTTCATTTTGCCAAATTCTTTTTCACCAATTAAATGATGAGTTTCCTCGCTCAAATTTACATGCACAGAAATAAAATCGCTTTCTTTAAGCAAAGTTTCCAGATCAACTTTTTTTGCTCCGGTTTCTTTTTCCAATGATTCATTTCCTGATCGATCGACATACAAAATTTTCATGCCAAATCCTTTAGCCATTTTTATGGCTACATTACTGCCAATTCGCCCTGCTCCAACAATTCCAAGAGTTTTTCCGGTTACGTCCTGTCCCAAAAATAGAAGTGGGCCCCAGGCTTTAAATTTTCCTTCACGAGTGAATTTGTCCGATTCCACAATTCTGCGAGCGCAGGAAAACAGCAAAGCAATCGCCAAATCCGCGGTGGCATCTGTTAAAACTCCGGGAGTGTTTGTTACCATAATGTTTCTTTTACTCGCCGCCGCAACATCAATATTATTAAATCCGACGGCATAGTTGGAAATCACTTTCAATTGTGGGCCGATTAAAGCCATTATTTCATCATCAATCGGATCGGTTAAAAGTGACAAAATAGCATCGCAACCTTTAACTTTTGCAATTAATTCTTCACGATCCAAAACACGATCTTCGGTATTCATTTCAAAACCTGGAAATTTTTGGCGTAAAAGTTGTAGTCCCGCTTCCGGAATTTCTCGTGTGACGTAAATTTTTGGCATGGCGATTGGATTATAATAAGATCGTTTTTGAAATTTTGGAATAAATCTCGGCAGTAAGCCATAAAACCTAGGCCGCAACCGGAGTATAAATCTTTTCAATGTATTCTTTCATTCTGCGCATTCCTTCCATAATGTCTTTTTCGGAAGATACATAAGAGAAGCGAATATAGCCTTCACCATGCACTCCAAAGGCTGTTCCCGGTAAAATTACCACATGAGCCTCACGCATAATTTTATCTGCAAGCTCGGAAGCATTTAGGCCAAGTGCCTTAAGTATGGGCTTCACATTCACAAAAAGATAGAATGCGCCTTTTGGAACTTTACAACTGAATCCGGGAACTTCATTAACCAAACTCACCAAAAGATCACGACGTTTGCGATATTCTTCTCGCATAATTCCTACGGCTTCCTGAGGGCCGGAAAGCGCTTCCATTCCTGCAAGTTGAACCATCGCCGCCGTGCAGGAAACATCATTAATAATCAACTGTTCCAAAATTTGAGCCATTTGACGATTCTTGGTTATTGCCCAACCCAAGCGCCAACCGGTCATAGCATAAGACTTGGAACATCCATTTAAAATCACCGTTCTTGCAGGCAAACCTTTAAAACTGGTGATTGAAGTATGCTCACCTTCGTATAAAATCTGATCGTAAATTTCGTCTGACAGAACCCATAAATCATGCTTAACCGCAAGTTCGGCAATACCCTGTAAAATTTCGCGCTTTAAAACTCCACCGGTTGGATTTTGAGGAGAATTGATAATAATTAGTTTAGTTTTTGGCGTGATGAGTTTTTCCAGATCAGAAAGCAGAAAATTAAAATCCTGTTCTTCCAAAAGTGGCAATGGAACAGAAGTTCCTCCCAAATAATTAACGACGGATTCGTAAATCGGGAAGCCCGGATTTGGAATAATGACCTCGTCGCCCGCATCGATCAAAGCGTTGATCATGTGAAACATTACCGGTTTTGCGCCCGGCATAACCACAACATCGTCCATTGTAAATGGTTCGCAGGAACGAGCCGAATATTTTTCGGCAATTAATTTTCTAAAATCCGGGATCCCGGGTGAAGCTGTGTAGTGCGTTTGATTTGCCTGAATTGCTTTGATGCCAGCCTGTTTAATATTTTCAGGAGTATCAAAAGCCGGCTCGCCAATTTGCAAATAAACCAGTTTTTGGCCCTTGGGTTCCAGCTCTTCCCTTTCAAACTTTTTGGCCTTAGAGATCACCGAAAAAGCATTCTCTGTACCCAAATGAGGGATGCGCGTAGAAAAATTTTTCATAAGCTTTTGTTAAAAATTCTTTTACTTTTCTTTTACCTTCTTTGGAATTTTTTATCAAATCATTATCAAATTATAAATAAATTATTTGTTTGAAAATGCTTTCTGACATACAATAAAGGCGCTATATGCTTTTTCATTTTTTATGCCGAAAAAAACAACAAAAAAAATCAAAAGAAAAGATACATATCCGTCATTTCTTATAACGCTGCTTTCGATCCTGGTGATCCTGCTTATAATGATGGTTTCCTATTTTGCAAAGCCGGCCGATCAAACTGCAAATAATGGAATTCAGGCTACGGAAAGCGGAAATATCTCTGCAACTCAAAACACGCAAACGGCGGTTCAAACGCAAACCCAGACTCAACCTAAAACCCAAGCCGGCTCTACCGTTACTCAGGGAGCAGGGGCCGTTTTGGCAAACACCCGCGTGAAATATAAGATTGATCATTTTAAAAAACTGGATCGCCAACCTTTGGAATTCCAAGTTTTTGATGCAAAAAACAAACTGATTACGCCAAATGATTTAAAAATTGTGAATCAGGCAAAACTGCAGTTGGTTGTGATTTCTTCCAATCTGAAAGAATTTCAAAGTTTAAAACCGGCTTTCCAAAGCGGCAAATGGCTTACCGCTGCCAACTTACCCACGGCCGGAAGTTATAATGCTTACGTAATTTACACACCGGTAACCGGACATGAAGAAATTTTGCGCAGTGAACTTGTGGTTCAAAACCCAAGTACAGGATCTCCTTATCCAGGATTAACTACGGAATTAAAAACAGCCATCGGTGATTATTTTGCGCAACTTTCCGTGCAGAAACCGGTTATTTTCCAACAAACTCAGTTGACCTTTAATTTAACCAATAAAAACGGAACACCAGCTACCAATTTAATGTCTTTGTTTGGCGAATTTGGGCATCTGGTAATGGTTCGTGAAGGTGATCCGGATACATTGATTAATTTGGGTTCCGCTTCCAGTGACACTAAAAAAGGGTTGGTTCAATTTGTAACTTCTTTTGCTAAAGACGGCCGTTATGTGGCTTTTGCACAGTTTAAATTGGGTCTAAAGACTTTGGTCTTCCCAATAGTATTTGAGATTAAAAATTCATAAAACCTATGCTTTTCTTTATTTTTTCGTTATTGGTGGGGGTGGTTTTGTTTCTTGCGCCACTCATAATTTCTAAGCGACTAAGCCAAAAATGGCAGATCGACCGAAAAATCTTTTGGCGCGCCGGAATTTTCCATGCCTTTATAATGCTGATTTATTTGTCCGTTCTTAGCAATTTGGAGGCGGTTTTTCCGGGCATTAATAATCTTGGTGAAGTTTGGCAAAGCCTGATAGCCGCAGCAATTACGGGGCTTTTTATAGAGCTTGGCAGATTTGTGGTACTGGATCGCTTTATGAAAAATGTCCGATCATCCAAAGAAGCAATTTATTTTGGATTTAGCTGGGCGGGCTTTTATGCCGTGGTTATCGGGATTTTTACCATTATCAATTCCTTTGGAATGTATTATCTGATGAATACCTCGAATATTGCCGCACAGTTTCCTCAGGCTACACCGGAGCAAATCCAACTGCTTGAAGAAGCCAAAAAACAGTCTACCGAAGATGCGCAAAAACCTTATATGGCCTTTGCGCCTTTAATTGAAAACGCGAGTTTAATCATGATTGATGTTGCCATGACGCTTTTGATTTTGTTGGCAATTACAAAACCACTTACCCGCTTTGTGTGGCTTGCTGTAGGGTTTAAAGTCCTTGCCAATTTTGGAAGCTTTGCCTTGGCAAATGTTAATATTTTCCTGAGTGAAGCGAGTTTAATTTTATTTGCGGTGCTTAGTTACTTCCTAATTAAGCTTTTGCTGAAAAATTTTGTTCGTCCCACTTCTTTGCTTTAAGAGCTTCATGCGCAGCTTCCTGTTCGGCTTTTTGCTTACTTGAACCGTTGCCCTCGGCTATCAACTCTTCGCCAACGTAAGCCGCCATAGTGAAGACCTTATCGTGATCCGGTCCTTCTTCTTTTATTACACGGTATTCTGGCGTGATTCCAAGTAAATCCTGCGACATTTCCTGGAATTGAGATTTTGCATCAATGTGTGAACCTTTTTTAAGGATTTCTTCCAGGCGCTTTAAGATAAATTCATCAATAAAACCATGAGCCTCTTTATAACCCTGATCCAAATAAATCCCTCCAATTAAAGCTTCCAGCGTGTTGGCCAAAATGTAATTCTTTTTGCGACCACCGGATTTTTCTTCTCCGCGGCTTAAATAAAGGTAAACTCCCAAATTAAGTTCATTTGAAATTTCCGCCAGATGTTTCCCCTTTACCAAAGCTGAGCGCCAATTGGTTAAAACACCTTCCGGTTCAGTGGGATAATTTTTATATAGAAATTCCGTAACCACCAATTCCAGCACGGCATCACCTAAAAACTCCAATCTTTCGTTGAACTCTATTTTCTTATCCTTATGCTCGTTTACGTATGATTTATGAACAAAAGCAAGTTCTAAAAGTTTTTTATCTTTGAAAACAATGTTGATCTTTTTTTCGAGTTCTTCGTAACGGTTTAGCACAATTGATAATTAATATTTATTTAACACTTTCCGTGCGATATTTATGCATCACGGTGCTCAAAACTCCATTTACAAATTTTGGAGAATTCACATCACCGAAACTTTTGGCAACTTCCACAGCCTCGTTTATGGCAACAATTGGAGGAACATCGGTCGAATAAAGAATTTCATAAATGCCAATTTCCAAAATCGCACGATCCACCGGGGCGATCTTGTCGATTGGCCATTGAGGAGCCTCTTCTTTTATAACTTCTAAAATATCCTGCTGTTTAGACAGAACATTTTTTAGAAGTTCCTTCACAAAGGTAAGGTCTTTTAAACGATCGGCGTATTCCCGCAAATTGTAAGCCAAAATACTATCAGCATCACCCCCACGAAATTCGTAGGCGAAGATGGTTTGCATAACAGCAATACGGGCTAAATGGCGATAACTGGCCATGGGTAAATTAAGCTTTTACTTTGGTGATTTTGTCGATTTTCTTGCCCATATCAATGATCTTCTTCTCGTTATAAAAACCACAATTTGCACATGCAAAGTGGTTCAATTTTTTCTCTTTGCAGTGTGGGCAATCATTAAGATTTACAATGCCTTGAAGTTTGACTTGAGTATGGTAGGTAAAACTATGATAACGCTTACCTGAACGGCCTTTAGAGGTTTTATACTTGGGTACGGGATGCTTCATTTTTAATTAATAATTAATTATTTTGTAATTGTGAGTTTATTGCTGTTTCTTGGAGTCTTTCTTTGGTGTCTTTTTGACCGTTTTGCTCTTTTTCTCGTCTTTCTGAGCCACTAGAATATTTTGCAGGTCACCAAAGGGTTTATGAGTCTCTGTTAAGACATCTTCTTCCTCTTTGCATTCGCACTTGGTCTTGTTTCTATTGGCACCACAGTACATGCAAAGGCCCTTACAGCTTTTAGAGCATACTGGAATAAGTGGAAAATGCAAGATAATTTCTTGTCTTACCATCTCTGAAAGGTCTATGATCAGGGCTTTGGTGTTGATGAGGAAAACATCGCCGGGGTCTTCAATTTCTTTTGGGGCCTCGTGATAAAATTCGCGTTCGGCTTCGGGGATTACGATTGTCTGAACAAAATGCTCCAAACAAAGCTGGCATGTAAGATTAAGATCAACCTGGGCGTTGCTGATTAGAACGCTGATTTCTTCTTTAAGCTTGATCATCATTAAATCAGCCTTAAAATTACCGGCAAATTCAAGCCCCTGGTCTTGTGGATAAGAAATTTCCTGATCTATTTTTTCTTTTTCCGATGTCCCCTGCGGACTATTCCAAATCTTGGCGACACGAAAAGCGAGTTGAGTAAGTTTCATAGTTTAGTTTCTGGAACGACTGGAAAGCAGGCGCAAAATATAAATGAATAAATTGAAAATGTCCAAATAAAGTTGTAAAGCCGCATCAATGTACCTGTCGGGCGGATAAGTTTTTAAGCGTTGAATATCATACATGGTAAACCCGGCAAAAACCACTATACCAAAGCCGGAAAAGATCATTTCAAAGTTATTGCTCCAGGGAATAAAAATCCCCACAATTGAAACAATGATCATACCGGTCAGGGCAATCCATAAAAACCCTCGCAATCCACTAAAATCGCGATGAGTTGTTAAACCAATCGCTGCAATTGCCGTAAAGGCTAAAGTGGTGGATAAAAGCGCTTTATAGATGATTCCCGGGCCGCCAAATTCCATGATTACGCTCATAAGCAAAGGTGCGATGGTGACGCCGGTTACAAACGCAAAAAGAGCAAATAACAGGTAGTTGATGGGATGTTTTGTACTCCAAAGTCTGGAAGTAAAGACCAAAATCAATTCAACGGCCAAACAAATCCAGATTGTTGCCGGATTTTCCACGAAAAATTGGCTGAAATTGTTGAAACCAACGTAAGCGCCGGCAGCGGAAATCATCAGAGCCATGCCAAAAGCAAAGATCACTTTGGACATAAAACTGCTTCCCGCAGCAATGCCTGTAAAGTGAGACTGTTCTTCCGGAGACAAATTTTGTTGATAAAGTTCAGACATAAGCGCTTTATTAGGTGTTAATTTTTGAATCAGGTCAAAGCCCCGTCGGCCGGAGCAGAGTTTATTTTAGGGCAAAACAATGCTTATTACAAGGAATGCTTTTCATCAATTTCCTGTAGTCCTGAAAAAAGAGACTGCAATATTTGTCTTAATTGTTCAAGGCGGGCTTTATAGTATTGTACTGTTCCATATTGCTCTTCCATTAGGGTGATTATTGGTTCCATAAGGGCTGGGTCAGCCTCGCATAAAGCTTTCGTCTTTAGAAAATAGCCCAGTTCCTCAATAGGAAACATCCTTGCTTCTAAACCTGTTAGTTCGCCAGGTTTTAATCTATCAAACAAGCTCTGATCAATTATATGCGAATCTAATAAAACTCTTTCAAGACCACGACGAACGCCAGTAATTATTTTCCAAGGCTCATGTTTGACTAATTCTGACAACTGTTCAAGGGAGAGCGTTTTTGCCTTACCCTCAATAGCAGCCTGAAGCCTTTTAACCTTTTCATCTCCTTCGGTTAAAATTTTACTTGTTATACTTTTTGGAACGCCTACGAAATTAGCTAACCTGGTGTACGAAGCCCAGATTTTTCCAGGAGTGAGTTTGCTCGCACTATGTTCTGGCCCTACGGCAACAGACTCAACTAAACCCAATGCCCCTATTATTTTTTTATGCTCCAGATAAACTTTATATCTTTTAAGAGCACCACCGTCAAGCTTTGTAAGCCCCATTTGAGCCAATAAAGGAGCTTTTAACTCAAATGCTTTTTGGGGATTAATGCTTATGGCTTTTTCCAATAGTCCTTTATTACCCAAGGCATCAATTACTTCCATTGGACTAAGTTTACTTTTGCGTTTTTTTCTACCATCATCGGAGTCGGCACCACTATCTTCGGCTTTAACACTGCCATTGTTGAACTTTATTGATATTTCATCCAGCTCTAAAAATGCACTGAAAATTTCCGGCTCAGCAGCTAATAAGGCTTGGGTTAGCGCTTCTTCTGAGAATGTACCTTCGCCCAAAATGAAACTTTTAGTTTCTTGCTCGCTTGTTCCGGTTTTTACAGGATACTTTGCCGCCAATCCACTTAATCTTAGCATTTCCATAACTGTTATCTCGCTTCCCAACTTTGGAGGGGCCATTGTTTTACTCCCAACGTATCCGGGAGGTGGCGCCATTGTTTTAGCTGCCAAGGCAGCCTTCCCGTATCCTGATTCTGGTGGAGGGGGCACTGTTCTTCCATCAACCACAGCAGCCTCGTCCCCTATTTGCCTTAGACCTTCTTCCAGAAGTTGGTCTATATCATCATCATCTGGTTGTTGATTTCGTTCTGTCATAATTTTTTTAAAAATGGTTGCTATCTTAACAGGCATTGTCGCTTTTGTCAAATTTGAACAACCTAAAAAATATTCCGGGTGTGTGTTGATTTTTTTCGGGGCTTCAAACATTCGTCAAACTTGTCAAACCAACCTGCTTAAATGGACGCGCTAATTCTTGCATGTGATATCTGTTTGCGTTAGAATGTTATGGATTTTCGTATCGCAATTTATGGCTTTCTTTAGACGTCTTCCTAAACCACGTGGAAATTATTATTTAGCTTTGGACATCGGAACAGAAGTGGTTAAAGCACTGATCTGTTCGGCCGAAGGTGATAAAGGCCGCATTCTTGGTGTTGGCAAAAAAAAGCAGCGCCTGGGTGACATGCAAAGTGGTGCAGTTACCGATATTGCGGCTGTAATCAACAATTGTCAGGAAGCGATTCATCAGGCCGAAAAAATGGCTAATGCTTCCGCTTCCCGCTTGATTATGGGCATCGCGGGTGAACTTGTTAAAGGCGCGACAACAACAATCAGTTACACTCGACGTGAGCCTGACACCAAAATCGACCTGGCGGAACTTAAAAATATTGTCCACAAAGTTCAGTGGAAAGCTTTTGATGAGGTTCGCTCGGAATTGGCTTTTGAAACCGGTTATAACGAGATTGATGTGAAGCTGGTTAACGCCGCGATTGTCGGTGTGCAAATTGATGGATATAAGGTTTCCAATCCGCTTGGTTTTCAGGGTAAGGATGTGACGATTTCGATTTTTAATGCTTTCGCGCCTTTGGTTCATTATGGAGCATTGCAAACGATTGCAGCGGAACTTGATATGGATTTAATGGCGATTACTGCTGAGCCTTATGCGGTTTCGCGCTGTATGGGATTTGAAGATGGTGGTAATTTTAGCGGTATTTTTGTGGATATTGGCGGCGGAACTACCGACATTGCCGTGGTTAGAAATGGCGGAGTGGAGGGCACGCGCATGTTTACATTGGGTGGCCGCACTTTTACAAAGCGCCTGGCTCAATCATTAAATATTTCTTTTGAGGAGGCCGAAGAAATTAAATTGGCTTATTCCAGCGACCGTCTGGAAAAACAGTCTCATCGCATTGTCCGTGAGGCCATGAAGAGCGACTGTGAAGTTTGGCTTTCCGGCGTGGCTTTGACCTTAAGTGAATTTGAAAATGTTGATGTTTTGCCTTCAAAGATTTTCTTGTGTGGTGGCGGATCGTTGCTTCCGGAAATTAAAGAAGTGCTGGAAAGCCGTGACTGGACGCAAAAACTCCCCTTCCCTAAAAAACCACAGGTTAGTTTTATGCAGCCAAAAATGATCAGCAATATGAGTGATGAGACCAAATTATTAAAGGATGTTCAGGACATTACACCGATGGCGCTGGCGAATATTGCGCTTGAATATATGCAGGAGGAGCAGATTCTTTCGAAACTTCTTAAAAAAGTTGTACGATTAATGCAGATATAAAGGGGGTTGGTCCTGCGAGGGAATTTCCTCCTCGGACACAGGGCCCCTACCCCGGATGTCCGAGGAGGAAATTCCCTCGCAGGACCAACGAACATAATTAAAAAGTACATCAATGGCACCTTTCAAGAAAAATTCGGCGAAAAGTTCTAAGGATTCTAAAAAAGAGGATCCAAAAATCATGGCTACTCGTCGGATTGGGAATACTGCCGATAAAGAAGAATCCGGGGTTGATGCCAGGGCTTTAAAGAGGCTGAATGCCAAAAAAGTCATTTATATAGAAATAGATGATGAAGTTACGCAGATTTACGACCGCCTGAAGCAGCTCAGAATGAAAAATATATATATCGTGGCGCCAAAACGTGCGATTATTTTTCAGAGTATTATTAATTTGCGCATTCTTAAGCGAAAAGCGGAAGATCTTGGAAAAAATATTTATATAATTACCAATGATCTTAATGGAGTTCATTTGGCGACTCAAATTGGCTTAACCGTTTATGATAAGCTGGAAGGTCACGAACATCCAAGTCTGGTTTCCGGTAAATTTCTTGAAGATCAACAGAATATTACGCCTTTAAAAGCCAGTATTAACGCGCTCGATGATGATGCTCCAACCCGACAGACCGAACGTAAACTTTCGATTTCGGAAATGATCCGAACCGGAAAACGTAAAGGACTTGCCATTATCGCCAAAAATCTTAGTTTAAAAAAACAAAAAAAAGATGCTGCGAAAAAAGGTGATGATAAAGGAAAATTGGTTCTGGTCGCCCCAAACAGGCAGGCATTGATTGCTTTAATTGTGGTTAGTTTGATTATTTTGTTAACGATTACTTACATTGCTCTGCCGGGTTCTACGCTTCACCTTACGCCAAAATCCAATGTATTAGAGACTTCCGTGAACATAATTTTGGCTGATGTGGATTTAAATCAGGGGGAACTGGACACGCATCCCGTTCATGAAATTCCAAGTTATACAATTACAACCACCATTAAAAAGGCCATGACTTATCAGGCAACCGGTAAAAACTTTCAGGGGCAGAACGCTACCGGAGTTATTACCGTAATTAATGCCAGCAACCAGCCTTGGCCGTTAATTGCCAATACGCGCTTCCAAACCAGTGAAAATCTGGTATTTAGGAGTCAAAAGTATGTAACGGTACCGGCCCAAAATGGCAATACCCCGGGGACAATTGATATTCCGGTTGTGGCTGACCCGCTGGATGCCATGAATCAGGTAATAGGAGAAAGAGGAAATGTTGGACCAACCAAATTCTTTTTACCGGGTCTTTCTGCGGACAACCAGAAGAAACTTTATGCGGAAAATAAGACGAATATGACCGGTGGAAAAACCATTGTGAATAAACAAATAGCTAAAGAAGACTTGGCTGCGGCTCAAGCAAAAATGCAGGCTGATTTAAAGGCTTCCGCGCAGGTTGAGCTTCAATCCGTTATTAACAAACAAAACAATCAACAGAAGACAAATTTGGTGCTTTTAACTGATTCAAAAGCCATCCAGTCGGGTGATGCAAAGGTGACGATTCCACCTAATCTGGAAGGGCAAAAACTGGATTCTTTTGATGTTCAGGGTGAAATTACGGTCAGTGGGGTGGCTTATGATCAGACGGAAATGATGAATATGCTTAAATCAGAATTGAAATTAAAGAAGAATCCGGAAAAACGGTTGGTTCATATTGATGATAATTCCCTAACTTATCGTGTTGTGGATATAGACGCGGTTAATAAGAAGGTCAAAATAACCGCAACAATTAAAGGAATTGAAGAGTTCGAAATCAGTCCGGAAAAAGAAAATGGCGCCAGATTGATTAAGAAAATCAAGGAACATGTGGTTGGGAAGGATATTAAAGAGGCGCGCGATTATATTCAAAATCTGCCGGAAATTGATAAAGTTAAGGTTGATAGCTGGCCGGCTTGGGCGCCGACCATGCCAAGCGTGCCGGATAATATCCGTATTGATGTGGTTTCGGGGCAGGATAGTTAAGGGGCGTTCAGGGTTGTAGGAATATCCCTTCACACACAGGGCCCCTACCCCGGATGTGTTCAGGGATATTCCTACAACCCTGAACATAAGGATTTCCTTAATTTTTAATATCGGACCTAATTTAGCTATTTTATGGCTTGTTTTGCTTTTATGACCGCTACGCTTGACAAAATCGATCATTTGTGTAAAATAGATCCTCAAGATACAATCTTTCATTAAAAGGATCAATGAAACTAAGGAATCTAACAATTATCGGCTTACTTACACTACTGCTGCCGTCTGAAGCGACATTTGCCGCCTATAACAGCATGCTTGCGCCTACCAATTTTACGCCTGCGAATTACATTCAGCCGAGTTATGATCCTTTTTCTGCCAGCAATACCTATGCGCCAACTTTGCCGGAAGATCAACCGGATACTGCTCCCGTGGCCGCTTTTAATATTTACAATGGTGGGTTTTTCCAGAATAACAACGTGGGCACAACGGATACCGCCTTTACCTTTGATGGAAGCTCTTCTTATGATTCTGAAACCGATTCTTCCCGCTTGGAAGTTCGTTGGGATTTTGAAAATGATGGCGTAATTGACGGTTATTTTTCGGTCATCAAAAGCATTAAACATACATTTAAAAAACCCGGAGTTTATCAGGTAAAAATGGAGGTTTTGGATCGTGCCGGAAATGTCTCCAAAGCCACCAAAACTGTAACCGTAGTGGCAAATACAGATCCGATTCCGGCATTTTCGTATACTCCTATAAGTGATACCAACAACACAATTTTTCAATTTGATACCCACGTTTCCAGAAGTGACCAGTTTGTGGCTTCAACTCTGCAATATCGTTTTGACTGGAATGGCGACTCCAAATGGGACACAAAATATCAGGCAAAAACTATCTGGAATCATCTTTTTGACTCAGCAGGATCACACAATGTGATTATGGAGGTAAAAGACCCGGGTGGTCATACTGCTAAGGTAAATAGGGCTATTTCTACTTTTGAAAATACCCCACCGGTTGCTTCTTTTGGAGTTTTTACCGGCACTTTTAGCAGCTATGAATTTAATGCGAAAGCTACGACAGACGCAGAAACTGCTCACTATCGTTTATTTTATCGCTGGGACTTTGAATATAGCGGCACAAATGACATTATGTACAACACTTACGCCGGCAATACGGATCGTGTTTCTTACAATTATAAAACTCCCGGACATAAAATTGTGCGCCTGGAGGTAATGGACGCATATGGCGCAAAATCCTATGCCTATGCCGAATTTGATGTTCCCTGGACTAAAGTGATGGCCCAAAATTTGATTGCGCCACTTAAGTAAAAGTGGAAAGTAATTAGGGTTTCCTGGTCAAAATTCAGATTGAGTGTTTGCGCGTTCATGTTTTTTGTGGTATCATGTTATGAAAACTTAATTTTTCAAACAAAAACAAACATGAAAAACTTTAAACCATCAATGTCATTTATTGCTTCTTTAGCTCTTGCAGCTATTGTTGTTGTTCCGGTTTTTGCAGCAGGTCCATTCGCAGCACCTCCAGGAAATTTGGTTGATGCGGAGTTTAATAGTGTGACGGCTGTTGGAAGTTTGTCCGGGGCCAGTGTAACAGCAGTTGGAGATTTAAAAGGGGCTACGGTTCAAGCCGATACTGGATACTTTGCAAATGGGGTCAGTGCAGGTACTGAGGGGCAAACTGTTACCGGGGGGCATTTTCGTGGCACAAGTTATGGTGTAACAGCTGATGCACTTGGAGCTTCAGGTATAGGCGGAGCTTTTACGGGTAATTTGGAAGGTGTACATGCTAACACTCAAGGCAACGGCATAGCTGGTGTATTTGTTAACTTTCTTAATTCTGATCCTAATAGTATAATTACCCGAGTTAGGTTGGCGGGGCCGACCAGCGCTGTTGAGGCTAGCGGTAACGTTAAGGTAACAGGAAATATTTTGGCTACTGCAGCAAATTGCCCAAGTTGTCTTGCAGGTATTTTCAGGAACGCCTCAATGGCAAATGCCGTCAATCTTGGTACGAATGTATATTCAATCGATGCGAATGGACCTGTAAATATAACAGGAAATGCTACCGTTAGTGGAACCATTACTGCAACTGGAGCCACCATTAATGGCAATTTAATTGCTACAAAGATAAAAGCCTCAAGTATTGGAAAACTTATCAATCAAATGGGCCCTGCTGTTATTCTTAATAACGTGGGAACTTTTATTGCACAAGCTTCTTGTCCTGCACCAAGTATCCCGATTTCATGTGGGCATTATGGTTCTTTCTCTGTCATTACGCTCGCGTCATATGTTGATTTGATTAATAAAAAATGCACACTTACGTTTAAAAGTACTACCCCCGGGCCTAATGAAAATGCTGGGGCATATGCCATTTGCTGGGACACCAATTCTTTTTAGAGTGGCTAGAAATTACTGACTGATAGAGTCTTTTAAGCCGTTCTTACACCTAACTTGATCTTCTGGAAGTGATATCTTATCACACAAGCTTGAATCTTTGGTTTGGATAGCTTTGTTTTCTAAAATATTTAATTCGCAAGTACTTATTAATATTTTATCAGTCAGTTGTTTAGCACAAGCCGTGTAATCTCCAGAACCTATAATTTGATTTTCTTTTTCAATCTCTTTATTTCGTAAAAGCGCATTTTCTTTATCTTTTAGTCCTACTTCAACACTTATTTTGCAGGCGTTTTGTTGATCTTTGGAGAAGATTTTTGCGCAAATGCTTTCATCCAATTTATTCAAGGCTTCATCCATGGCAATCACATCAGCAACGGCTGTTTGGCAGGCTTTTTGATAAGTCGCATCAATAACTTTATCACAAAATTTTGCATCTTTTAGTTGAACTGCACCGTTAAAAGCAGCTGTATCGGCAGCACTTGTTTGTGAGCCTTGCTGAGAAGATGATTGTACTGAAGTAATGGGCTGATTGGCTTGATTTGACGCACTATTTTGGCATCCGGCTAAAATTAACAGACACAAAGATATGCCTGCAATAAAAGTTTTTTTAATATTCATAGGTGTTTTGTTTATTAAATTTGTATTAATTTTTTTGTGATGGAGGGGGTGCCTATTTGTGGCGAAGGGCGCGCTTGTGATCTACAGGCTTTTATAATCCCAATTTTTTTCTGATTTCTTCGGCCTGGGCCTGATCGTTGCTCTGTTTTTCCTGGGCTTTTTGAGAAAGTTCAAGATCCATCCATTCGTCGTAATGCTGTTTTTCCAGTTTCTTCAGTTGTTCAACGTGCTTTGTTGAAAGTTCGGCGAATTTGCGTCGTTCCTCTTCAAAAATACGAATCAACTCATCAACTTGTGATTGTTTTAATTTTGGAATTGACTCAATGATGCGCTTTTTTTCGTCTTTGGTAAGAGAAATCGATCCGGCCAAAAGATGAAGAAAATTTTGCTCATCAAACTTTAAAGTGTGATCAGGAACTTTGATGGCAATTATTTGTGGCAATTTAGAGCCAATTTGGAAATTAGCGGGAGTTGTGTCTTCTACCGGAGGTGGTGGCATCATTTGGCCGCCCATTCCCGGATTCATTCCCATTTGTTGAGAGGAAGCCTGGCCGAATTGTGGTTGAGCTGCCGGGTTTACTTGTTGCGAATTTTGTTGACCGTTACCGCTATTTTGAGGAATTGGTTGATCTGCCATAATAAAACTTTAAAAACTGATTATGATTTTAATGGAAAGGGGGCTTTAAGACAAGCTAACTTCTGGTGGAGATGAGAGGATTCGAACCTCTGGCCTCAACAATGTCAATGTTGCGCTCTAACCAACTGAGCTACACCTCCATGGACCATTTAGTAAAGATTTTAGACTTTTTTTAGAAATCGTTAATCTGTCTAGGGCAAAGTTATTGTACCAGAATGTTTTTATGAGTAAAGATCATGCTTATGATTGATTGGCCAAAACTTGCCAAAAAAATTTGGAACACGTTATTGGACTACATTTTTCCAAAATTTTGCCTTGGCTGTAACAAAGAAGGTTCATATTTCTGCACTGAATGTTTTAAAGGCGTAACGCTGCTAAAAGAACAGGTATGTCCCATTTGTTACCGTAAAAATGGACTAAATGGCCGTGTCTGTAAATCATGCGAAAATGCTGATTTTTTTCTGGACGGCCTATGGTGCGCGAGTTCTTTTGAAAAAAATTCGTTACTCCGGCACTGCATCCATAGTTTTAAATATGAATTTATTGAAGAATTGGCTTTGCCTTTAGCCAAAATTTTGAGTCAAAGTTTTAATGAAACGAATGCTGAAAAACCGGATTTTGGAAACTGTCTGGAAAGTTTTTTTGAGCCAGCAGGTTTGATTTGTCCGGCGCCTTTGCATCCAAAAAGACAGCGATTTAGAGGCTTCAATCAAACAGAATTATTGGCTGATGAGTTTATAAAATTAAATCGGGGTGTCTTGCAAAAACAACAATTTTTGGAGCGCATTTATTATCACAAACCGCAAATGGAATTAAAACGGGAAGATCGAATTAAAAATGTGGAAAATGCTTTTCGGCTGAGCCCACAGATGAGTTTGCAGTGGGGCGCTGGAATGAGTTTTAAATGCAGCACTACAGGTGACACGTCTGAATTTTTGCCGGCCGAAATCCCCCAAAATGTGATTCTGCTTGATGATGTGGCTACAACTTTATCGACTTTGAATGCCTGCGCCAAAGCGCTTAAGAAGGCCGGTGTAAAGCAAGTTTGGGGGCTTGTTTTGGCACGAGTTTTTTAGGATTTTCCCAATTTTTCGGTGGGGAGTATAATACAATCGATTTCTAATGTGCAGTTTATGATTCTTGGGATTGACGCATCGCGTTTTAGTCATCCGGAAGCCACGGGCGTGGAATGGTACAGCTATCATTTGTTGAATGCTTTGTTCCCTTTGCTGGGCCGCGATCACAATGTGGAGGTTCGTCTGTATGCGCCGAAAGATTTTAAACCGCTGGAAGACCTGCCTTTTAACGTGCACAAGCGCATTATCCCCTTTCCACGATTTTGGACCGTGATTCGTCTTTCACTGGAAATGATTTTAAGACCGGTGGATATTTTGTTTGTACCTTCGCACACTTTGCCTTTAATTGGAGCCAAAAAATCGATCATCATGATTCATGATGTGGCTTTCAAACATTTAAAAAATTCTTATCATTGGTTTCAACATTGGCTGCTGGATCACACCACAAAAAAGGCTGTGAAAAAGGCTTATCGCATCCTGGTGCCGAGTGAAGCCACCAAAAAAGATCTGATTGAGTTTTATAAATGTAAGCCGGAAAAAATTGTGGTTATTCCGCATGGTGCTCCCGAAATTTCACCTTTGCAAATTTGGAAAACGACCGAAAAACAGGAATATTTTAAACAGTTTCATTTGGAGGATAACGATCTTTACGTTTTGTATGTGGGCAGACTTGAAAGTAAAAAAAACCTGGAGCGTTTGATTGAAGCTTTTAATCGATTCTTAAGGGAATTCCCGGATTGGAAACTGGTTTTGGCCGGCAAAAGAGGTGTTGGTTTTGAGCAAATCTGGAAAGTTGTTCAACAATTTCAACTCGAAAAAAATGTGGTTATGCCGGGGTATATCACAGAAAAAGAGAAGGCGTTTTTGTTTGACCACTGCCGAATTTTTGCTTTCCCTTCTTTATATGAAGGATTTGGTTTGCCGGTTTTGGAAGCTTTTGCGCATCGTCGACCGGTGCTGACGTCTAAAACATCGTCGCTGCCGGAAGTGGCCGGTGACGCGGCTTATCTTGTTAATCCGGAAAAGGTTGAAGAAATCAGTGTTGGCTTAAAACGGCTTGTTGCCGATGGAATTCTGGCGAGTCGCCTGATTCAAAAAGGTGACGTGCAACTGAAAAAATTCGACTGGGAAAAGTCCGCAAAAAAAACTGCGGAGGTTTTGCTTGGATAAATTTGGGAAAGATGATTCTGGAAGCTGGACTTGGGAATTAGGATTTCGGAAATATGTGCCCTCATTAATAATGAAAGCGGTAGATTTTGCCGTTTGTTACAGCCGGCTCAGTTACCTTTAATCCGATGTGGTCGCCTTTTTGGGCGAAGGGAACCGGTTCGCGGTCGATTTGAATTTCTTCCACTTTTTGAAATGACAAAAAGTTTTCGCCGGTAATTGCAATCGTGTCGCCTTGTTTAAGCGTTCCGGAAAGCATAATGATGGCAACATTTATTTTGGAAATATATTGCGTAACTGTGCCAACGCAAACCATTTTTGGAGGGAGATTTGTTGGCTGATGCTCGGGAAAATTTGCATTTTGAGAGTATGAAAAATTTTCCTGTTTTGCAGGCTGGATTGGCTCAATCATTGGCGCATGGACTTGCCCGTAGGACGGTGCGATATAAGGTTCTAAAAAATCCGGACGATCAAAGATGGAGCTGACCGGTTTTTGATAACTGCTGCCATAAGAATTCTGCTCAAGTGAGTTTTGATTGAGTGAATTTGAAGTCCGGACTTTGCGCGCTCTTCTAGTTCTAGCTAAGCCAGTTCTGTTAACTGTTTTAGTTTTGATTGGAGCAAGCGCCCTTTTTGAATTATGTTTTAGGCCGGCCTCTTTGCGATCGAGAGCGGTTAAAATAAGCCTTTGTTTAACTTGCGAAACAATCGCCTTATTGCGCATGAATGCGGGAATTTTTAATCGGTCTGGATCGTTTTTATTTTGCATAAAAAATTAACGAGGGATTTTTCAGCGAATTGTTCTGGTTTGATTATAGGCGCACTTGTTTTTATGATCAAGATCCTAAAAATGCACCATTTGTTCTGCGCGCCGGAACGTTGTATCCTGTAATCAGCATTTTATTTTGAGTCCATGGACAATCAAAAAATCGCACAAATTTTTCAGGAGATTGGTGATATTCTTGATATTCAGGGCGAAAATCGATTCAGAGTTTTGGCTTACAATAAAGCTGCGCAGGAAATTGCCAACTGGCCAAGAGAAATGTCCGATGTTTTAAATGAAAATCCCAAAAAACTGGAAGAAATTCCGGGAATCGGCAAAGATCTGGCGCTAAAAATTGTGGAAATGTTAAAAACCGGAAAGTGCCAATATCATGAAGATTTATTGAAAAAATTTGATAAAGGTCTGCTGCAGATTTTGCGTTTGCGGGGTGTCGGTCCCAAAAAAGTTAAACTTTTTTATTCGTCTCTCCAAATTAATAATATTGAAAAATTGCGCGCGGCGGCAACGGCGGGAATGCTGCGCGATCTTCCGGGAATGGGCGAAAAAAGCGAACAGGAAATTTTAAAAAGTCTGGAAGAATACGACAAGCACACGGACAGAATGTTGCTTTCTGATGCGATGCACCAGGTTGAGAAAATTATTGCCTATTTAAAAAAATGTCCGCTGGTGAAGCGAGTTGAGTATGCGGGAAGTTTGCGCAGACGGAAGGAAACAATTGGCGATCTGGATATTTTGGTGGCGACAAAAAATCCCGCTAAAGATGCGGAAAAAATCATGGATTATTTTGTGAAATATCCGGAGATGGATAAAGTCATTGGCAAAGGCGAAACCAAGACTTCAATTATTTTAAAATCAGGGGTGCAATCCGATTTGCGTGTGCTGGATGAGAAAATTTTTGGAGCGGCGTTGCATTATTTTACAGGATCAAAAGATCACAATATTGTAATTCGCGATAAGGCAAAAAAAATGGGGCTTAAAATCAGTGAATATGGCGTTTTTAGGTTAGAAAAAGCGCGCGGAGGAAAAGAGCCGCGTGAAATTTTGATTGGCGGAAAAACGGAAGAAGAAATTTTTAAAGCTGTTGGTCTTCCGTATATAGAGCCGGAAATGCGTGAAAATCGTGGAGAATTCCAGGCTGCGGAAAAAGGGAAACTCCCAAAATTAATTCGCTATGAAGATTTGCGCGGAGATCTGCACGTACACAGCAAATGGAGTGATGGGGCGTGTTCAATCGAGGAAATTGCGCGGGCTTATCGTGATGCCGGTTTTGAGTATATCGCGCTGACTGATCATTCCCCTGCCGTGACGGTTGCGCATGGACTGAGCGCGGATAGATTTGAATTGCAGTGGGATGAAATTGATGCGATCAATAAAGATTTGGCTAAGGAGGCCGCGGAGTGGGCAAACAATGGAGGTAAAAAGAATACGCTACAGCAAAATAACGATGGTAAAGCGTCGTCGGACAAGCCGCCGCTGCCGTTCACTATTTTAAAAGGCGTGGAATGTGACATTAAACCGGATGGAACGATGGATCTGCCGAACAGCGTTTTGAAGCATTTTGATGTGGTGGTGGCCTCGATTCATTCGCGTTTTAATATGAGTCTAAAAGAGCAGACCGAACGCGTTTTAAAGGCTTTTAAAAATCCTTATGTCACGATTTTTGGACATCCGAGTGGAAGATTAATAAATCAGCGCGAACCTTATGAAATCGATATGGAAGCGGTAATTAACGCGGCCGTGGAACACGATATTTGTCTGGAAATTGACGGCCAGCCCGATCGCCTGGATCTGTTTGATTTTTACTGCAAAATGGCCAAAGAAAAAGGCGCAAAATTCACCGTGGATTCCGATTCGCACCATACCAATCAAATGACTTACTTAAATTTTGCCCTTGCTGTTGCCAAACGCGGCTGGCTGGAAAAAAGCGATGTGATGAACACAATGGGCCTGAAAGATTTGAAAAAGTTTTTAATAAAGCGTAAGGGGTGAGTGACACTCACCTATGAAAACCCCTGAAACATTCAACTTGCATTATTAACTGTATGCGCGTTAGAATGAGACAGTTTTTTAATTTTGAAAAAAATGCGCCAAGAGATTCAAGAAAAACTCAAAAACATGCCTAATTTGCTTTCTATAGGCCAAGTTTCGGAGATTTTTGCAATCCATCCGGACACGCTTAGGAATTGGGAGAAAGAAGGCATTCTCGTGCCGTTGCGTTTCGGGCCACGCAAAGATCGCAAATACCGACCACAAGATATTGAAGCAATTGTGGATAAGGTCGGCAGCCAACTGACTCTTCCTCAACTCGAAAGATTTTTGTGGAAAAGTGCGGATATTCTTCGCGGAAAGATCGACAGTTCAGATTATAAAAAATATATTTTTGGGTTACTTTTTTACAAACGCATCAGTGATGTTTGGGATGAGGAACATGAAAAAGTAATGAGCGAGTTCAATGATGAAAATCTTGCTAAAGCCGATTACAATCACCGTTTTCAGGTTACGGAAGACTGTAAATGGTCGGTCATAACGCAGCAGGCTGAAAATATTGGACCAAAACTTAATGAAATTTTTGATAAGCTTACAAATGCCAACAGCCCAAAGCTTGATAAGATTTTTGATGATCTGGATTTTGCCAATAAGGACAAATTCCCGAATGAAACACTTCAAAAGCTGATCAACCATTTTTCGCAGTATAGCTTTGCCAGCAATTATATCAGTTCGGATTTGCTTGGTGATGCTTATGAATATTTGATCAAACAATTTGCGGCCGATGCCGGCAAAAAAGGTGGTGAATTTTACACCCCGCGTGAAGTTGAACGCGTTATTATCGAGATCCTCAAGCCAAAAGAAAAAGATCATATTTATGACCCAACAGTTGGCTCCGGCGGTTTTTTGTTGGAGTCTTATCATTATCTTAAAGCAAAGGCTGGCGAAAAAATTGCTAATACACTTTATCTTTATGGGCAGGAAGCCAATCTTGGAACCTTTGCTATTTCCAAAATCAACATGTTCTTACACGGCCTTGATAGTGCCGATATTCGTCGAGGTGATACTTTAGCCAATCCTCAATTTTTAGATGACCTTGGGGCTTTGCAAAAGTTTGATATCGTAGTGGCAAACCCGCCGTATTCAATTAAAGAATGGGCAACGGATTTTTTTAGAACTAATAAGTTTGGTCGGCTTCAGGGCTACGATATGCCACCTGAAAAGAATGCCGATTATGCATTTATTCTGCATATTTTGAAATCACTTAAATCAAATGGTCGTGCGGGCGTTGTGCTTCCTCATGGTGTACTTTTTCGTGGTGGCAGTGAAGGAAGAATCCGCGAACAGATCATCAAAAACGATTTACTGGAATGTGTTATTTCCATGCCTGCAAAACTTTTTTATGGTGTTGGAATTCCGGTTGCAATTTTAATTTTTAATCCCAGTAAACCGGACCACAAAAAGAATAAGATTATGTTTATCGAAGCCGAAAAAGATTATCTGGAAGGCAAAAATCAGAATTCACTGCGCAAACAGGATATTGATAAAATCGTTGGTACTTATGATTCCTGGAAAGACGTTGAAAAAATCGCCCGAATTGTGGATCTGAAAGAAATTGAAGGAAATGAATTCAACCTCAACGTTCGCCGTTACATTGATACGAGCGTGGAAGAAGAAAAGATCGATGTGGCTGCCGTTTGGCAGGAATTGCAAACCCTTGAACAAGACCGCGAAAAAATTGACCAGCAGGTGGCGAGTTATCTTAAAGAACTTAAATATTTTTAAATGGCTTATATATTTTTAGATGAAAGTGGAGATCTTGGATTTGGGAAAAAATCATCAAAGTTTTTTGTTATAACATTTCTTTTTGTTGAAAATAAAAGAGTTATCGAGAAGGTTGTTTCAAAAACTCATGCAGAACTTAAAAAAATACATCGAACAAAAAGTGGGATACTGCATTGCTTCCACGAAAAACCGATTACTCGTCAAAGACTTTTAGCAAGAATAGCTCAAAAGAACTGTATGATTATGACTATTTACCTTGAAAAAGAGAAAGTTTATACAAAATTACCTGATGAAAAAATTGTTCTTTATAATTATGTAGCAAACATCCTCCTTGATCGTATTTTTAGCAAAAAGCTTCATGGTGATCATAAAGTCATTTTGATAGCTTCCAGAAAAGAAACTAACAAATTTTTAAATGAAAATTTCAAAAATTATCTTTCAAGTCAGATAAAAAATAATCATCAGATTGATCTGCAAATAGAAATCAAGACGCCACATGATGAAAAAGCACTGCAAGCTGTCGATTTTATCAGCTGGTCAATTTATAGAAAATACGAATATAAAGATCACAATTATTACGATCTTTTTAAAGAAAAAATCGTGGAAGAAAACCCACTGTATAAATAACAAAACCCCTTATGCTATTTACGAGCAACCATTCCGGAAGCCCACAT
Organism: Candidatus Altimarinota bacterium; assembly: GCA_041659405.1. Classification (GTDB taxonomy): domain Bacteria; phylum Patescibacteriota; class Gracilibacteria; order UBA1369; family UBA1369; genus JBAZYK01. The sequence continues at coordinate 87,786 of JBAZYK010000005.1, forward strand.
AAGAGGAATTACTTGTTCTGGTAATAGTATAGCGTGGACTATACCTTGCGGTCAATATCTATAACATTATGAAATTATATAAATAAATTATGGATACCAATTTAATGCTAATATCTCACAATAAAAAATTTGACGAAATAAAAGTTAAATCAGCCTTTACATTGGGTAGACAAGATGTTGTGGATCATCTTGCTGATATCAGCAAAGTGATCGTGGGGTGGGTACAATTTGTACCTATCCTTGACGCAAAATGAGATGTAAATATGGGCTAGATGGTATTATTTGAATCAATTATGGAATTTAAAAAATTTAAACCTATGAGTATCTACGATGCCGCCAAGGATGCCGCTAAAATCCTACAGGAAGCAGGAAAAATCAATGAATATCAAAAAATTCTTGATTTGATCGATGATTCATTAAACAAAAGGCATAAGATTGATGAGCTCGAAATGGAAAATCGTGAACTCAAAGAAAAGTTGAAGACCAAAGATGCTTATAGCTTCAAAAATAACGCTTATTGGCATAAAGAAACTGGCGATGGCCCTTTTTGTTCAAGATGTTTTGATAAGCATAAGGATTTGATTAGGATTATTCCTGATTCTAACAACAGCAGTTGGGCCAAATGCCCTGAATGTAAAAATAGCGTTAATTACACGGGAAAAGAGGTGAAGCCACGAAGTTACAATGTCTCTGGCGAACATTTTGATCGATTTTCAGCTATTTAAATTTGTTTATGACAAAAACACCCACACCAAGAAAAACAAGAGATGAATGGCTCAACTTCTGTCAAAGCTATCTATCATTGGCATTACTTGCCTGCGATGAAATGCTTGCGAAAAAGTATACAGTTAAATTGATGGATGTGGACATTCCAGCATACAGTGTTCCTTCTTTGTTTTTACCAACTATATATAACATCAAACATGGGCTGGAGGTCTTTCTTAAGACATTAAGAATTATCCTTAACGCCCAGTCTAACCCTAAAGAAGGCAAACATAGTAATCTGGAAATTTTTACATTATTAAAAAAAGAAATTGATTCTAAACAAATTCAAAGAGTTATTGAATCAGAATGTAAAAAGAAACCGGATGATACAAATCTTAAACTCTTACTGAAAGATCTCGCAAATCTAAGCACTTATGTTGATAAAATAGAAAGCTTAGTCATCAAATATGAACACTGTGAAATAATTAAAAACAAAATCCAGACCGATTTTACGATTATTGATGAGGACAACACAGCTTTTCGCTATCCACAAAATAGCCTTCAAATAAAATTAGACTATCATAAAATTTTAACAAAAATAACTCCTGAAGATATCCAGGAAATACGGACCGATGCCGAAGCACTTGTAATCAATCTTAACAGTTTAGGGTTCATATTGGATGTTTATAGTCAGTATAAATAATATCTTAAAAATCATGCTTACACCGTTAAAAATCACACGAGATAAAGGCGTTGATCTGAAAAGGTTAAATAAGCTTAGAAGGCAAGGCTTAATTAAAATTTATGATGTAAAAATTGAAAATGAAACATCTAAGGTACCTGATAAGATCTTGCCTGTCGGAGTTTGGGGACATACAAAATGGGACGAGTGTATATGGGGGGATGAGAAGGATAATACCTTTGATAAGACTCTTGAAATTATTGGAAAAGAAAACATCAAGGATGCTATACATTTAGAAGCACATATCCGTAATAAATTTGACTATTTTGTTACGAATAATCCAAACGATTTTATTAAAAATGGAAAAAGAGAAAAACTAGAGTTGGAATTTCCTATTTTAAAGATTTTAACAATAGAGGAATTGGAAAAAATATGTCAGAAATAATTTTAAGAAACTTATGAATACTTTGATTCAAAATAAAGATATGCAAAAAACTGTTAAATTTGATCAGCATATAGTTTTAAACTACGGCTCACCTTTGCCAGCAACAGATAGACTTAAAGGTAATTTCCCTGTTTATGGTTCAAATGGCGTTGTCGGTCATCATGATCAATTTTTAATTCAAGGACCAGGGATTATTGTTGGGAGAAAGGGAACTATTGGCGCCGTTGTTTGGTCTGAGTCTAGCTTTTGGCCAATTGATACGACTTATTATATTACTGCTGATGAATCTGTTGATTTACGATGGCTTTATTACAAGTTACAAACTTTAGGATTACAAAAAATGAATATGGCTGGTGGAGTGCCTGGTTTAAATAGAAATGAAGTTTATAATTTGAAAATTTCTATTCCTTCAAGACAAGTTCAGCAGAAAATTGCAGAAATTTTGTCAAAAGTTGATGAAGAGATCGAAAAGGTCGATCATGCCATAGAAAAAACGGAACAGCTCAAAAATGGCCTGATGCAGGATTTGCTGACGAAAGGCATAGGACACAGCAAATTCAAGAAAACTGAGCTGGGGGAGATCCCGGAGGAATGGAAAGTTGTAAAATTAAGAGAAAAAACCGTAGGCATTCAATATGGCTTTACTGAGAGCTCTTCAAATCAAAATATTGGACCAAAGTTTTTACGCATTACAGACATTGTTGATGGAAACGTTAATTGGGATTCGGTGCCTTATTGTGAGTGCCCAGAAGAACAAATTAATAAATATTTATTAAAAAATGAAGATATTGTATTTGCAAGAACAGGCGCGACTACAGGCAAAAGTTTTTACGTCCAAAATCCACTATTTGCAGTTTTTGCGTCTTATCTTATTAGGGTTATCTTAGACCAAAAGACAGGTTTTGTTTCAAAATTTGTATATTATTTTTTCCAAAGCGACAAATATTGGAAACAAATTAAATCATCCATATCTGGAAGCGCACAAGGAGGGTTTAATGCTTCAAAATTGGGTGATTTAAAACTGCCCTTTCCTCCACTTTCTGAACAGTTACAAATATCATCTATTTTATCTTCTATCGATGATAGAATGGCTATAAGCAAAAAAGTTAAATCAAAACTTGGACAGCTTAAGGAAGGGTTAATGCAAAATCTTTTTAATAACTAATGTTAAATGAATTTGATGACTAAAATTAAATTGCCTTATATAGCTGCCCTTTTCGCATTAATAAGCTTTTTATTTGCTTTGGGTATTTCATATAATAATATTTTTCAAAATTCCAGTTGGTTTAACACACTCATAAATCCAATTTCTGCAGGAGATAAAAGCTCTATTACTCAAACCTCTTGGACTATTGCGGGATTTTTCCTTGCGGCTTTTGGATTAAGTGAATTGATAGAAAAGTTAAATCGAAAAATCGCTCCAGGATTCCTGATGGATAGATCTGAGAAAATACTTATAACGTTAAAATTGCCACCTGCCGTTTTTGATATCAGTTTTAGTGTTGTTAACCGGGGAAATAAATCGTTAAAGCCTGAGGATCATGTCTATTTCCAGTTGTTGATTCCTTCTGAAATATTTAAGGAGGTACTTTATATTAAATACAATGGTGAAGGTAATTTAATTGGACCACTAAAGAGAGAAAATTCCGTAAAAAATGGATATGTGACTATTGGTGGCATCATCAATGATGCCATTCACCCTAAAAGATGTATTGAGCAATTTAAGATTAAAATGTCTTTTTCTAAAATCGGGAAATATAAAATATTATATTTTTTTAATACAGAGAATGGTTTTTATCCCAAAAAGTATAATGAAATAAATTTAACAGGTTTAGAGGAATTAGAAATAGATGTTGAAAATCAACTTACTGATTAAATCTCCTTATGCGCTTCAACGAACAATACACTGTCGAAAATTTTATTCTGGATTTCTTTCAGAAGCCTTTGGGTTATGAATATATTCCGCCGCAGAAGTTTGCCGCTTTTAGGCAGTTTGAAAATGAGTATGTTATTACTCCCCTTTTGCTTGATGCTGTTAAGAAAATCAATAAAATACATGATGATACTGAAGCGCAAAATGTTGTCCGTGAGATTAAAAAGATTGATACAAATGAAGGTTTTTTGAATTTGATGCGGAATGGAATTAACCTGAAAGATCCCGCGCAGGCAGGTCGCATGCGCGATTATTTTGTGGTCGATTTTGAGAATCTAAAAAATAATCATTTTGTGGTTACAAATCAGTTTTATTTTGAGGGAAATGCGGAAAATATTCGTCCGGATATTTTGGTGTTTTTGAATGGCTTGCCGATTGCCGATATAGAGGCTAAAAGCCCTACTGCTGCCAATAATGTTAATTATGAAAAGGCCATTGATCAGCTGAAACGTTACGAGAAAAATGCCTGGAAACTTTTTTTGCCGAACTGTTTTAATGTTGCTACAGATGGCCTTAAAACTGTTTATGGTGCTACATATAGCCCTAAACAGCACTTTTTACAGTGGCGCGATGATGTATTAGCTCAGTTTTTTGGTGGTGAATTGGAAATGACTTTGGGGGCTCTATTCCATAAAGAAAAACTGCTGGATATAATCAAGAATTTTATTCTGTTTGAAAAGGAAAAAGAGCGAACCACCAAAAAGATCTGTCGTTATCAACAATATCGGGCAACCAACCTGATTGTGGATCGCGTAAAAGGCGCCGAAAAGAAGCGTGGGCTTATTTGGCACACCCAGGGCAGCGGCAAGAGCATTACGATGTTTTATACAGCCTGGAAGCTGCGTTTTGATCAACAACTAAAGAATCCAAAGATTTTTGTTTTGGTGGATCGCATTGATCTTGATGATCAGATTTATCAAACATTTACAAACTGTGGAGGGGAAAACGTGGTGCGGGTGACTTCACGCAAGGATTTGGAAAGCAAAATTCGCTCACCGGAACGTGGTATTTTCATTTCAACAATTCAAAAATTCAGCGAGCTTGAAGACGAAATTAAAAGTCTGGACCACAATACAATTGTCCTTTGCGATGAAGCCCATCGTGATAATGAAGGCGTTGCCGCAATTAACCTGCGTTCGGCGCTACAGAATGCTTTCTTTTTTGGGTTTACCGGAACTCCAATTGACAAAAAAACTCTCAATACTCATCGCAATTTTGGTGAAGAGGGCGAGCGTTATTTGGACTATTATTCCATTCAGCAAGCGATTGAAGATGGCACAACCCTGCCGGTAACTTTTGAAGCCCGTCTTTCCAAGTTTTTTATTGATGAAGAAAAAATTGATCAGCAGTTTGAAGAATTTGCCGCTGATTTAAGCGAAGAGCAAAAAACAAAACTTATTCAAAAATATGGCAAAAAAGCTTCATTGGTAAAGCTGGATAAGCGCATGGAAGCCATTGCGCAGGACATTGTTGAGCATTATAAGCTTTATGTGGAGCCAAATGGCTTTAAAGCGCAAATTGTTTGCGCAGACCGTGAAGCCTGTGTGAAATATAAAAAACTTTTGGACAATTTGATTCCCGCAGATTGGTCGGCCATTATTTACTCTGCAGGCGATCCAAACAGTAGCAATGAAAGCGAAGAGGAGACAAAAAAATACAATACAACCAAGCCGGAAAGAGAAAGAATGATTGAAAATTTTAAAGATCGTGAAAATCCGTTACGATTTTTAATTGTCTGCGACATGCTTTTGACTGGTTTTGATGCGCCAAATGAACAGGTAATGTATTTGGATAAGCCTTTGCGTGACCATAATTTGCTGCAGGCTATTGCGCGCACAAATCGGGTTTATCCTAATAAGGGTTGTGGGAAAATTATTGATTATTACGGAATCACCCGTAATTTGTATGCTGCGCTGGATTTTGATGAAAGCATTGTCAGTTCAGCAATGTTGAATATTGATGAGTTTAAAAAGCGATTTACGGCTGTTTTAGACGAAGTTATGAAGCTATTTAATGGTTTCAACATTGAAGATCCTTCTTTGGGGAATTTGCGCAGATGTTTGAAGGTTTTTGTTGATAATGCTGAACAGCAAAACTATTTCCGGACGTTATATACAGAATTAAAACAACTTTTTGAAATTTTATCTCCTGATCCTTTTTTGAAGGAGCATTTGCGTAAATTTGAATGGTTGACGAGTTTGTTTTTGGCTTTTACTAAAGAATTTGGAGAACAAAATGGTGGCCATGAATTGGCGGAATATGGTGAGAAAATGAAGACTTTAATCCAGGAAAATGTTGATTATGAAGGCATTACCAAGAATTTCAGGGAAATGCGCATTCATGACATGATGACTTTGCAAAAATTGGAAAAAATGGATGATGAGGAAAAATCTTTGTGCCTTGAAAAAATGTTAGCTCATGAAGTTAGAACAAATCTTGATTCAGCACCAATTTTTAAGACTTTCAGCGAGCGTCTGCGGACAATCAGGGAAGAATTTGAGAAAAATCAGATTGATTTAGCCGAACGAATCAAAAAATATTATGATTTGTTGAAGGATATTCAAAAAGCCGAAAAACGCGGGGAAGAGCTTGGCCTTGATCTGCGTGAATATGGTTTATTTGCGATTTCTGAGGAGTTTATTAAAATTGATCAATCCTTGCTTATCGCGTTTATAAAAGAAATGGCTAAGCGCTTATCTGAATTGTTAGACAAAAACTGGCAGGAATCTTCAAAAAAAGAAGAGTTTATTAAAGAAATTAAACGAATAATCCAGGAAATGGTTCTTAAAGAATATAAAGACCAGATTATTGTCCAGGATTTTCAAAAATATCTAAATCGTTTGATTGATGTGATCGTGAAAAAGTTCTAGATTTTGAGTTTATTTGTTTCTTCGCAAACTATTCAAGAATCTTTCTGACCGTCTTTAGATCATCCAAATGCGTTTTGCCGTCTTTTTCCGGGGTTTCTAAAATGAGCGGGGTCTGATGTTTATGCGCATATTTGGCGATGGTTGCAAGGCCTTCCAGCCCCATCATTCCATTGCCGATCATGCCGTCACCAATATTTTCGTGGCGATCCGTTTTGCTGCCACATTCTTTTTTGGCGTCGTTAAAATGAAAACACGAAACGGTTTTTAGGCCGATCGCCTCATCATAATCATGCAAAAACTTTTCGGCATTCGGTTGATCGCTAATATCATACCCTGCGCCCCAAACATGCGCTGTATCAATGCAGGAACGAATGCGCGGATTAAAGCCGTGCAAGCCTTTCCAGACCTGTGCAAGCTCTTCCAGTTTGTAGCCAATTTCACTTCCCTGTCCGGCGGTATTTTCTAAAATATATTCAAGACCGTTTGGTGCTGCGGAATTTTCAACTCCATCATAACCTGTGTGCGTTAATTTTTGAGTCTGATCAACAATATATTTGGCATTATCGATCACGTTTTGAATGGCCTCAGGACGATCATTATCCAAAGATTTACCAATATGCACAATCACGCCTTTGCCGCCAAGCATGTGCAGCCTTTGGAAATCAGTTAAAATATTTTGCTTCATCCAGGGTAAACTTTTTACGGATTTGGCAAAATTTAAAAGATATGCACTATGCGCGATCACATATTGAATTTTGTACTGCGCACACAACGCTTTAAAACTTTCGGCATCAGCAGGATCAATCGGCTTAACAATTCCTCCCCGGGGAGACTTGGTAAAAAGCTGCATGGCATTTGCCCCGAATTCTTGGCCGGTTTTGGCTGCAGCTTGGGCGAATCCGCCGGCGATGGACATGTGGGAACCTAAGATGAGCATGGTAAATTTTTAATTTGCAGGTGAGAAAATTGAGTGCGGGCCCTTAGTTTAGCGGCGAAGCTATTGACTCTTAACAAAAGATGTGTTTTAATTACACCCTTAATTTTAATCAAATATACCATGGGAAAGTCACCTGAACAAAATGATGAATTAACAGCTGAAGTAGTCCAACCCGGCAATGGAAAACGCAAATTATCAGGAGCCGAATATAAAATTTTTCTTGGTGGAGCAGGCATTACGGATGCAGCTGCAGCAATTAGAGAGCTTGGTTTAAATGTTTGCTCTCCAATAAGTGAAGGTGATGAATGTGATGATGATGCTGACGCTTTTAGAGCCTGCGCTTAATTTTATTTCGATTTTAAATGGGAGCTGAAGAAGAATCGTACGATCGTACAATTTTAGATCATGTCCTAAAAGGAATGCTTAATTCACGTGGGGCTGATCTTCGCTTAAGAAAATCTGTTCAGAGCACAGCAACACTTTTTGCCGCAACGAATGCGCAGGAACTTTTCCGTAATCTTTTACAATTAACAGAAGCTGAGGCGGGGCAAAACAAAGATACAATGCCACTTGTATGTGAAGGAAATCGATTGTGTGTTATGACATTAGAATCGGGAACTTGGACTTGGAAGCTTGTTCCAGCAGGCATAGGAACATTGTTCAACATGCGGCAGAAAATTTTAGCAAAAGCGTCAACTGGAATCGCTTTGGAAGGAGCAAATCCCGATTTTTACAAAGCAATGGATGATGCTCTTAAGAGTGTGGCAAATTTAAGAATAAACGCTTTAAATTTAAAATAAAGGCCCCTTGGAACCACTCCATGGATAACAAAAAAATAGGAATTGCAAAAAAGATTCAATTTACGTTGATGAGTTTTTAAGTTACAATCAAGCCATCTTTTTTGTGTTTCTTTTTAATGAAAGTTGCTTTAGTCCACGATTTTTTGGTGAAGATGGGCGGTGCGGAAAGAGTGCTGAAAGTTTTTGCTGATCTTTATCCGGACGCGCCGATTTTTACGCTTCTGTATGATGAAAAAGTCTGTGGCAAAACTTTTCCGGCTGCACGTGTAAGGCCTTCTTTTTTGCAGAAAGCTCCGGAATTTTTGCGCAAACGGCAGAAGTTTCTTTTTCCTTTAATGCCGCGCGCGATTGAGTCTTTTGATTTGAGTGATTACGATCTAGTTTTGAGTTCCAGCAATGCTTATGCTCATGGAATTTTGACTTCTTCGCAGACAAAACATATCTGTTATTGCCATTCTCCAATGCGCTATGCTTGGGATTATTCCAATGAATATTTGCAGGAACAAAATCTGACCGGAGTGAAGAAGTTTTTGATTGAGCGATTGATGTTAAAGGTCCGAATGTGGGATCAGCTTGCTGCGGATCGGGCAGATAACTATATTGCAAATTCGCACCATGTTCGCAAGAGAATTAAAAAATATTATCGTCAGGAAGCTGATGTTTTGTATCCTCCGGTGGACACGCACAGGTTTAAGGCTACACCAAAACATAAGGATTTTTATTTGATTGTTTCGGCGATTCAACCGTTTAAAAGAATTGATTTGGCGGTGCAACTTTTTAATAAAATTGGAAAATATTTGATCGTGATTGGAACCGGTTCGCATCTGGAATATTTGAAGAGTGTGTCCGAACACAACATCGTTTTTATGGGTTATCAGGATGATAAAACGGTGACGGAATACATGCAGAATTGCCGCGGTTTTATTTTTCCGGGTGAGGAAGATTTTGGAATTGCGCCGGTGGAAGCCATGGCCTGCGGCAAGCCGGTTTTGGCTTATGGCAGAGGCGGAGCGCTGGAAACAGTTATTCCCGGAGTAACCGGTGAACATTTTTATCAGCCAACAATTGAATCAATGGAAGACGGCCTGGGCCGCATGATTGTGAATGAACCTCTGTACAATGCCGACAAAATCCGCAAACACGCCCTGCAATTTTCGCAACAGAAATTTGAAGAGCAATTGAAGGAACTGATCCTAAAGAAGGCTTAATAATGCGATCTAAATAGGAATATTCCGGGCGATTTCTGCCCTTGCTTCTTCTTGAATAAGCTTCTGTTTTCCACGCCTTGAAATAGTTCTAAGTACCTCCATAGGGCCCAAACCTTCAGTTAATAATTCTTCTATAGTTTTTAAAAGAAGATCGTAATCAGACTTGAGTTGTGCAACTTCTGGACCTTGCTTGATTTTGTAAGAAACGCCCCAGATATTATGTTTACAGAAAGCTTCAGCTCCTGGTTCTGGTAATGGGGTAAAATCTAAAACAGATTTTTTATCAAAACCCAATAACAAACCAACTGCGTTTGTAATTTCTTTTTTGTGCTGATTTGTATTCAATGAATTATTCAAACCGAGAGTTAACTTTATAATTTCTTCTGCTTGCATGGAGCTATTGATCCCTATGGCTTCAAAAATGTCTGGATTATCCTTTACTACTTTTTCTACAGCATTAGAATTAAAAATTATTCTTTCCCTGTCGATATCAGGAAATTCATCATAATTATACGGAACTGCCTTAAAATCCGGGATTTCACTTTGTAATTGATTAAGTAAATTTTGGATACCTTCATTTATTTCAATAACTGTAGCCGGCTTTAAACCATCCAAAACAGGTACAATAAATTCGTAATCACCTGTTAATGCATTCGCTGCTTCGTGTTCAATTGGTCTTTCATTTTCTGGATCTCTGAAATAAGTTACCAAGGCTCCACGGATTTTGGCACTTCTCTTCTGTATGCCAGTATTACGAATTACAGGATATTCCGCTTTTGGCATTATATGGATAATTGCTCCATCTGGTGTTGTAACTTCCATGCATTCTTCGATACCACTTTCGCTGGGCGAAATATTTTCAAATTTATAACCTTCCAGATATTTTCTACGCTCAATGAGATCCGGTCTACAATTAATATAAAATGGATTTATAACTAAATCATAAAAATAGCGAAAACAATCGATATCAACTAAAATAATCGATTGGTCATTATCGGCTACTTCGATTGGGGAAATAGTAGTACGACTACCTTCTTTCCCTAGCATTGTCCAATTGAATAAATTAACATCTTCGCCAAAATGTTCTTGTAAAATTCCAGCAAGCTTTTGAACGGCTTTTTGATTTTCAAGTAATTCCGGGGGTTGATTCATGATGATTTTATTAATTCTTTTTATTATATCATGAAATTCAAGTTTACGCTGGAGGATTGCTTTGCTACAATTGGGGCCCGAGCATTTTAAAAGTGCTTCCGGGCTTTCATTGGCTTATTATCAACAAATCTTTATCATGTCACTCTATCGAAAATATCGTCCACAAAATTTTGCCAATTTGGTGGGGCAGGAACATGTCCGGACGACGATTATTAACGCTCTAACAAGCGGAAATGTGAATCATGCCTATCTTTTTACCGGTCCGCGTGGGACGGGGAAGACTTCAACGGCAAGACTGCTGGCTAAAGCGATCAACTGTGAAAATCTGCAAAAGACCAGGCAAGGTGACGCTGGAGATAGCGCAAATAAGGGTTTGAGCAATTGGGTCGAACCGTGTGAAACTTGTGATATTTGTAAGGATATTACCGATGGCCGTCTGATCGATTTGATTGAAATTGATGCGGCAAGTAATCGTGGTATTGATGAAATTCGTGATCTGCGAGAGAAAATTCAGTTTTCGCCAACACGCGCGCGCAGCAAAGTGTACATTATAGATGAAGTCCACATGCTGACCAAAGAGGCGTTTAATGCCTTATTGAAGACCTTGGAAGAACCACCGTCTCATGTTTATTTTATTTTGGCGACGACGGAAGTTCACAAAATTCCGGAAACTATTTTAAGTCGCTGCCAGCGGTTTGATTTTAAGCGCATTGATGACAAAACTCTGCAGGATAGATTGGCTTTTATTGCTAAAGAAGAAAAGATTGAAGCGGAAGAAGCGGCGCTGGAAATTATTGTGCGATCAGCTCAGGGAGGGCTTAGAGATGCGATTGGTTTATTGGAGCAACTCAATCAAAATGGAGTCCTTGCATTTAAACATGTGCAACAGGCTTTGGGCATTAGTGGAAAAATGAGTTTGGACAATCTTTATGAGAGTTTGAACAAGAAAAATGTTCAGGCTGGATTGGCTGAGATCCATGCACTTTACACTGAAGGATACGATCTGAATCAGTTTAATAAAGATTTTCTGGAACTGCTTAGAAAGGAAATGTTGATAAGTGTTGAAGCCGGAAAAATTCAGGATACCGCCTGGATTTTAAAAATGATTGGCTATTTTCAGCAATCATATGAGCAAATGCGCTTTAGCACGATCCCGCAATTACCTTTGGAAGTTGCGATTATTCAGAGTTGTTTGGAGCTTGAAGCGGTCCAAGCTAAGTCTATAAATCTGTCAAAACCCGTTGCGGTTTCCGCTCCGCCAGCAGAGAAATCGGCGACTGTGGTAAAAGCTCAGGCCGTTGCGGCAAAAGTTGAACCAGCTGTGATAGCGATAGAGCGCAAACATCAGCCGATTGAGCCGATCGCAAAGCCGATTCAAACACCTGTACAAGCTCATGCTCAAGTGCCATCTGCGCAAGCGCAAGTACAAGCACCCGAGAAAGTAGCCACAACTCAGGCCCCAGTTTCACCTGTTGCAACTGCTGAAATCTCCACTCCTGCAAAAACGGTTTCATTATCTTTGGACGAAATCAAAAAACAGTGGAATCGTGTTGTTGATAAGCTTAAAAGCTCGATTGGAAAAAAGACGATTACTACCGGTCGAATTAAATCATTTGAAGGTAATGAATTAAGAATGAGTTTTCAAAGCCAATTTCATTTAAGCAAAATCAAAGAAAATACGGTAAGTATGGACATTGAAGAAGCGCTTTTAGCCGTGTTTCAGACACATTTGAAATTTGTGCCTGTTTTGGAAGATATGCCAAAACTTTCCCAAGCGGAATCAGAAGAAGCTTCAAAATTGCTGGAAGTTTTTGGTGGCGAGTTGGTGCAAGACTAAAAAAACGCCGACTTGCGCGCGGAGTTGATGTGGTTTATGCGCAGATTTAGCAATGGCTAATCCTGCTTCAATAAAGCCAAAAATTCTTCTTCGTTTAAAATTGGTACGCCCAGTTTTTTGGCGTTGTCATATTTGCTTCCCGGATTTTCTCCGCAAATTACAAAATTCGTTTTTGCGCTTACTGATCCGTGGATTTTGCCACCATGTTCTCGCACTTTCTGTTTGGCTTCATCACGACCCATGGTTTTTAATGTTCCGGTAATCACAAAATTTTTGCCGACGAATTTGCTGGAAGTGGCAGTGGTTTCTTTGGTCAGAGTGATGCCAACCTGCTCCAGTTTTTTTAAGAATTCAATATTTTTTTCGTTGTTAAACCAGTTGATAATTTCTTTGGCAACTTTATCGCCAAAACCGTCCATTTCTTCCAGTTTTTCTACGGTAAAATGCTGCATCAAGAGAATGAGGTTGAAAATTGTGAGATCACTGAGTTCGGCCTCAACAAAATGGGCTAACTCCTGCGCTGTTTCCTCTCCAATATGCCGAATCCCAAGTGCAAACAAAAACTGGGACAATGAAACTTCTTTGGATTTTCCAATAGCGGCAATCAGATTATCCGAGCGTTTTTCTTTGAACAGAGGCAAACTTAAAAATTCATCATGAGTGAGTGTGAAAATATCCGCAGGATCATCAACTAAACCGGACTCCAAAAGTTGATCGACAATTTTTTCGCCGAGTCCATCAATCTTAAAAGCTGCCACAAAATGGATAAATTTTTCGCGATCCTGGGCAAAACAATTTGGGTTAGTGCAGCGGTGCGCGGACTCTCCTTCTTCACGAACGACTGCAGATCCACAAATTGGACAATGCTTTGGAAAATGAAAATCTTTTTCGTGACCGGTGCGAAGATCCTTTAACACAGCCACAACTTCCGGAATGACATCGCCGGCTTTTTGAATAATTACAGTATCACCAATTTTAATTCCTTTGCGTTCAATTTCATCTTCGTTGTGAAGGGTCGCGCGGGAAATTGTTGATCCGGCCACGCGAACCGGACGCAAAACTGCCACAGGTGTAAGCACTCCGGTACGTCCAACCTGTACATGAATATTTAAAATTTGAGTTGTAGTTTGTTCCGCCGGAAATTTATAGGCAATGGCATAACGTGGAGCCTTAGCGGTAAACCCCATGGACTGTTGCTGGGATTTATCATTAACTTTAATCACCACGCCATCAATTTCAAAAGGCAATTGCTCACGCTTTTCTTTCCATTTGTGCAGAAAATCAATCACGCCATCAATGCTTTCACAAAAATGATATTCTTTGTTTACTTTAAGCCCTAAATCCTGAAATTTTTCCAAAATATGCTGTTGAGTTTTTGGTGGATTTTTTAAATTATTTTGACCGAGTTCATAAAAAAACATGGAAAGATTTCTGGAAGATGTGATCGCCGGATCAAGCTGGCGAACGCTTCCTGCTGCGGCATTTCGCGGATTGGCAAAAACCTCTTCTTCTTTGCGCTTTTGTTCTTCATTCAATTTTTGAAAACTTTCTTTGGGCATATAAACTTCACCGGAAACCTCAAGATCAATCGGCTCATTAAGCTCAAGTGGAACCGCTTCAATCGTACGAATCGCATGGGTAATATCCTCGCCTTCCGTGCCATCACCACGAGTTAAAGCGCGCACATATTTTCCATTTTGATAATGAATGCTGATGTTCAGGCCATCAATTTTCAACTCACAAACAAAATTTATTTTTTGATCAGGGACCAGTTTAGAAATTCGCTCGGCCCAATCGCGGACATCCTCTTCCGAAAAGGCATCCTGAAGGCTTTTTTTGGCAGTTAAATGCTTAACTTTGGCAAAACGGCTGGAAAGTACGCTGCCAACACGTTGAGTTGGAGAATCGGACGTAATAAATTCAGGAAAGCGCTCTTCAATGGTTTTGAGCTCTTGTTTAAGGGAATCCCGGACAGATTCGCTAACTTCGGACTTATCCAAAACAAAATACTGATAATTGAGTTCCTTGATTTTTTCGCGCAGCTTTGGGATGCGCTCTTTAGCCTCTTTCTTGTCCATGGGAAGGCAAAATTAGTGAAGTTTCAGGTCGTTTTAAGCTTTGCCGTTTGGGAAAAGCCTTACTGATCATATAAGCTTTCTTGGTTTTTGGCAATTAGCAGTGGTTTTTTGCCGGATTTTGTGCTAAAATGTTATGATATTTAAAGCAAAAACAGATGGCTGACCAAAATGCGCAAAATCAGGACAATATTCCTAAACTTCCTTTTCAGGATGCCGTAATTAGCGATGAAGTGCAGCAAAGATTGAATCAACCGCTTGCAAATCCTGAAAGTATGGATCCTAAAGACGAACAGTTTTTGGCTATGATCATGGAAAAAGTCGATAAAGGTGAAATCAATCTTTATCGTCCTTCCACCATGATAAATTATGTAGTTTATGACAAGCTGGATGCCAATCTTCAGGCAAAAGTGGAAACTGATGCGTTTAATTTGTTGGCTACAATCCGCGAAATTCGTGGACTTTGGAGTATGGGAGATCGCAATACTTACCAGGTTGAAAATCTTACCCACAAAATCCGCGTGACCAAGGAACGCCTGGAGACCGCCCAAGGTGATGTTTATATAATTTAATTTTATATGGCTGAGGGACTTGCAGAAAGCATAGGCAAAATGCCGAATAAAGATGATCGTGCGGCAATTGAAGCGGTGTTGCCAAAGGAACAGATGGAAGCGATTCAACGTGGGAAAATCGATGCCGGTTTGGCAAAGTTACAAGGTTCGATTGATGCCAGAATTCAGGGAAAAACTGAATTGCATGAGGTTTTGAAAGAAGTCGAAAAAGCTAAGAATTTGGCGGATTTGTCCAAAAAATTAAATGTACTAAAAGAAAGGGTTGATAAATCTTCTCTTTCTTCCAAAGATGCTTTTATTGCTAGGCTTAAAATCTTGGAAGATAATCTTAAAAAAGTGGATGATCCAAGTTTAATTGAACCAAATCTGAACCAAATTGAAGCGGAAATAAATCAGCAAGTGGTGGCTCCGGTAAGTCCAAGTCCGGCGCCTGTTGCACCTAATTCCGCGCCAATCGTAGCGCCGGCTCCGGCTGCTGCGCCTGTTGTTGCGCCTATAGCTGCTACTGCGCCGATCGTGGCTCCGGCTGCTGCGCCTGCGGCACCTACTCCTGCGCCGACCGTGGCTCCTAATGCGGTGCCAGCGCCAGTGGTCACAGCGGCTCCGGCCACAGCTCCAGCGCCTGCTCCAACTCCAGCACCTGCTCCCGCGCCAACCGCTGCACCAACACCCGCTCCCGCGCCTACAGCCACTGCTCCTGAAACAACCGCCCCGGTAGCTCCAACGGCACCAGAAACGGCTGCTGAACCCGAAGAAGAAGCTGGTTTCCTTGATAGTCTTGCTGATGATCCAAAAGTGAAGGAAAGCATTGATAAATTGGGGAAAATCGCAATAATTGGACCGCTTATTCTGTCTATATTCTTTACGAAAACAGCACTGGATAAATTAGGGATTAAAGCACCGGAAATGAGCATGAAGGGCCTGGAAGAACTGATGAAAAATTTAAAATTGGACTCTGGTAAGGCTAAAGAATTCAAGGAACAAATTCAAAAAAAGATTTTCCCTGATGATTTTGGCGTTAAAGAAGACCTCAAACATTCACCGCCGGTTACTCGTGATATTGTAGCCAAAAGATTGGCGCTACTTGGTAGCGAAAAAGTGGGCGAGCTCATGAAAAAAGACGAGGTTCCGGGATATGAAAAAGCTGATTGGAAAAATATTAAGGCTTTGCTTACAAAGAATGGCGCGAAGGAATCAACAGAAGGCACTGTTTTTGAATTTGTGCTCACACGTTTGTCGGATAAAACAAACCCATGGAAAGCTCCGGAAGCTACTTAAAATCTGCAACCCATTGCGATAAACCGCAAATTCCTGATATAATGTAATAAACTAAAAACAAATATGGCTGACGATCTTCAAATCAAACCACAGGCAAATTCCAATCTGAGCGCGACAACGCAGGCAGCGGCGCCCCAGAGTCAGGCACAAAACCAGACAACTCCTCCACAGGTGATTGATTTGCGAAATATGGATCAAAAACCTGCCACGGCTGCAGCAACTACGGCTACATCTGCAAAACCAGCTGCGACTACTGCGGCGGCTCCTTCAACAAGCACTCAAGATAACTCCAGTTTTACAGCAGCAAGCGGAAAAACTTATGCCGTTCCGGAAATGGTTAAAACCAAATTCCCTGATCTGGTCCAGCTGATCAAAGAAACTGAGTCCATGAATGATGAGGAACGTGAATACTGGTTTCAGATCATGCCGATTATGACCGAGGATCAAATCCTGAAATTCCGTGAAATTTTGGTAAATGAAAAAGATCAATTATCAAAATTGGATAAAGAATATGAAAGTGAACTGACCAAGCTGAATGAAAAGCACATGATTGAATGGAAGGATTTTGAAACCAAGGAAAAGCGCAAGGCTTTGACCCAGGCGGAACAGAAATCCAAGGCCGATGAAAAATCAACGGAAGAAGATTTGCTCCAACGTTTGAGTCAGGTTTAAAATTTTTAGCTACGTAAAATTTTGGTCGCGTTTAATTAGTGACCGGCTTGGCGATTACGACCAGGCGTTTTAAGTTTGTGCCCACCGGCGTACATGTGATTAAAGTGAGTTTATCGCCGTTGCCCTGCGTTAAAACGTCTACTTTATCCGGTGTGACAACTTTAATGTCGTAAACTTCATAGACGAAGAGTTTTTGGTTGTGATAAACCAGAATTTTGTCGCCGATTACAACCTGATGCAGAAGCGCAAAAACGTCCTTAAACCGGCCGGGATCCCAGGCAAAATATGAACTATGACCGGTAATTACAACGTTGCCTTTTTCGCCAGGCTCTGCTGTCCCCGGGTAATGCACAACACCATCACGCAGGGCCCCCTGAATATCTTTTTCCAAAGCGCTCCAATCACGTTTAACCAGATTTTGATCAGTAGTTTTTACAATCGGCACATTTTTATTGATGCGTGGAATAATAATGCGCTCATCCGGTGGCGCAATGTCCATCATTAAAGGTGGCACCTGTTTTTTGTCCTGAGCGGCAAGCGGCAAAGGTTGTTGGCTTTGGCTGGCGGCGCCGTG
This sequence comes from Candidatus Altimarinota bacterium, assembly GCA_041659405.1. Taxonomy (GTDB): domain Bacteria; phylum Patescibacteriota; class Gracilibacteria; order UBA1369; family UBA1369; genus JBAZYK01. Next base: position 105,526 of record JBAZYK010000005.1, read on the forward strand.
GTTATCTATGGCCTGTGGAAGGTATTGAACTTCTACCTGCCCGCGTAATTTGTTCAATTTATCCAGAAGGATTGAACTGTATGCCTGAAAATTGATGACAAAAAAGAGAACTGCAAAAATCAGAGCGGACGTTGCGATCCATTCCAAAGTGTTCCAGATTTTTATGGCCAGAGGTGAGGATTTTGAAGGCTTTGGGGAGCGATTAGCCGCTGGGTTTGGCGTTTTAGCCGCGGCTGCAGTGGCTTTTTGCGCCGACATCCCTGTGCCAGAATTATGGCTTTCCCTATGAGCGGCGGCCGAAACTGGCAAAGAAACCGTTGATCTAGTCACTTTTACTTCATTTGGCGCTTGCGCAGCTTCAATATGGAGCTCATAGGATTTATGGGGCTCGGTGGCGGCTGCGGTAGCGGCATTTGCGACTGGGCTAGCGGCAGTATTTGTCAAATCTTCGGTATTAGCTGCGGTTTCGGCAGCATTAACCTCGCTTTGAATTTTGATGGTTTTGGTGCGAGTTTTTTTTGGTTTTTGTTCAGGCATTTAAAATGCTTTAAATTCCCTCCATTATAACGTTTTTTTGGGTTTTATACAAGGCTACAGCAAGCCATTTCCCTAAAAAAGCAAGACCTGATCCACCCCTTTCCAAGATTTCGAGAGTGCGAGACGGATTTGATATTGAGGGAAAGAGAAAAAACAGGTTTTAAGCCACAACAAAAAGAGGGATGATGAAAGATGACTAAATCATCACCATTCCCTCCAT
>JBAZYK010000006.1:0-102035 GCA_041659405.1 Candidatus Altimarinota bacterium
TGGAGGGAATGGTGATGATTTAGTCATCTTTCATCATCCCTCTTTTTGTTGTGGCTTAAAACCTGTTTTTTCTCTTTCCCTCAATATCAAATCCGTCTCGCACTCTCGAAATCTTGGAAAGGGGTGTATCAAAATTATGACCCATTTCAATTCTGGAAAGATTCAACAAATCGCTTACCAGACGAATTGAGCGCTCATTACTGACAATAATTCCATGGACATAGTCTCGTTGTTCTTCATTTAATTTATGCTGTTTATTTTTACTTAGTAATTCGGCAAACCATTTTATGGCTGTTAGCGGCTCACGCAATTGATGCGATGCCAAAGAGATAAACTCCGATTTCATGCGATCAAGTTCCCGGAGTTTTGTAATATCATGTTCCGTCCCAACAAAAAACTCCACATTGCGTTTACTGTCCAAGACCGGAGTAATAACAATTTCCGCATCATATAATTCACCATTTTTCCTTTTATTCTGAACCTCCCCGCGAAAGACCTTTTTGTCCTTATAAATGGTATTCCACATGTCCTTATAGAATTTTTTAGGCATATTTCCTCCCCATAATTTACCGGAAGATTTCCCAATCATTTCTTTTGGATCGTAACCCGTAACCACCTTTACACCTTTATTGGCATACAAAATTTTATCATCCGGATCTGTAATAATCAGATGAGTCGAGGCCTCTACAACCATTTTGAATTTCTTAAGTTCCTTGGCCAGATTTTTGGAAACAGATTTTGCTCTTCCCATCTGCTCCTCAAATTCTTCACGTTTACCAACATCTTCAAAAGCAAGAAAAATGGATTCCTGATGATCAGAACTGCAAATTATTTTAACGGCATTCAATAAAATAGTTTGCTTTCCAATTCGCGGAAAATCAGCCTCTATTTTAAAATCACAAAAGAAAGAATTTTTAGCCAAAATTTCCTCCAATAATTTTCTTAACTTTGGAATATTCCACTGTTTATCATTAAGCTGATAAATACATTTATCCAATACTTCCTTCGCTTTAACTTTAAAAAATCGATAAAAAGCATTATTGGCCATCCTTACATTCAAATCCTGGTCCAAAACAAGCAAAGGCTCATGAATTGAATTTATAATTTCGCCAACGTGTTCAGGGAAAGCCAATGAAGTTTTTTTTGAGTTTTTATGATTTGTATTCATGGGAAAGTTATTAAAGTTTAAATCTGTATCACGCAGATTTAAACTTTTTCCTCATTCTATAAAGCAAAAACATTCCAACCAGAATGACCACAACCGTAATCAGGGTTGAATACAGATTCAGGTAATAATAAGCCATTACCCAGAAGTTTTTATTAACGGTAAAAGTTTTAATGGCACTTGGTAAACTTTTCACCTTGGCAATTGGGTCAAGCGCTACGGCAAAAATGGAATGTTCACCGGGAGTCAGTTCCACATTACTTTGCAAATGATCCAAATTCCAAATTCCGTTACCATCCGCCTTTACCCTATAAACTAAAGCCTGATCACTATGAAGATAGAGAACCACTTCCTGATTTGGTAAAGCGCGTCCACTGAACTTAATCACATTCGCGGTTGAAGTTTCCGTAGTTGCTCCATTTTGGATTGAAACTATCTGTGGTTGAGGAATATTTGGCAGCACAGTTGCCTCAGCCGCCTGGCCAATTGTAACTATTGCCGGTATAGGCAAAGGAGCTCCCGGGGCAATGCCACCAACAAGCGTTGTAGCGCCACCGGTAGGCCTTGCGGCACCAGGCAAAGCAGGTCCGCCCACCGCAGCTGCTCCCGTTAAACCAGCTGGAGCAACCACACGATTTACATCTAACAAATTAACCGCGCTCGCATTTCCGGCAGGATCAACCACCACCAATTCAAACTGATGTTTTCCAAGAGCAAGGGTAGCGCCAGAAGGAAGATTGAAAGTCCAATTGCCAATTTCATTGGTTGCAGTGGTAAATTTAGTTTTCTTGTCCACGGTAATTTGAACTGTGGAATATGGTTCCGCAAAACCATTTAAAGTAGGTGTATCAGTTGAAATATTTTCATTTTCCGCAGGGTTAGCCACACTTGGTAAACCCGGAGGAGTTAAATCAATCAGCAAAGGCATTCCATTGGAATTTGCACTTGGATTATTGAACGAATCTACAGCTTTAACAGTCAAAATATGTTGACCTTCCGTAAAGGTGAAAGTCTGTCCAAATCTGCCATTGGCATCAGCCAAAGCGGTAAAATAATCAACAAAAGTTCCATTATCATAAAGAATTATTTTGGCATTTGAGACAGCTACACCGGAAACATTCACGCTGGTTTTATTGGTTGGAGTCGCAAGACGATCCAGTACCGGAACATTCAATAAAGATGCGTTGAAAAGTACTGCAGGAGTTCCACCACCACCACTAACAACCGGCGTTGGAGTAGGTGCTGGAACTTCAAATAGATTAATAGATACAACCGTCGCTTCATTGCCATATTTATCCACAGCCCAAATTTTCACAAAATAATTATTGGTCAAAGGAATCCCTGTAATTGTAGTTATGGAAGTCAAAACATCACTCAAAGTTGGATCTTCCGTCGTGCTCCATTTTGTAGCAGTACCGATTCGCGCATCAACGTCAGTTTGGCTTGTCCCATGCCATAATTCGTAATGATCAAAATTACTCTCGGTCACAGAACCTGCCCAGTTTAAAGTTGCCGCAGTTGTAGTCGAAGAAAATTTCGTTAGAGATGTAAGCCCAACCGGAGCTAAAGTATCTACCGCAAAATCGGTTGATTCAAAGACGCTGGAGTTTCCAAAACTGTCCGTAGCCTGTAAACGAACACGGGCATTGGCTATTTCCGTAGTTGCCAAATCAACAGCAGGATTCCACGAAATTGCTTTACCGGCGCCGGCCGTTTGTCCGCTGCCAAAATTTCCGGCAAGTGTTGACGTTGCTACAGTCCAGGTTGTCCCGCCATTTTTAGAAATTTCCGGAGTGACTGTAATGTTAGAAGACGCATCATCGGCCAAATCATAAGCGATTGAAACCGCATTGTTTGCCCCCAAAGTTTGAGTGGCAATTAACGCACTCACAACCGGAGCCTTGGTATCGATTGCAAAATCAGCCGAATTGGCAAAAACACCCTGGTTTCCAAAATAATCCTTGGCCTTAACTCTGACTTTCATATTAGTTTTATGTTGAGCGCTAAAATCAGTTCCGGCGTCCCAGGTAAACGTTTTCGCACCGGTAGTAATACCCGTTCCAATTGCTCCGGTTACCGTTGTTGCCGGAACCGCCCAGGTAGTTCCACCATCCGCAGAAAACTCAGCCTCAACCAAAAATCCGGCCGGAGTGTTATCCGCCAAAGTATAGTTAACCTCAACATTGTCTGTTCCAGCTGTTTGAGCCGCAGTTACGCCGCTAACCACCGGCAATTTTGTATCGACTGAAAAATCATCGGAAGCCACAAAAGTACCAATGTTATCATAGGCATCGGTTCCACGGATTTTTATCTTCATTGTAGTACTTTCCTGATTTGCGAAATCAATTCCCGCATTCCAGGTTATATTTTTATTTGTGCCGATTGAGATGCCGGAACCAACATCACCAGCCATTGAAGTTGTGGCAACAGTGTAAGTTGCGCCACTGTCATCAGAAATCAAAGCCTCAACCGAATTGTTCGTACCGGAATTATCCACCATATCATAATGAATCGTTAAACCATCTGTCCCCGGAATCTGCCCGATATTAATATTTGAAATTACCGGACCAAGCGTATCAACCGAAAAAGCGGAGGAAGTAGCCAAATTACCTGATGTTAAACCATCATTCGCCTGCAATCTTACATAAACGGTTGAACTGCCAAAGTTTGCCAAATCCGCCGCCAAATCCCAGGCAAAAACAAAAGAATGACCGGAAGAAGTAAACGCCAAACCACTTATACCATCAGCTCCCACTCCCGCTTTTTGAGTCATGGTATGCCAGATGGAATTATCGGTGGAATATTCATAAGAGGTTAGATCATTTGTGTCATTTTGAGCGTCCGTTCCGGAGTAATTAACTAAAACATAACTTCTATTCAAAGGCTGCGCAACACTTGTAATACTTATAACCGGAGCAGTATTTGCAACAGCACCAACATTGGAGAAACTGCTTTCACTGCCGGATTGATGTGCAGTATCAGCCGGATTTCGTGATTTAACTTCAAAACTATATCGAGCCACCGGAGAAGTTAGACCGGTCACGGTAATTTTTCCGCTTACACCGGAGCTATTTCCCCATTGCCCCGCTGCCGTTCCCAAAGTTTTCCAGACTGCAGCTGTATCCAATGAACCATTTGTCTGCACATATTTACCGGTTGTAGTTTCAAAAATCGCATAAGGAACAGTACTCGATTCCCCTGTATGAGGATTTACCGTTACATCCACACTTGTATTTTGAGGATTGCCAACGGTTGGTGCATCCGGTTTATAAGGTTTAACGTATTTTTTAGTAGTTGAAGGCGCAGTATTTTCATTCGTAGCAGTTTTTCCATAAAGATCGCCCTCCGTTATTTTAACTTTGGAAACATAATCACTACCGGTAAGAGTTTGGCCGGCAGCCGTAGCCTGTGCCGGAGGAGTTGCGGTATTACCGGTTCCAGCCGTACTGGCGCCATAAGCCAAACCATTCAAAGCAAGCGCAAAATCATTGGTGCCCGGATTAGATTCGGTAAACGAACCTTCAATCAAAGCGGTTGTATCACCGGCATTTGGTTGAGTTGAAAGATCAGCCGCCGCATTGGTTGCAGGCGCCAAAGTATCCAAATTAAACGCCGTGGAAGAAACATTGTCACTAACATTATTAAATCCATCCGTGCCACGCAATCTAACCATCATGGTTGATTTTTGGTGGTTTGTATAATCCGTTCCTGCATTCCAGGTTATGGTTTTACCGTTTCCGGCAGGTACCGCAGCGCCAAGATCACCGGCCGCAGTGATATGGGCAACAACCCAGGTACTTCCGGAATTATCGGAAATATCCATGGCAATTGCAGATGTAGCGCTATCGGCAAGATCATAGGTAATCACAAAATTTTGTGATCCCAAAGTTTGAACAGCACCAATATTGGTAATAACCGGACCTTTGGTATCAACCGCAAACGAAGATGGAGTCGAAACACCGGCATTCCCAAACTGATCGGTCGCACTAACTTTAATTAAAAGATTTTGTTCATGATTTGGATAATCCGTTGCCGCATTCCAGGTAACAGTTTTATTAACAGCCGGAGTCACTCCGGTTCCCACAGCACCGGTTGCACTTGTTACCGGCACTATCCAAGTCACACCATTATCATTTGAAACACTGATTGAAACCGTGGAATTATTGGCATCAACAAGGTCATAAGCAATCGCGATCGTTCCCGCCCCGGCATTTTGGGAAGCCGTTACGTTACTAACAACCGGAGCCTTTGTATCAACTTCAAAATTACCGGAAACCGTAAAATCACCTGCGTTACTATAAGAATCAGTCGCCTTCAAACGAAGTTTCATGATCGAAACTTCCTGATTTGCAAAATCGGTTCCGGCATTCCAGGTTATGGTTTTTCCGCTACCAGGAACAACACCTGCATTAATATCGCCACTCGCTGTGGTTATTGGAACAACCCAATCACCTCCATCGTTGGCAGAAATATTAAGCTCAACATTAGAAACAGAAACATCACCAAGAGTATAATGAATCGTCACAGTGCCGGAACCATTTGTAAGCATGCCAGCTGTTATGGCAGAAATAACCGGTTTTTTAGTATCAATTGTAAAAGAACTGGAAACGGCAGCAGCACCACTGGTATGACCATCATTAGCCTGAAGACGTACATAAACCGTGGCATCTTCCGCATTGGCAAGATCCGTTCCAACGTCCCATTTAAAATGATGCAAAACTCCGGAGTCGCTAAACGCAAGACCGGTCACTCCCTCACTTCCAACTCCACTTTTTTCGGTCATTGTGGTCCAGGTACTATTATCGGTTGAATATTTATATTGAACCAGACTGGAAGTTTCACTTTCCAAATCGATACCGTTGTAACTTATATCAACTATTTTAGAACCATCTGTACTTTGTGAAATCGAATTAAATGTAATGTGCGGCGATTGATTGGCCGAAGAAGCTCCACTGGAAAGTGCACTTTCACTGGAAGGCGCAAATCCTGTATCACTTGGATTGCGTGACTTGACCTCAAATCCGTAAGTATAGGAATGTCTGGTCAATCCGCTCACATTAACTTTGCCGGAAACACCCGAGCCATTTCCCCACTGTCCGGAGCCCGTTCCCAAAGTTTGCCAAACCGGACTCGCCCCTATGGTTCCATTACCCTGCACATATTCAGAAAGTGTAGCTTCAAAAATCGCATATTCCAGGGAATCAGCCTCTGCCGGATTTTTGTTGACTGTTACATCAACCGTCCCAACTCCGGGATTATCAACCGTTGGAAGCGCAGGTGTATAAGGTTTAACATATTTTAACGCCGCAGATGGAGAAGTATTTTCATTGGTTATCGATTGACCATATTTATCGGTGTGCGTAATTTTCACCTTGGAAATATAATCGTTACCTTTAAGCGTAACTCCCGTAGCCGTTGCCTGATTTGTCGGAGTTGCGGTATTTGTAGTACCCGCCGTACTTGATCCGTAACTTCCAACATCAACCGCCACATAAAAAGCATTGGTGCTTGGATTGGCTTCTGTAAAAGATCCACCAATTAAAGCAATTGTATCACCTGCACTTGGTTGAGTTTGTAACTCGGCAGCTGCATTAACCGCCGGAGCCAAAGTATCCAAAGCAAAATTGGTTGAATCTACATCGCCCGAAGCATTATTAAAAATATCCGTTGCCTGAATACGAACCTGCATTGTTCCAAGTGTCTGATTTGGGAAATCGGCTGCCGCATTCCAGGTTATAGTTTTTCCTGTTCCAGAAGCCACACTAGCCCCCAAAGCTCCGGTTGCGGACGTGGTTGGCACCACCCAACTTGATCCGCCATTACTGGAAATTTGCAATTGAACGGTTGAATTATTTTGATCCGCCAAATCGTAAGTAATATTTACAGTCGTTCCACCCAAAGGCTGAGTTCCAGCCACCGTGGTCACTCTTGGAGCTTTAGTATCCAAAGAAAAAGCGGAAGAAGTGGTATTGGAAACATTGATATGTTTATCTGTAGCCGTAATTTTGATCTTCATGTCCGCATGTTCCTGATTATCAAAATCGGTCCCGGCATTCCAGGTAATTGTTTTGCCTGCACCCGGCACAGTAGCGGCCCCAAATGCCCCTGCCGCAGATGTAATTGGCACCACCCAAGTTGAACCGCCATCGCTTGAAATAGCCAAGGCCGTATCAACATTTCCGTTATCTTCAGAAACGTCATAATGGAATGTAAATGTTTTTGCCACAGCATCCTGAACAGCGGTAACATTGGAAACCACCGGCGCTTTGGTATCCGCCTCAAAAGCGGACGAAGAACTATTCACGCCCTGATTGCCAAATGTATCAGTCGCCCTAACCCGCACCATCATCTGAGTCGTATATTCTCCGTCATAATCACTGGCAACATTCCAGGTAATGGTTTTCCCCGCACCCGGAGTGATTCCCGCGCCAATTGCACCGGTTGCAGAAGCATGAGGAACAGTCCAGGTTGAGCCGCCATCAGCGGAAACATCCATTTGAACATTACTATTATTGCCATCAGTAAGAGTATAAACAACCGTCACAGTTGTTGAAGTATCGCTCATTGACGCGGATGTAACAGCTGTAACCGGAACCACGTTATCAATAGCAAAAGCCGAAGAAGTGGCCACCGCACTATCCAAAAGTGAATCATTTGATTTCAGTCTGATCAAAACGCTTGAATTTTCCACCCCCGCCAAATCGGTCCCGGAATCCCAGACAAATTTATAATTGCTACCGGTTGGCAAGAACACCAGATTGATTGTGCTGTTGGACCCAACTCCACTTTTTTCCGTCATTGTAGCCCAGATGCCACCACCATTTGTGGAATATTGAAACGAAGCCAAACTATTAATATCGCCCTGACCGTCGGTACCGGTATAATTAATGTTTACATATTTTGTACCATCGGTAGTTTGCGCAATACTCCCAAGAGTAACAGTTGGCGCAGTATTGGTAATTTGCGAAGGTGAAGACAAAGCCGATTCAGAAGACGCAGCATGCCCACCGTCATTTGGATTACGAGATTTTACCTTAAAAATAAACGTGGAAATATGTGGAGTAAGTCCGGTTACATTCACCTTGCCGGTAACTCCCGTCCCATTTCCCCATTGACCCGCTCCCGTACCCAAAGTTTGCCAAATCGCACCAGCTCCAAGCGCACCATTTGCCTGAACATATTGACTGGTAGATGTTTCAAAAATGGCATATTGCAGACCACTGGCCTCACTTGCATTTGGAACAACCGTTAAATTTAAATTATTGGTTATTGGATTTGTAAGCGTAGGCGCCTGTGGAGTGTAAGGCTTAACATATTTGTAAGTCGCAGATGGTGAAGTATTTTCATTAGTCCCCGATTGCCCATATAAATCAGCATGCACGATTTTTACTTTTGAAATGTAATCGTTACCTTTAAGTGTTGTTCCGGCAACAGTACTTTGATTTGATGGCGTAGCCGTATTCGGAGTACCAACCGTTCCCGCGCCATAATCCGCACCACTCACTCCAACAGAAAAAGTATTTGTACTTGGATTGGCTTCTGTAAAAGATCCACCAATTAAAACCGCAGAATCACCGGCATTTGGTTGAGCAAACAAATTGGCTATAGCATTGGTTGCCGGCGCCAAAGTATCAAGCGCAAAACTGATAGACGCAACAAAAACTCCCTGATTTAAAAATTTATCTTTTGCTCTAACCCTAACCTGAATATTGCTTTGTTGATGAGCCGGATAATCCGTCCCCGCATTCCAGGTTATGGTGTTCCCGATTGCCGCAGTCACTGCAGCACCAACTGCACCGGTAGCGGACGTAACTGGCACTGTCCAGGTCACTCCGGAATCACCGGAAACTGCCAATTCAACCAGCAAATTATCGGTAGTGTTATCTGTAAGATCATAAGTTATTTGCACCGAAGTAGTGCCCAAAGTTTCCGTAGCAACAACATTGGCAACCACCGGATTCACATAATCAACCGCAAAAGCGGAAGAAGTCGCAACCGCACTATCAAGAAAGCCATCATTAGCCTTAAGACGAACCAGCACAGTCGCATTATAAAAACTTCCAATATCCGCAAGCGCATTCCAGACAAAAGTATGCGCAACTCCCGCCGCAGAAGTAGTAAGCCCAGTAATTCCGCTATGAGCAGGATCGGAAGTCGCAGCCGTCATTGTCTGCCAGGTCGTTCCATCAACCGAATATTCAGAAGCATTCAAATTGGAAACATCACTTTCGGGATCCTGCAAATTATATGGCAAATAAACCAGGCCGGTAGAAGTCCCCTGGGCCGGTGTAAGGCTCGCAACCACCGGAGGATTATCCTGGGTATAATTGATCGAAACATTATTCAAAATTACCTGTTGGCTGCCATTACCGGACAAAAACGCCTTCCACCTGATTTTATTGGTAGTTTTGGTAAAAGTGGCGATATTCGTATTAACAATGGCTGCGGTATTATAGTTGCCCGCTCCGGCTGTAGCCCAAGCCGTACCATTCCAATATTGCCAGGTTACCCCATCATCACTGGAAAGTTGATAATTAATTTCTCCACCATTTTTAGTCGCCGTTTCCGCAAACGAATCCCAGCTTAAAACCTTTGCCGGATTCAAAGAAGTCGTCGGAGTTATGGTTGGACTGCCACTATCGTAAACATGTGAGGTATTTGACCAGTTTAAAACAACATTATCAAAACCGGAAGTATAGGCATCACTTTCATCGGTAGTTAAATTATTAGTTGCATAAGCGGCAAATTTTAAATAGTAAGTACCGGCCGCCCCCAATTTTGTGTGAACATCAATATTGGATACACTTGCCCAGGGAGTCGTTGCACTAATTTCTCCGCTATCCCAAACTTGCGTTCCCAATACCGGATCAGTATTTGCAGAATCAACAAAAGCGTAAAGATGATAGGTCTGTGGAGCAGTCGGTGAAGTAAAAACTGTACTCGACCAATCGAGCGAAACTGTTGCCGTAGCCGGGTTTGCAACCGTAGTCACAAATGATTGTCTCCGATAACCTGCTACCGTTAAATTCTTTCTTGAAGCAGTAAGCGCAATACGAACGTAAGCATCGGGATTCCCACCGGAAGCTTGACGATTACTGGTTGCATTTGTACTAGGAGGTTGCAACCAGTTCGGAAAATTCCAACCGGTTAAATTGCTATCAAATCCAGCATTGGTTGTGGCTCCACTGAAGGTTACTCCCAAATCTTTTAATTGCGCATTCCCACCAGTTAATTCAATCTTTGCAGAATCAAATGTAAAGTTTGCAGGAGTGGTAAAAACCCAACTTTGTGTACTGGCAAACAGGGCCTGCGCGCCCAAAATAAAAAAGGAAACCATGCCAATAAAGAAAATTTTAAGTCCATACAAAGCGGCCGCACCGGCTGCTGTAAAAATACCAATCTTGCGCCTGAGAATAAAAAAATGAAGGTGTTCCTTCTTTTTACCATCATGCGGAAAAATAAAGCCAAGCTGCTGAAGATCTTTCGGCGATACTATAAAAAACAAAGGCAAAGAAACCAGGAATGATCCCAGCTCAACCAAAAACAACAAAACAAAGTAAGGCAACGCCCTAAAAACGCCTTTTGATTCAAGTATTTTCTTTTTGATCGTAAAAATAAACCCCGAAAGATGAAAGAAAAAATTTAATAATTTTGTTTTAAATGCTGCCATCTATTTAAAATTAAACAGCTAAAAAATTAGAAAGGTGGAGAATAAACCAATCGCAATAATAAGCACCAATGACCAGTTAGCCAGGTTGTCCACGTTTTGGATCAAGACATCAAGCCACAAAGAATTTAGCTTAAAATATCGTTCCTCCGAAAGCTGACTACGCTCACCTGTTTTTGGATTAAAACTGTAAAGCCATAAAGAATGATTACCCTCATTCAACTTAAATTCAGCCTGCGAATGTTCAATTTGCCATTGGCCCTTGTCATCGGCCTGACCATAATAAATGGCATCCTGCTGGGCGGAAATCATTAAAACCACCGTCACTAAAGGTTGCGCAGTTCCCGTAAACACAAAATTACCACTGGAATTTATCTCCAGCTTTTTAAAAATCGGAGCAATAATAGCATTGTTGATTTGAGCTGTCTGAATTCCGGTTTCCGTAGAAAGCAATTGTTCATTTTGCACAGACGTAGGTGATAACGATGAAACACGATAAAGTGGCAGCGGACCATACAAATATGGCACCGTCACAATCAACAACAATTTTATTACCCAAATAGCCAAAACCACACCAAGACCGGCAAGTGTCACAACACGCCTCAAATTATAATTCAGGGTAACTTTTTCATAAGTTCCATGTTCCTTCATGTAAGCCACGGCCTTATCGGGCTTGATACTCAAATAAAAAGGCAAAGAAACCAGCGCCAAAAACGTTTCCAACAAAAAAAGTATGAAAATATTAACAATAACTTTTAAACCGGTTTGTTTAATTATTTTCTGCCTTATTTCGTAAATCCGGTTCGAGAGTTTTAATGAAATATTTAGCCATTGTGTTTTCATTTTTTTAAATTAATTTCTTAATTTTTTTTGCCAACACAGATAAATCCGTATCAGCCTTAATGAAATAATCAATTGCCCCAAGCGCTTTAGCCTTTCCTATATCAGCTTCATCACCAAGGTTGGACAAAATAACCACCGGAATTTGTTTTAATGTTGAGTTTGATTTTAAATTTTTTAATAAAGCAAAACCATCCATTACCGGAAGCAGCAAATCCAGCAAAATAATGTCCGGTTTTATTCTTTGGGCGATTTCCAGCGCGCTCTGACCATCACCGGCGGTCGCGATGGTATTTTCACCATGCAACAGCACATACAAAGCCCGCAACAAGGGTTCCTCATCTTCAACAATCAAAATTATATGTTTCTTTTTTGTATTCATATTTTAGTTTTTCAGTAATGAATTGAGAATAAAATCAACAATTTTTTTCAACTCGATATCCGCCTTGGTAAAATGCTTTTCCGCTCCCAATACTTGAGTGGATTTTATATCCGCAACCGCATCCAGATTTGAAAGCACCACCACGGAGATTTTCCTGGTTTCTTTTGCTGATTTTAATTGCTTCAAAACCGCAAAACCATCAAGACCGGGCAAAACCAGATCAAGCAAAATCGCATCGGGACCAAATTTCTTGGCCGATTCCAAAACCTTAAAACCGTTATCCACTACCGAAACTTCAACATCTTTTTCCAAAAAACTTTTACTTAAAATCTGCGATAAAAGAGCATCGTCCTCAACAATCAATAATTTCTTTTTTGTTTTTTTATTGAACATGATTTTATGTTCTTAGTAAGCCATTTAGACCACTCCCGTAATTATACCACCAAAAGACGTCCTTTTACCAGGCATTTTAGACGTTTTTTACATGTAATTATCCACATTGATTTAATGCTTTACTACGGACTATAGTTGAAGTAATGAATCTAAAAAAAGAACTATCAACTAACAGGCCCCTCCAAGGCGAAATTTTCATTTTAGGAGAAGTCGTCTTCTGGAGCCTGTTTTTTGTTTTCTCCAAAATCGGAATTCTGAGTCTTTCTCCACTTTTTAGCCTTGGCTTAAGCTCACTTTTTGCCGCTTTGTTTTTTGCGACTGTCATCACTTTTCAGAAAAAATGGCATCAAATTAAAATAAGAACAGCCTGGAAAAACATCCTGCTCGCAACTTTTTTCATCGGTATTGTTTTTTATTGCCTGATGTTTTGGGGATTACAAAGAACTTCAGCCGATAACGGCAGCATTATGGCTTTAATGGAAGTATTTTTCTCCATGGTGATTTTTGGACTGACCAAAAAAGAAATCCTTAACACAAGACAAAAACTTGGCGCTTTTTCGATGGTTTTGGGAGCCTTAATTATCTTATATAGAGGCAATTTTCAACTAAATTCAGGAGATTTAATTATTTTAATCGCCACGGTGTTTCCACCAATTGGCAACTATTATGCCAAAAAGGCCATGAAAGAAGTCGGATCATTGATGATTATGTTCATCAGGAGTTTAATTTCGGGAATATTCATTCTTTTCATCGCATTTTTGCTGGAAAAAACGCCCACCGCCTTTGAACTTGGAAATTCATTATTTTACATTGCCCTAAATGGTTTGCTGGTTTTGGGATTATCCAAAGTACTCTGGCTGGAAGGAATCAGCCGAATCCAAATCACCAAAGCTGCCGCATTGGGGGCCATAGCTCCCGCCTTCACCCTTTTATTCGCTTATTTACTCTTAGGGGAAAAACCCAACTACTGGCAATTTTTAGGCTTCGCCCCAATGCTTTTAGGAATTTTCCTTTTGAATGAGTATAAAAAAAACAATGAACAAGTATAACGGATCTCGTTGCTTTTTATCGCAAATTTATTCAGAATACCAACCGGTTCACCAGAAATTTTTGTCTGAGCCAAAAACAATTTTATAACTACAAATCATGAAAAAAACCAAATTCAGCCAGCTTTCACCAAATCTAAAAAAATTGATTATTACCAAAGGTGGAGCCGGAAAAAACGTTGTTGATGGAACATTGTCCCAATATGTAAAAAAGAACAGCACACCGGTTTCCGCATTTGCTGAAAGAACCTTGAATCACTGCAACGGCGGCTCAACTTTACAGGCCGCAATGTGGCTGAAGAATCACCTGGATAAAGGCGGCAAACTGGTTGTTACAATTGCCGGCGCACTAAGTTCTTTTCAGGTTGGAGTAATGCTCGCAGACCTAATCCGTGCCGGAAAAGTGCATCTTATTTCTGCAACCGGCGCCAATCATGAAGAGTCATATTACCGCTATGTCGCGCATTCCCATTACGCTTACATTCCGCGCTATACCGAATTAACTCCGGAGCAGGAAGCCGAACTTCGTGATGCCGGTCTTCGCCGCATTACAGACACGTTTTTGCCTGAAGATGAAAGCGTCCGCATTATGGAACCTCATCTTTTAAAAATGTGGAAAGACGCCATGAAAAACAAAAAACGCTATTTTCCACACGAATATTTCCGCAAACTTTTTGCCGAAGGATTGATTAAACCGGATCCCGAGGCCAATCCAAACGATTGCTGGGCTTTTGCAGCCTACAAAAAAAACATTCCAATTGTGATCCCGGGTTTTGAAGATTCCACCATGGGCAACATTTTTGCGAGCTACACTTATAACGGCAAATATCGCAAAGATAAAAGCACAATCCTGGATCAAAACGTTATGAAAAGTGGTTTGGAATATTTTACTTTTCTTTATGACTGGTACATGGAAGCCGCAAAAGACACTCCAATCGCCTTCTTGCAATTAGGTGGAGGTATTTCCGCTGATTTCCCGATTTGCGTTGTTCCTTCACTCAAACACGACCTGCAACTTCACGGCAAAATTCGCGACTGGGCCGGATTCATTGAAATCGGCTCCTCACCAATGTCCTACGGATCCTATTCCGGCGCAGGTGGCAAAGAAAAAATCACCTGGGACAAACTTTCCACCAGCAGCTACTATCAAATCATTCAAAGCGATGTGACGGTTGCTTTCCCTTGGATTGCCGCGATTTTGCTTGGATTGTAGGAAGTTTCATCAAACATTGCGCATTCCTAAAAATATGGTATAGTAGAGATCAGTATTTTTTCTCTATTGTCATGCGATTGGCCGAATTGTTAACAAACGTTCATCCGGATCAACCTGATTTCACCCCATATTTAAGACCAGGAACTCATCCTCCTCTTAAAACGGAAGCACTAAAATTAGAAGCTTTGGTAGGTGAACAACGTAAAGCTCTAAGAACTGTTGTAGATGGAATTGGAACCATTGTGATTAGATATAAAGGATCAGAAGGTGCCGTAACCAGCCTTGATGAAGACCACAACGGAGAAACATGGACAATCAAACAAGTCCAGGGAGCATCTTCAAGAAGATCATATCGCACAGCCACAGGATTACACTGGCCAAAATTATTGAGCGAAAGAATTGCTACATATGCTAATCATCCGGAAGCTCAAGCCCGCCACATCACCATGCCGCCATTACATGGAATCACAAATATCGACGGAGCAAGATCTCAACATATTGACAGTACCTATGCTGCCGCTCGCACCACCTTAGGCATGCGCTATTCCGAAGAACACGGACTTTACATTGTGGACATCAAAAAATAGCTCTAAAAAAGGCCGTTCCAGACTTAAACGCTGAATTGGTTTTTCACACTCGTAAATTTATTCGCCACATCAAACAAAAAATGCATTGTTTGAGCCATATCCGGATGATCAATGCGTAGTCCCACCGGAAACTCACGAAAAGAAACCATAAAAACACTTTCGCCCACCAAAATCACATTTGTGGCTCCACCTGCGGCTGGCAAACTGGCAAAAGCTTCAAAAACTTTCAAATTAGTGAGCCATTCCCTGGTCAGATTTCCCTGCGCAATCAAAATATCGGTCTCGATACAATTTTTCTTCAGATCTTTTTGAAAATTGGAAATCAAGTCACCAAGCTCCTGCTGCTCAAGTTTTTGGCTAAAAGTATTCGACCCCAAAATGCGAATCTGGAGCAAATTTTGTTCTTTAGCACGGACAACAATATCCCGATAAAAATCCTGAAGCTTTTCAAAACCGTCATAAATTTGGATTTTTGGAACTTCCTGAAAAGTTGATTTCATGGCTGTTAATCGCGGCATAAGCTCATTAAATTCCTGCTGCAATCCATCAAAGCGTTCACGCTCTTTTTTAATATAATTCTCAATATCCGAAAATTTCTCCAAATAAAAAACCGTCATGCCTCCCCTTTTTGATCGCGCCAGTAAGCGACGTTCATATAAATTTTTCAGGATGCGATAAGTTGTCGTGCGATCCATCTTTGAAAATTTCGCAATGACCGAAGCCGGCTGTGATCCCAATTGAATCACGCTCATAAACACTTTTGCTTCTTTTTGATCCAGACCCAATTTTTCGAAAAAAGTTTCCATTCGGTGAAGATTATTCAAGTGTGCAAAGTAATGCACAGCCACTATATACCTTTTAAATAAGCAAAAGTAAAGCCAAACCCAAGGACTGTTTACATAGATGAAATATAATGATAATGTTCAAATCTAGTAAAAAGAAAATTTTTGCTCAACAACTTTCCGGCAATTCTCCATGAAAACCTGTCCCCAATGCAAAAACAATTTTGAAGTCACAGACCTCGATCGCGAATTCTATAAAAAAATTTCGCCAACTTTTAATGGCAAACAATTCCCGATTCCGGAACCAACCCTATGCCCAACCTGCCGACAACAACGACGCATGGCTTTCCGCAATGAACGCAATCTTTATAAACGCAAATGCGACGGCAGCGGCAAAGAAATTATCTCCATGTTTCCACCGGAAGCTCCCTACAAAATTTATTCGCAGGAAGTTTGGTGGCAAAGCAACTGGGACGGAGCCGATTATGGACGACCATACGATTCAACTAAAAGTTTTTTCGACCAGTTTAAAAAATTGACGGAAGCAACTCCAAGAATGGGGCTGGCCAACATGGACAACGAAAACAGTGAATACTGCAATTACACCGGCGACGTAAAAAACAGCTATCTTATTTTTGGCTCAGTCTACAGTGAAGATTGCTATTATGGCTCCCCTTATTATTCCAAAAATTGTGTTGATAGCCTGGTTTTAAGAGAATGCGAACTTTGTTATGAATGCATCGACTGTCGTAAACTTTATAACTGCAAACACTGCCAGGACTGCAATAACAGCAACGATCTTTTGTACTGTTTTGACCTTCAGGGCTGCTCGGAATGCATTGGTTGCAGCGGCTTACGCAACAAAAAATACTGCATCTACAATAAACAATATTCACAGGAAGAATATCAAAAATTAAAAAACAGCCTTAACCTTTGTGATCCTCAAACTCAAAAAAAATTACAACAGGGACTTGAAGCTTTAAAGGCTGGAACTCCGCATCTTTTTATGTTGGCCACCGGCTCGGAAAACGTCACCGGAAGCCATGTTTTTAATTCCAAAAATACTTTTGAATCTTTCTTTGCCGATCGCTGCCAGGACAGTGCGTACTGCGCTCAAGTGGTGGATTTAAAAGATTGCCGGGACAACAATTATACCGAAGAAAATGAACTTTGCTACGAATACCTGGGAATGTACTCAACTCAAAAAACCTTTTTCTCACTTTTTTGCCGACACACTTACGAGGCTTACTACTCGGAATATTGTGTGAATTGTAAGTATATTTTTGGCTGTTCAAATTTAAGAGACAAAAATTATTGCATTTTAAATAAACAATACACCAAAGAAGAATACGAGATGCTGGTGCCAAAAATCATTGAACAAATGCAGAAGACGCCTTTCACTCCAGGAAGTTCGGTCGGACAGTGGGGGCAATTTTTCCCGATCGACCTGAGCCCTTTTGCCTTTAATGAATCAGTCGCTCAGGAATATTTTCCTTTGACCAAAGAACAGGTCATTGCCATAGGCGGAAAATGGCGAGAAGAAAACCCAAAAGAGTTCCAGCCACAACGCATTCAAATCCCCCAAAATATTAAAGATGTCCCAGACAGCATTTGTTATGAAGTTCTGGCCTGCGAAATTACCGGTCGAAATTACCGCATCATTCCACAGGAATTAGCCTTTTATCGCCGCATGAATTTGCCAATTCCGCATAAACATCCGGACCAAAGACATCGCGAAAGAATCTCCAAACGCAACCCGCGCCAGCTTTTTAAAAGAGCCTGTGACAAGTGCAAAAAAGAAATCCTCACTTCTTATCCAACAACAAATCCCGCCAAAATTTATTGCCGGGAATGTTATTTGAAAGAGTTGTATTAAGCCCCATTTCACGCATCCACGAACGTCAGCGCGATGCCTTTTTGTTCGGCACGGCCGGTACGACCAATACGATGAACATAATCATCATAAGTGGCTGGAAGATCAAAGTTGATCACATGACTAACATTTGGAATATCAAGTCCACGAGCCACAACATCGGTCGCCACCAAAATCTTCACCTTATTGTTTTTGAAAAGATTCAAAGCTACCTGACGTCCGGACTGGGTTTTATCACCATGAATTGAAGCCACCTGAAAGCCTTTTTGTACCAAAGACCCGGTAAGACGTTCAACTCCACGTTTAGTTCGACCAAAAATCAACACTTTTTCAAATTGTTGTTGTCTTAAAAGTTCATCCAAAACGTCCAATTTATTCCTGTTCCTGGGAATTTTAACCACATCTTGTTCAACATTTGCTGCCGTTTCCTGCATCTTCACAGAAACCGTAATCGGATTTAGTAAGAAAGTCTGAATAAGTTTGTTAATTTCAGGAGAAATAGTCGCAGAGAAGAACAAAGACTGACGAATCTTAGGCAAAAGATGCATAATGAAATTCATGTCAGGCAAAAATCCCATATCCAACATACGATCGGCTTCATCAATCACCACATTCTGAAATTGGCTAAGATTAAGCACTTTTCTGGTGATAAGATCCTTGATACGACCGGGAGTTCCGATCACGAAATTAGTTGGTTTACGTAAAGATGAAATCTGAATACCAATGCTCGATCCACCAATACAGGCAACCGAATAAAGACCGGTACCAATGGCAAAACTCACAAATTCCGCATTAATTTGCAGAGCAAGTTCACGTGTTGGCGCAACAATCAAAACCTTCTGTGTACGATTATTGATAATTTTATGTAGCAAAGGCAGCAAGAAAGCAGCCGTTTTACCCGTTCCGGTATTGGCAATCCCCACTAAATCTTTTTGTTCAAGAATGTGAGGAATAGATTCATCCTGAATCGGAGTTGGCTGAACGTAGCCTTTCTTAACAATATTGGCTTTAATTTTTGGATCAAAAGGAAAATCCGCAAATTTATTCTTTGCCACAAATTCCGGAGCCTTTTCCACAATTTCGGACTTCTTCACAAAACGGGCAGCATCAATACGTTCAAATGCTCTTCCCAAAACTTTTTTAGCTTTTGAATTTCGACCACCACCAAACGCACGTGATGAAGATGAACGGGACGAAGATGAGCCGGAAGATCGACCATATGGTCTGGATGAACCGGAATCTCTATATGGACGAAGAGAACTTGAGCCTGCAAATGACCTTGAAGAGCCTTCGGATGAGCGCGCAAATGGGCGAGCTGAACCGGACCCTACAAATGATCTGGCCGGACGAGCTTCAGACGATTGTCCCTGGCTTGAAGCTTCCCCCTGGCTTGCAGATCTGTATGAATGAGCAGGTCTGGCTGAGTATTCTGAGCGAGCCGGACGAGCTGAGTGCTCAAAACGGGCTGGACGCGCAGAATTAGATGATGTGTGCTCTGAACGAGCTGAATGAGTAGAATGAGACGAATTTGCTGAAGGTTGAGCTGGTTTTGCTTCCGCAGATGCCAGTCTTGCAAATCTTCCGGAAAACTTTGAATTTCCGCTTCCGCTACCTCTACTAAATGATTTCTTAAACATAAATTTTGTTAAATTGGTTGACTTAAAATGTATAACAAATAACCAAACTTGTCAACACTTTAATTTATGGGCGGCTAAAAGCCATTTTCAGGATTACGCCCTCGCCTAAAAAGACCAAGCGTTTCAAATTAAAAAGTTCAGATATTTAAAGTTGAGCCGTTTTTGGATCTACTTTTACAGCAAAAAGCACTTTGCCATTTTGATCACGAATTCGGACCTCAGTATCTTTAACATAAATCAAAGATCTACCCGGCACGTCATTTTTTAGACTGCCAGACAAAAATTGTTGACCGTTAGAAGTAATTGGCTGAGACGCAATCTCAAATCCAGGATATGTACTTCCTCCATCTTCGGTCACATCACCCAAAATGACCAATTCTAGCGGCCCACCACAGGAATCTTTTATTTCCTGAGTGAGACCCGAAACATCACAATCCAAAGTAATTCTAGTTCCTTTAACCGCATCTCCCAGATCTTCGCTTTCCATTTTAAATTCATTAAATGTCAATTTAAGATTTGATTTCTTTTCAGCTGTTTGACACGCATTATCTTCATAAACATCAGAATTGGCTGCAGGACCGCAAGCTGCCGCCGCCATTGAAGTTGCCGCAGCAATTGCCGTTACTGCTTTTCTTAAACGGGAAGGTCCACGCAGCACAGCGGAAGGACGCAATGATGGTCCTGACGATGTTGCAGCACGTGGCGAATCCGAAGACTTTGGTGTGTTTTCCGACATAAAATACGAATTAAAGGCAAATACATTGTACCATATTTTACCAATTAATCAAATCGGCAAAAACAACATATTGTTCAAGTAACTAAACTGCACATAGCAAAAAGCATTACAAAAAGGAGCCCCATCTTTATGACGAGGCCCCTCAAATTTTTATTTTCTTTGATTTTTCAACCGAATTTAGCGCAAAAACCTTTTACTCATTTGAACTCGCGTCCCAGCGCCCGCCCCCTAAAACTCGCTCCAAATCAGCTGATTACTGACTTCATGATGATACAAAACCTCACCGCATTTTACGCGTGTACCAAGAAGCCTTGGGCTTCTATCGGCCACTGCGCGCTTTAAATCGGCATATTTTTGGTGATTGTGCTTGCCCAACATGTTCATCATGTATTCGCTTTCCGCAAAATACTCAATCGCCGCGTAAATATCACCGGGCAGCTTTTCCGCAACTTTTCCTGCCCCCGCAGTTCCCGCCGCCCCAAAAACTTTCTCCTCCATTTTCTTAAGTTCACTCGCCGAAGCTTCCATTCCACTCAATCCAACTTTAATCAAAGTATAAAGCCACAAATATGGATTTGAATCCGGCGCAACCGTTCTTACCTCCAAACGTGCACTTTTTTCATTTCCGATTGGAACACGCACCATAGAGCCACGATCCGTTGCCGAAATTTTGATCTCATTTGGAGCTTCATAGTGCGGATCAAGACGGCGATACGCATTCACGCTGGAATTCATGGTCAAACAAAGCTCATTGGCATGATACAAAACGCCAGTCGCAAACTTATACGCCATTTCCGAAAGACTATGCTTACCGTTGGCATCAAAAAACAAATTCTTGCCATCTTTAGACAAAGAAATATTGGTGTGCATTCCACTGCCATTAATCCCCTGCACCGGTTTTGGCAGGAAACAAGCGGTTAAACCCATCGTACTTGCCACCTGACGAGCCAACAATTTATAAAGCTGAATCTGATCCGCCGCATCAAGCGCAATGGAATAACGGAAATTCAATTCAAACTGCGCCGGCGCAACTTCCGGATGATCTTTTTCATTTTGAAAACCCAGCGCGCGCTGAACTTCCGCGAATTTATCAATAAATTTACGCAAAACATCCTGAGGAAGTGAGCTAAAATATCCACTGGAAGTCACAAGTTCAAATCCAACCTTTTCATCATAAGTCTGTTCAGCCTTAAAACCTTTAAACAAAAATCCTTCAATTTCCGGAGCAACATTGATCTTCATCCCTTTTGCCGTAAGCTCATCAGACAAACTGGCAAGACGTGCCCTAAAATCGCCATCATACAAACTTCCATCTTTATCACAAACATTCGCAAAAATTAAAACTTTCCCCAAACCAAACAGATCTGAAGGAGCATAACGAAAACTCGTCCAATCAATGCGCAGTCTTAAATCCGATTCTTTTTGAGCCGTAAACCCACGAATCGAAGATCCATCAAAAGTCAGATTATCCTCGGAATCAATCAAAAAATCTTTATCATAATCAAGCGCATGCAAACGCCCTTCCATATCCGAAAAGAAAACCGTAACAGCCTTAATCCCCTTTTCTTTTTTTAAAAGATCCAAAAAGTATGATCGAAGTTCGTCGCTTGTATTACCCTCAACTCGCCAATGTTTTATCTCCAGATTTTTTTCTTCCAAGTCCAGATAACTCAAATCCAGTAAATGCGCCGGTCGCACAAAATCGTAATCATAATCCCTGGCACGAGGAGTAATAGTTGAACTTCCGGAAATTTCCGCCTCTACCTTGGCCTCAGTTTTTGAAGCACTTTTTTTAAGACTTGATTCAACCATAAGAGAATTAAAAATTAAGAATTAAAAATTAAGAATTTACTTTCTTAACATCAACAAAATACTTAGCGGGAAAAATAATGCAAACAAAAAAAAATAGCCCAAAAATGGCTTGTCTAAAAGAAGAACAAACCAACACTTGGCGACAATTTCAAAAAAAACACGCTTCTACCCCGCGCATTGTCGAAAAAACCAACAACATAAAACCAAACCCCTCGCAACAAAAAAAACAAACTGTGTTATTTAGTTGGCAACTTCAATTCACACCCAAATTTCCAGCTGATTTATCAACGAATTTAATTGGTTTATCCGCTTGAGATTGTAAATAATCAAAAGATTCCAGCCGTCCTCCATCGCTGCAGTGTTCGTCTATTGCTTCCACGATTTCCCCAATAGCTTCAATCACAACCGCTTCATCGTTTTGCACTTCTCTATTGAAATTTGGATTATAACTTCTATTGAAAGACTTATGATCAACCAGCGACAAACTAACTGTCCCGTCTTCATTATTGGTTATTCCAATTGAAACGCTATAACATTTTGCCTTCCTATCTTCCAGGAGTAATACCTTTGAACAAGAAATCCATATTTGCTCCCGATCAAGCCCGTTTTTCGGATGATATGTCGGCCTTACCTCTACACGAACACCATCTGCATTAGTCCATTCTGTATCAACTACAGCAATATCACTTCGCGCTTCCAAAGCGCTAACTACAGATGGCAGTAACTGTTCGAATTGCCCAAGCTCAGGGTTTTCTTCAAGTAGCATAACGTAGGTGACTTAAAATTAACGAGACTCTCCCGCTACGGCCAAAATTAGCGCAGCCACTGTTTTTCTTCGCTCATCCACCTCAGGTTTTGTTGCATCAGGATGAGTTCTTAACCATTCTTCATGACGCTCTAATTGTTCTACCACGGCTGACTCGGCCACTGCAGGGCCCCTTGATAAATCACGTCCCATAAAATATAAGTTATTAAATAACAATCTAATTATAACACTTTTTACCTTTTTGTACAACGCCGGTTTTTCAAAGTCAGTTCATCTATTACTTCTATGATTTCCCACTCAAAATACAAACAATGTTTCCATCAACAGAAATTTTACTAAGCGCTGCAAACACAGATGCGGAAGTTGGCCCACAGGTAAGGGCCGAATCGCTTTCAATAACGCGCATGGCATTTTCCAATTCTTCTTCCGTTATCCGCACAATCATGCCGCCGCTTTCTTTAAGTGCACGAACGACTTTTGGTGATGTAAACGCGCATCTAGCCGCAATGCCAGTTGCCTTTGTGTCTGGAATCTTATCAAGTTCTACAAAATCATATCCTTTTTCATATGCCTGATAGACGGGATCACATCCCTCAATTTCCACGCCAATCATTCTGGGAAGACGCTTCGGCTGAAGCTCCTTAAAACCTTTCCAAATGCCCGCAAGCTGCGTTCCATTTCCCACAGGGACCACTACGGCGGCAATATCGGGAATCTGGTCCGAAAGCTCATATGCAATAAACTTTGTCCCCTCCTCTGCAAAAGGATTAATGCCCGGCGTAACATTGTAATAAGGATTGGAATCGATAATTCTTTTGAAAATATCCTCGTAATCTCCTTCCTCTAAATGAACAATTGTTCCCTTCCGTTCAAAATATTCAATGGTGTCTTTTGATGTTTTTTTTGAAACAAAACAATGTAACGCAACTCCTGCCCGCGCGGCATAATGCGCTGCGGATAGTGCTCCATTACCAGCTGAAACCATACTAATTTCTTTTATACCTTCAGCAATCACATGCCGAAAAATGCCTGCAACTTCACGATCCTTAACCGATCCGGTCGGATTGAGTGATTCATCTTTCACATACACCTTACAAGAAGCCGATGAATAAGCCGGCAAAAAATGTACCGGAGTATTTCCTTCACCATACAGAGAAAAAACGTCCTTATTACCATCAACAACCTCAAGATACGAATAATACTGACTATGATGAGGACACGTTAGTATTCTCTCGTCACTCGGAGCGGTAAAAGAACATGTAATGCACTGCAGCCGCATAAATATCATCTATTAAAAGTCACGTCTGTTGATTATTGTACGTTCCTTCTAGAATCGTGACAATGCATTGGTCAACAAAAATTATCACAAGTTGGCAAACTCAACGATTTATCCAAGTTTCCGGAGGGAATGGTTTTTTGGCGACATTGCGAGCGCAGCCGTTCATGGCATCATGATGCCATGAACTTCGTGAGGGCGTACATGCTAGCCCGAACGAACTGGCGAAGCGTTCGCCAAAAAGCCATTCCCTCCGAAAACTCAACGGCAAAAAACAGCGATCAGAACTCATCATTTGTCCTTTGCCAAACTATCGACTATACTTCAAACCAACATAACTCATAAATTATATGCAACTTTTTTTAGATACAGCCAACCTGGAATCCATTAAGAAATATGCCGCTTGGGGCGTTGTTGATGGCGTCACCACAAATCCTTCATTGGTAGCCAAAGAAGGCGTTTCTTTGGAAACAAGAATCAAAGAAATCAGCCAGGTTATTTCCGGACCAATCAGTAGTGAAGTTATTGCTTTGGACGCAGCAACCATGGTCAAAGAAGGCCATAAATACGCTGCCTGGGGCAAAAATATTTACGTAAAAGTTCCAATGACACCGGATGGAATTCAAGCCTGCAAAATTCTAAGCGACGAAGGAATTCCGGTAAACGTAACTTTGATTTTTTCCGCAGGACAAGCGCTTCTTGCCGCAAAAGCCGGCGCGAGCTTTATCAGTCCTTTTATTGGCAGACTTGATGATATCAGCGAAGATGGCATGGCTTTGATTGAAGAAATCATCACCATGTTTAAGCATTATAATTTTAAAACTAAAGTTCTTGTCGCAAGCGTAAGACACCCAAGGCACGTGGTGGAAGCCGCTAAACTCGGCGCTGATATTTGCACAATGCCGGCCGAAATCATGGATAAACTTATTCAGCATCCACTCACCGACAAAGGCATTAAAGGATTTTTAGCCGATTGGGAAAAGGTAAAAGATCTCCAAAGATAAACACAACCGAAAAACGCATAAAATCCTCACAAGAAATTCACACAATTTAACCTCACAATTTTCTTATGCAGAAGGCAAAAATAGGATTAATCGGACTGGCAGTAATGGGCGCAAATCTGGCTAGAAACATTGCCGATAAAAAAATTCCTACAATTGTTTACAACCGCACCAGTGAAAAAACATTAGGGTTTGTTGATCAATACGGAACCCAATATTTAAGAGGAGAAACCACTCTGGAAAAATTCGTTCAGGAGATTGAAAAACCAAGAAAAATTATTGTTATGGTTAAAGCCGGCGCGGCCGTGGATGAGCTAATTGAACAGCTAAAACCTCTGCTTGATGCCGGAGATATTATTATCGACTGTGGAAATTCCTACTACAAAGACAGCGAAAGAAGATTTGCGGATTTGCAAAAAGTAGGCTTACATTTTTTTGGTTGTGGAGTTTCCGGCGGAGAAGAAGGCGCTTTGCACGGACCAAGTTTAATGCCGGGTGGAAGCCAAAAAGTCTGGAAACAACTTGAACCGATTTTTAAAGCGATTGCCGCCAAAGATTTTAACGGCAAACCTTGCGTGACCTATTTGGGCGAAGGCGCCGCCGGTCATTATGTAAAAATGGTTCATAACGGAATTGAATACGGAATCATGCAAATAATGGCTGAGGCATACGATCTTTTACGAAAAATGTACAAGCTGGAAGCTCCCGAAATCGCCAAAATTTTCAAAAAATGGAATAACGGGAAACTGGATTCCTATCTTTTTGAAATCGCTTCCAAGATTTTAGAAAAAAAAGACGATCACAAAAAAGGCTATCTGATTGATTACATTTTAGATGTCGCCGAACAAAAAGGCACCGGCGCCTGGACCAGTCACGACGCTTTGGACAAAGGGATTCCCCTTTCCACCGTCACCGAGTCGGTTTTTGCCCGCAATCTTTCCACTTTCAAAGAAACCAGAGTTGCCTTAGGTAAGCTCTATCCGACCAATAAAAAAATGAAGAAACCGGCCCAGGCAAAATTCATCGCGCAACTGGAAAATGCTTTATATGCGTCAATTTTGAACAGTTACGCTCAAGGATATGAATTGATTCAAAGTGCTTCCGCTTTTCATGGTTGGCATATTAATTTGGCCGAAGTTTCCCGCATTTGGGAAGGTGGCTGCATTATCCGTGCCAAAATTTTAAATTTCCTCCACAAAGCTTATCAAAAAAATCCAACTAAACATTTACTGGCGATTCCGGAAGTCACCACCGCGCTCAAAAAAAACATTCCCGATTTGGAAATTATTGTCAGTCTGGCCGCTCAAAACGGCATACCTGCTTTAGGCCTAAGCAGCGCGCTTTTCTATTTCAGATCCATGACTTCCGCTCAAAGTTCAGCCAATTTTATTCAAGGTTTGCGCGACTTTTTTGGAGCACACACCTACGCCCGCACAGACCGAAAAGGATTATTCCATGCAGATTGGACAGAATAAAAAAACGCACTTCACTAAAAAGCTACTCCAGCCAAACCTGCGACATTACAAACCAAAAATCGCACACTCAACCAACAATCGCACCTTCAAACCAACACACCATGAATTTATTTCACATTAAAGATCCCTTCATTTTAACCATCTTTGGCGCCAGCGGTGATCTTGCCAAAATCAAAATCTTCCCTGCGCTCTACCGTTTGATGGAACAAAAAAGATTTCCCAAAGATTTTTATATTGTTGGATTTGCCCGTTCCACCAAAACCGAAAAAGAATTCAGAAAAGAGTTTTACGAATCCGTAGCCGGCAGAATAAAAAGTGAAAGCAGCAAAATGAGTTCAGAGCTAAACAAAGCCCTTCTTAACGAATTACTTGATCGCGTTTTTTATTTTCAGGGCCAGTATGATCAAAAAGAATCATTTGAAAAATATCGTGAATTTCTAAAAAAATTGACCGCCAAGTCGGCAAAAAGAGTCAGCGCAGCAGATGCCAAATCAGGGGCAAAAGGCCTCATGCACATCGCCTATTGTTCGGTTCCACCTCAGGCTTTTAAATCGATCATTCAAAATCTTGGCGAAACCAAAACCGCCACAGATGAAAATATTCGCCTGGTAATAGAAAAACCTTTCGGCCAGGATCTTGAATCCGCCACGGATTTATTCCACTTTATGGCGCGCTATTTTGATGAAAAACAAATTTATCTGCTCGACCATTATCTTGGAAAATCGGCTGTCCAAAGCATTCTTTACCTAAGGCATTCCAATCGCATCCTTAACCACATGATGAAAAGTTCGCAGATTGCCAATATCCAAATCACGGCTTTTGAAGACACCGGAGTCAGCAATCGCATTGGTTATTTTGAGCAGGTTGGAATTATTAAAGACATGATTCAGTCGCATCTTTTGCAGCTTTTGGCGCTTGTTACAATGTCCATTCCCATCACCATGATGGACGACAGCCTGCACCGCGAAAAAAATAATATTCTTTCTTCGCTGATTATTCCCAAATCCAAAAACAACATTGTTTTAGGCCAATATCAAAGCTACAAAAAGGAAACAAACGTTCCAAAAGGCTCAAAAACCGAAACTTTTGCGGCACTGCGCCTTTTTATTGACCGTGAAAGCTGGTACAAAATCCCGATTTACATTCGCACCGGCAAAAAACTTCACGAAAAGCACACTTACATCACGATTGAATTTAAAAAATTCAAATTTCAGGATAAAAACGAACAGCCAAATGTGCTGATCATTGAGCTCTATCCCGAAGAAAAACTTAACCTGAAACTTTTAAACCAGAACGGCTACGGTGAAAAAAATTATAAAGTTATTACAACTTCCGACTCGATTGCCTGCACCGGAGATGACTGTTTACCCGAACATGGATCTTTATTGCTGGACGTCTTCCGCGGCAACAAAATGCAGTTTTTAAGCTTTCCGGAAATTATTGCCAGCTGGAAAATCACCGAAGAAATTATCAAAACCATTAAAGAAGAAAAAATCCCCGTGGAAATTTACAAAGACGATTCTTCCGGACCAGAAAGCCAGAAAAAGATTAACGCTTCCGACCATTTCCGCTGGTGCGATCCACATTGATTTAAAATCCATATGAGAATCAGAATATTTAGCAGTGAAAAAAAATTCATCAATGAGAGTGTTGATTTCATCAAAACCCTTTGCACCTCCAAAGAATACAAATACTCTGCGAAAAAAATTTCCATTGCCCTAAGCGGCGGCTCAACACCTGCCCCAATCTACAAAGATTTGGCCCGGGAAAGCCTACCTTTTGATAAAATCGTTTTTTATCAGGTTGATGAACGATACGTTGATCCTACTCATCCGGATTCAAACCAGAAAATGATTCGTGAAATCATGGGAGACGAATTAATAAATACACATTTTTTTGATACCACCATTCCCATTAACGAATCATTAACGGAATATGAAAAAATCATTAAAAAATTACCAAGTCAAAGTTTTGACTTAGTGATTTTAGGAATCGGACCGGATGGCCATTTTGCCTCTATCTTCCCCGAAAGTCCTCTTTTAAAATCAGCCGGAAAAGATCAACTGGTCGGCCACACGCAAACCAATGCCTTTGCCGTAAAAGATCGTTTAACCCTGGCCCTAAAACCGATCCTCAAAAGCAAAAACATCCTCGTGCTTTTAAAAGGAAAAGAAAAACAGGAAATCATTACCGAACTCCAAAATAAATCGACCCCAACCCCAAAAGATATTTCGCGATTCCCCGCTCTCGCCCTAATAAAACACAAAAATTTAACCGTTTTCTTCTGCGAGACTGACTGACAAGTAAACGCTAATTCCATTGAGCACTCCCAGCACTCTTTCCGAAAATAATAGTTGCATCCTTAAATTTCCGGTGAACACCTTCACGAATCAGCTCAGCGCGAGCCGCGCCATATTTTCCAAGATCACGTAAATGCTCCAAACGAAACTTTACCAATAAAGAATTGGACCTTTCACAAACAAACTTAGCATCACTGGAATCAAATCCAATAATAGTCACAAGCTCGTTTCTGTCAAAACCGCCTCTTTCAACATAAACCTTTTTACCGACCGTAACATCTTCAGGATTTAGCACAAATCTGTTACGCTCTGCAGAATCTGAATCCAAAGCCCGATCTATATCATCCAATTCGTAAGGTGACAGTTCAACATCAGGACGCATTATCGATTAAGTTAAGTATTTCCCGAAATACCATTTTTAAATAAACAGGGAAATATTATATATCGATATCGAATTTTGTCAAACCAAGACTCCTAGTCTGCCCCGCAATATCAGATATATCCTTAGAAACACCTGCCTCAAACTTTTTAACGAAATTTATTCGCATGGAATTATGATAATCGATGACCTTTTTTCCATATTTATTTAGAACGAGTTCTCCATCATTACCTCTTAAATATTCATCTCTATCCTTATCAAAAACGTACAAATCTGCACACAACTTTAAATTTGGATCACCCGCTAAAACTCTTTCTAAATTCTGCTCATCTTCTGTTGTTTGTGGCCTATAATCATTTTTCCAAAGCCAATAAATAACATCTAGCTGACCAACTTCTGCCGTCAACGCCACTGCGCTATTCTCTACCCGCACGGTACTTTGAGATAATTCCTGCATAAAAGCTTCTCCCGATTTTAAAAGCGCATCCGCAAATCCTTGCTGCCTATACTCAGGAACTGTATAGCGATCTGTTAATTTAAAGTTTTCGTTTCCAAGATCAATGAAATCCAATCCACAAAGACCTTGCGAACCTAGACTTAATCTAAACTCAATTTTGATGCTATTTTCACCATTTGCCGTATCAGTAACCCTTACTTTATTGGCTAAAATTTTTAAATCGCTCTCTTCATCAAGAAGAGTTTCCCCTAGAGTAAGAACCTTTCTAGTCAGTGTTCCAATTTTTTTATATTTTAAGCCTTTGGGCGAGAGGTTACCATCAGTGTACCTACCCACCATTTCTTTGCCAAAAATTTTAAATTTTTCAATTAAAGCAGGAGTAAAAGGAAATTTTTCCTTTTTTTGAGGAGGCGGATTCAAATCCGCACCGCACCCTTTATATTGAGCGATTACATCAGCGAAACTGGGAAGAGATTGCATTTTTTCGGGAGTAGACATATTTTTTTTTACTTGAAGATTGAAGCGACACTTTCTCTGATTTTTCTTAAAATGGATTCCGCTTTCTTCCCCTCACTTCCCTTCTCAATTTCTGTTCTATGCCATTTCCCAGTCGGAGAATTTTTTTGATTAAAATACTGAAGTCCTTTTGCAGCTTCAGGATCACCTTTTTCCAAAATTTTCTTCCATTGCCCAAGTAATCTTAGGGCATTATCACAATGAGCACTACATGGAGTAAAAGAAGGAGGACGAAAATCTAATTGCTCGGAATATGATTTTCCTGAACGAAATAATTGCATCAATTCAAAATCGAAATTCGAAATAATTTTTTTAGGCGAAAAAGATTTTCTAGCTTTAAGATTTTTTTGGGAATGAATGTACTCTTCTGTACAACATTCAGGGTATCCCAAAAACTTGCCATTAATTTTGTGAGACTCACTATAATTAGCCCCTTCAGGAAGAACAAGTTCACTCCTATAACAATCAGAAATTATTTCAGGTGAAGCAACTTCATATATTGGGTCTAAACTATGTGGATCGTTGGTTTGTATGGCTTGTAATCCTAATTTTTCAACCAATTTCAAAAAAGTTTTATGATTACCTCCAATTATGGTTCCAGGTTTAACTCCTTCAGCCACTAATAAAAGTTGAGCACGATCCAACCCATTCAAGGCTTTCCAATCAGGAGATTCATAAACATCCTTATGTTTAAGCTCAATTTCATCTGTCGGCTTCTCTAGTTTTTCGACCATAAATAACTTTAAAAGTATCTTGTTATTATACAACAATATATACGTCAAAGCAAACTAAGCACTCCCCCAAGAGTTTATGGCTTACTGCAGCCAGTGTACTTTTTCCGGATCTTAACAGCGCAACATTCTTCAATGTGTAAAGAGACCGGCGAAAATAGCGAAGAAGCGCATCCAAAAACGCTTGGAATAAAAAAAACAAGCCCGCACCCCCTACCCTCAAATCATCCCCTCGATCTGCTTCTTTATCTCCGGAATTCCAACCATCGTCACCGTCGAAACAAAACATGGCTTAAAGGCCTTATATTTTTTGGCCAACTCTTTGCACTTTTTTTCGATTTCTTTTTTTGTATGTCGAGCCGCCAATAAATCCAACTTATTAAAAACGTAAATCATGGGCTTGTCTGCGACCTTAATTTTCTCCAAAATATCATGCACGACCTTCATTTTATCCTCCATTTTTGGATCGTTCAGGTCGATCACATGCACCAAAAGATCAGCTTCAATTGTTTCTTCCAATGTGGATTGAAAAGACTTAATTAAAGTCGCCGCAAGATCCTGAATAAAACCAATTGTGTCCGAAACAAGCACTTCTTTGCGCTCTACTCGGCCATCATCAAAACTCTTTTCAAAATATAATTTCCCAACACGCGTATCCAAAGTGGCAAAAAGTTTATCGGCCGCGTAAGCGCCTTTATGCGTTAAAGCATTTAACAAACTCGATTTCCCGGCATTGGTATAACCAATAATTCCAACAGTTTTTAAATTTTTGCGACGACGACCTTCACGGTGCAATTTACGCACACGTTTACAGTCCTCCAATTCTTCCAAAATTCGATCTTCATGTTTGGAAAGATGCCTTTTCATTGTTTCCAAATTGGTTTCACCTGCACCGCGCGTTCCGATTCCACCACCCTGACGAGTTAACTGCATACCCATGCCATAAATACGTGGCCCCATGTGCCGAATGGAAGCCAGTTCAATTTCCAATTTTGCCTCACGCGTGGAAGCGTGCTTTTGAAAAATCTTCAAAATCAAATCAAGTCGATCCCAAACTTCCATTTTTACATCCCGCAGCATTTCACCCAAATTATAAGTCTGCATCGGCCTAAGTTCGTTGTTCACAATCAAAATATTGGCGCCACATTCCAGCGCCTCTTTTTTAATTTCGTCAACTTTTCCGCCACCAATATAAGTTTTGTAATTCGGCTCAATTTTTTTCTGAATCCGCTTGATCAAAACCACACCGCCAAAAGTTCGCACCAAACTTTCCGCTTCATCAAGGCGATAATCCGCCTCTTCTTTAGTGACGTTTGGAGGAACAAGATCTATAAGAATTGCTTTTAGCATGCATCAAGATTACCACAAATTGTCGAAAACCGCATAAGTGGGCAACCTAAGCCACAAATTCCTTTTCCACAGCCACATCGTATTTTCCAAGTGCGGCCAAACCGTTGCATTTTGAGCGATGAACCAACGCCTGTTGAGCCCGCCCCACATTATTAACAATATCCTGAGCCCAAATTTTTAAAGCCGGACTTTGGATCGCACGACCATAAGAAAAACTTAATGGCCAAGGAAGCCCGCCAATTTTGTTCATTAAATCCAAATGAATGGTTGCGTCGGAGTCACTCTGACCACCGGAAAGGAACACAACACCGGCTAAATCATGAGGAACGTTTTCCATAAGACATTTTACCGTTTGCTTTGCCACCTCTGCCGCAGGAGCTTTTTCGGCATCTTTACCGGGCAACACCATACTTACTTTCAAAATCGTCCCTTTTACATCCACGCCCTGTTCCGCCAATTGACTAAACAAAGCCTTTAAAGTCAAAGCAGTCACTTCATAACATTTTTCAATTGTATGATTTCCATCGATCAAAATTTCCGGTTCAACCATTGGCACCAACCCATTTTCCTGACAAAGCGCCGCATAACGCGCCAAAGCATGCGCATTTGCCATAATACAAGCCTGACTTGGCATATTCGCGCCAATCGCGATCACCGCGCGCCATTTAGCAAACTGCGCACCTAATTTTCCATATTCAACCAGACGATCACGCAAACCATCAAGCCCTTCGGTCACAACTTCACCTTCATGCAGCGCCAAAGGCTTTGTTCCCGCATCCACCTTAATACCCGGAATAATCCCCTTCTGCTTTAAAACTTCAGCAAAAGGAACCTCATTCTTATCTTTTTGACGGATCGTTTCATCATACAAAATCATACCACTTATATACTGTTCAACGCCCGGCGCAGAAACCAATAATTCACGATAAGCACGACGATTTTCCTCTGTGCACTCAACGTTAACACCATCAAAACGCTTTTTACACGTGCCGGAACTTTCATCAATCGCTAAAATTCCTTTTCCGGGAGCAACCATGGCTTTTGCCGTTGCGGCTAAAACTTTTGAATCCATAATTTTTAAAAGTTAAAGAATCTGATCGCCATCAAAATAATCAGATTTTAAAGGAAAGACAAATTTTTCACCTTTCTTGGTCACTTTTGCCACTTTCACTCTTTCCGAAAATGAAAAAATCTGTTATAATGTCTAGAAATATAAATTTATATAACTTCCATTATGAAAAACAAAAACACCAAAAAAGTTCTACGTTCAATCGCAAAAACAAGCTTCGTCTTTATGTTGCTGTTTGTTTTCAATTTAAAACCGGCGCTGGCGGCAAGTATTTATAATGTTACTGAAGCCACCGCTACAGTTGGAGCATCAACAAGTTTAACCATTCAATATACGGTTGATACAGCCGAACAAACATGGCTACTTGGAGAAATTTTTGGCATTCAATTACCTGCCAATTTTCCAAACTGGACCGCCGCAGGAGTAAGTTTCACGGCGGAATACGACACCGACACAACTAATGATGGAATTGGCGAAACAGCCATCACCTCAGGTGG
This sequence comes from Candidatus Altimarinota bacterium, assembly GCA_041659405.1. Classification (GTDB taxonomy): domain Bacteria; phylum Patescibacteriota; class Gracilibacteria; order UBA1369; family UBA1369; genus JBAZYK01. Next base: position 33,951 of record JBAZYK010000006.1, read on the forward strand.
TGGAAATGGGCAATATGCAATCGTTGGAGATACTCTAAACATCACCTGGGATCCTTCTGACCCCCCTCCGGCAGCAACAGGATGGGGCCCCCCAACCGCCGGAGCATCAACCATTAGAGTCCTGATTACCGGAGAAGTCCCAACTTATTCCAACGCAACCTCAACTTTTACATTTAAAAAAACAGCCACCATTGGAACAGATACGGTAAACGTTAGCGCGGCCAACCCTTCAGCTTCTATCGATATTACTCATATTGCAACCGTTGGCACAGGTGGAACCGTACCTTTTAGCTTCAGTCCACATATAGAATTGTCCGCAGGCTCCTATATAACAATTACTTTCCCGGCAAACTTTAATATTTCCGCTGCAAATACCGGAGTAGGCGCAGTAACTTCCAATTTTACCGGAACTCCAACTTTTACAGCGAGTCTCCTTGGCCAAAATCTTATCTTAACCGCGAACGGAACAATCCCGGTTGAAATTGGTAAAACAATTACCATTCCCGCGGGACTGGTTGCTTCCTACAAGGCTGATGCTTCTACAATTACAGTCACAGTTAATGATTCTTCGGGAAATTTAGTTTCAAGTTCAGCCGCTGCGACAATAGCAGCAACATCCGCCGGCGCATTAAGTTTGACCAGTGCCACACTGCCGCTTCTTGTTGTTAGCACTAAAAATACACTCAGTATTGCATTTACAACAGTCAACGACAGTCCATCTGCCGGAAAATTTATAATCAATTTACCAGCTGGATTTAGCGGAACAGCCGCATCGGACGGAGCCTGCACGGGCCTTGATGGAACATGGACAACAACCGGCGCCGCTTCGGTTGTAACTTTAACCAGGAGTGGCGGAAGTCCGGGAATTTCACCAATCTTAACCGTTGCTTGTACTATCAACAACATCACAAACCCAAGTTCAGCAGGCGCCGTTGGAACTTTCACTTATCAAACAACTACTTCAAACGCCAGCCAGGTTCTTGATGAAGGAACAGCACTCAGCACACAGACAATCGTTGCCGTTGGAGCTTTAACCGGAAGCGTGCAACATTCAACATTGGTTGCAGGACAAACCGGAACCGCGACAATTTCTTTTTCAACCATAAATTCCATACCAAATGGTGGAAAAGTTATTGCAACATTTCCAGCAGGATTTGAAGTATCTGGAGCTAATGCTTTAACAGCAACAAGTTTAAGCGGACTTGCTGGAACCTGGACAGCATCGGTCTCCGGCCAGGTAATAACATTCACACAAAGTGCAGGTAGTTTAAGTACTGCCGGATCAAAAAGCTTTACAATAGCAGGGATTCACAACCCAACAAGTCCAGGATCAGCCGGAACTTATTCCATTTCAACACAAACCCCCACAGGAGAAACTATTGATACAAATACCGGTGTTGCCGCCAACACAATCACTGCAGCCGGTGGAGGTTCTTTTATATCTTTAGGATCTTCAGGTACTTCAACAACTCCAACAACAACACCTCCTTCCACTCAACCAACAACAACTCCAACTGAACCTCAAATTCAACCTCCAACAGAGCCTCAAATTCAACCACCACAATTACCTACTCCTCCAGCTCTTCCTGCTCCAAAAACACCTACGGCTCCCGCTCCAAAAGCTCCAGCCAAGGTAGCCCCAAGAACCACGACCACCACAAAGGCACCCGCAAGAACAACGACGACAACAACTTCTACAAGCACAAGTTCCAGCACACATTCAAGTGCAACAACACCTCCACCGGTTATAGATGTACGAACATCACCTGATTTCCCTAAAGCACTTCTTTGCGCTAATACACCCGCAACCCGTCTTCAAGGTAATATTTCAAATGACCGGGATACAGAGGGTGACGGCATTTCTGATTTAATGGAAAATGCCTGTGGCACAAATCCAACTAAAGCAGATACCGATGATGATGGTTACTCCGATAACGTTGAAATTTTCCAATTGGTCACAGATCCAACCAATCCAAATGACCCACCTAAAAATCAACCAATCGCCACACGCGTAAGCAGTCTTTTTGATGGCGTAATAGTAGAAGATAAGAATCCTTTAATCACAGGAAGCACTCGAGCCAATTCATTGGTGGAAATAACCATCAAAGATGATAAAGGCCAAATCGTAAGAACTCAAGAAATCAAATCAGACGCAAACGGCGGATTCCTTTATGTTCCAGCCGTCGGCCTGCCGGACGGAAATTACACCCTTGAAACCATCGAAAAACCAAATCAAACAGGTTCTTTAATGGGATCATTAAAAGCGGATGTTCTTGGAGCAACTAACACCAAAAACGTAATCACTGCCGTTAATTCCAAACCGGTACATTTCACTATCAGCGCAAAAACTCCAAGCGTAACACCTCCATCACCAAAAAAGTTGGCTGAAAAAGATCTAACTGATGAAATTATCAATGGAGGAATTAAAGTTGCCATCGTTAATAATCTACCGGTACTAAGTGGAAAAACCGGGTTTGGATCAGAAGTAAAAGCAACCTACCAAAGCGTAGTTTTAACTTCTGCTTTGATTGCAGATAGTACAACCGGTGATTTTGCCATCAAGCCTTCAGAAAGTTTTGAAACTGGCGATCATACCATTTACGTCCAGGCCATCAGACCAAGCGACGGCACTATCAGCAAAACTGTCAAAGTTTCTTTTAACATTGCAGCAAGCGCTCCTACCACAACAATCGAACAAAAAACAACTACTTTCCATGGAGCAAGCCAAACTTCAGATAACACAATTTATTGGGTTATTGGAGGAGCGGTTCTAATCGTAGTTTTGGGTGGCGCATACGCTGTAAGTCGCAGAAAGAAGACCTCGGGCCCATCTAAGCACGATAATCAGGACAAATAGAACAAAGTATGCTAAAGTCGCCCCATGCGTATCAATAAATTTTTAGCCCAGGCTGGAGTATGTTCCAGGCGTGAAGCCGACGAACTGATCCGTAACGGCAAAGTTACAATCAATGGCAAGGTTGCCGGCCTTGGCGATCAAATCACCGAGGAAGACAACGTAGAAGTTGAAGGCAAAAAGGTTTCCAAAGAAGAAACCGAAAAAGTCTATATTGCTTTCCACAAGCCTTTTGGTGTCATTACGACCACCGATAAAACCATGGACAACAATATTTTGGATTGGGTCGATTTGAAAACTCACCGCATTTTTCCGGTTGGTCGACTTGATGTGCAATCTTCTGGACTAATCTTGTTGACCAATGACGGAGAAATCGTCGACAAGATCTGCAGGTCTGTAAATCAACACGAAAAAGAATATTTGGTAACTGTGGATAAATCGATTACGCCGGAATTTTTAAAAAAAATGGCTGAAGGCGTTTACATTTTCAAACGCAAAACTCTTCCGGCCCGAATCCAGCAAATTTCCCCTCAACAATTCGACATTGTGATTGTGCAGGGCATGAACAAGCAGATTCGCCGCATGTGTGAAGGACTTGGATATAATGTGGAAATCCTAAAAAGAATTCGCATCATGAACATAAAACTCGGCGAACTCCAACGCGGCAAATGGCGATTTTTAACCAACGGCGAAAGAAAAGATCTGCTAAGGGCATTGAATTTAGAGCGATAGCCCAGATCTATGGTCCAAAATTAAGTGGATCCACCACGGGTTGATCTGGTGTACTTTTTTCTACCGGGAAGACTAATGGATCTGGTTTTGGATGATTTTTGTTTGCCCAGGCTACGGCACTATCAGTTTCAAAACCTTTTTTATCAGTAAGGGTGCAATTTATAAGTGTTACCTGGTCAGGCCTCCATTCGCCCCCAGTGAAATACAACCCATAATCATGTCCAAAGTTTTTACTTCCCTTTCTTTTAAGGGATAACTCATATTTAGTCCGTCCGCGGTCATCAAAACTGGATGGAGTAATGTCGTACTCTTCTTCCCACTTTATGGCATTTGCGGCTTTTTTTAGACCAAGCTGAACTCTTACCTGATCACTTACGGTACATGGTCTGTATTCTGCTGTTAAACTGTGGGTAATAGGGTGTTCTTTTTCATATCGTGATTGTTGATTAAGTAAACTGGGATCATCAATTGGGTCTGTAGGAACAAGTGTTCTGCATTTGTCACCTTCAGCTGTTACTTCGCGGCGTGGGCAGTTTGTGGCGGGACCAAAGGTATCATCTGCCAAAACTTTTAATACTATTGTATGAGTACTGTTAGCCCGGTCATAAGCTGTTTGTGCATTGGCAAAAGCTTCAAATTCGGGTGAAGCAGGGTCGATTGGTATTTTGTATGGATCAGGGCCTTCCGGGAAAGGGAATCTTTCTTTCAATCTTGTTACATCTCCTTCAACATCTGAACCTTTACATACAAATTGTTGAAATTCCCCTTCAGCTTCAGCCATAATTATAATTTTAAGACGTAAAATTGTTTTCCTGAAGCTATCATTCAAATATTCTAACTGTCAAATACCCAAAACTTGAACTTACACATCTTTTAGTATAGGAAAAAACGGACGAGCCCCTCTTTACACATCTTAATTTATTGTCCGATTAAGAACCAGGAAAAGTACACCGGCTGCAGTAAGCCATAATTGCCACAACATCATCTTTGTAACTAAATTTTGGCAGATTTTAATATTTTATAGATCTCAAACAAAGATTTATCGGACCTCCAAAACAAATCATCGGTTGGAAATTTTCCCCTAAATTCCTTCTCTAATCCAACTTTCCGCCACATATCGACAGCATTTTTTTCATCCCTCCTTAAAACTTCATAGAGTGTCAGCATGGTCCCCGGGAGAACATAATCTAAATTTCTTGCTGTATTAATTGGCTTCATAACGGTATCAAGAACTTGTGATAGCCTATCTCTTGACCATCTAATTTCAAACGCTAAGGAATCGGCTTTCCTAAAGCTGGTCAGAGCATCTTTTTGGCTAATACGAGGTTTGCCTATCTGCCCCAACCCATCAAGCAATTGATACGCTTCTTTTTGTTGATCAGACAATGCGCTTTCCTGCGATTCAAATAAGATTCTGGTTTCTGGATAAGCCGCAATAACATCTCGCAGGGTTTTTGGATTTTCTCCTTCAAAATGCATACCGATTGTTTTTTCCAGATGTTTTCTAACCGTCGGATGCCTTAATATAGTAAGAGCAACTTCTAAACGATTAGACTCTTCACTCAGAAATTCCTCCAGAGTTTTAAAAATTCCTCTTTTCTCTCTTTCTGCCGATATTTGTGGCAACTGTTCTAACGAGTTTGCGACTAACTGATCAAGCCCTTCTTTTTGGGCCTGATCGTTATTGACAATAATCCATCTATTGATTGCATAACGGGAGTAAAATTCCGGTAATTTTATATGCTGAAAAACTTTTGCATTATCAGCAATAAACTGTTCAAGCTCTTGCGGCGACACACCCGCAAGAATTTCTGCATATGAGCTCGGTGACAGTTTGCTTCCCTGGTCAGCATCCGATAATTCTAAATATCTTTCATCAACCAATTCCCTTAATTTCACAGGATCATTTCGCCTTGCTCTAGCCATTTTTTGAATTACCTCCGGCGCGCCAGTAAAGGTCTTTCCCAACCGCTGGCGAGTTTCCAAATCGCAATCAATAATGTTTAACCAACCGAGCAGACTCTCTTTCTTCTCGTCGAAAACACTTAATGCTTCCTTGCTTATTGGTAAATTATTGATCGTTTGTTCCAATCTTTGTAGGTTATGAACAATAAGTGATCTGTGAAGAGATACTTCTACGGTGCTATATCTTGACCAATAATCGGAATAATTTTTCATCACATTACCAAGCACTTGTTCGATAACCCCAAAACGAAAAGCATCACCTCTTTCAGAGTGGATGTGATCACCAAAAGAAATGTGGGGGTATTTTTCAAAAAGTGATTGGAAAAATTTTGAACTGTTTATTTCCACATCCTCTATGTAAGCCACTGAACCGATTGCCACACCTTCCGGCTTCATTTGAATATGCCAACCTTTTTTCTCTTCGATAACAGAATCAACTGACTTACGAAGACCAACTTCAGGTTCATATTCCCTAATTTCAAAACCATTGGGCAATTTTGATGTATCTGTCCCTTTTGGTACAAGCAAGATCATACCTTCTTGCAATTGAAGATCACCTAAAACAAAAGTGTCATGAGGAAAAACATTTATCAATTGTTTCTCAAGATTTTTCAGTGGCGATACAACAGCATAGGGCTGTTCATCCCAACTACAATCGTCATGTTCCTGTACTAATTCGCCCAAGGAAAAATGAATTGTCGGACGAAACGATGGTGGCTCACCACCTTCCCATTTTTTTTCTGAGGTAATATCATTCGCTGCAGCTTTAAGAGTTCCATTCTTCGGTAGTATCGAAGTTGCATGTACTGCAAAAATTTTTGACTCTAAAACTTCCAAAGAAGGCGGATTTTCCTGAGAATATTCAAATTTTGGCTGTTTCTGTTCAACACATATTTCCGGTTCAGAGTCAGGAGTAAATTTTATTAAATAACTGGTGCTTGAGCCACTTAATAATATAACACGTACATTAATCAGGTCTTTCGTTGTATTACTTTGTAAAGTTACTGTACCCTTGTGGTCCATGAGTAACGGCATTTCATTGAGAAGTCTTTGATCATCAAATCCGGTTGCTTCAGACAACTGCGCAACTACATCCATTGCAGATAATTTAGTATTGAGTGTAAGATGTTCAATTTTCTCTTTCATTTCTAAAGTTTTCGAAAAGATTAAATCTCTCTATTATACACTAAAAAGTATCCATTTTCGATACAATGTTAGGGGATATCCCGCAAACAGATGTCCAGGGGGATTCATTATGTGAAGCCGTAAAAACTCCACCAACAAAAAATGCAAACTATAAACTTGCACTATTTACACATTTTAAATTATTGTCCGATTAAGAACCGGGAAGAGTACACCGGCTGCAGTAAGCCACAATTGCCACACCATCATCTTTATGCCTAAATTTTGGCATATTTCTTTACAAGCACTTTTTTACAAAGTACCTGTTCATTATTTTCCAAAGTTTTCGGAGAAGCTGGCTTTTTGGCGACATTGCGAGCGCAGCCGGTCGAGCATCATGATGCGAGACCTTCGTGAGGGCGTACATGCTAGCCCGAACGAATTGGCGAAGCGTTCGCCAAAAAGCCAGCTTCTCCGAAAACTCAACGCTAAAGCAATGGACAAGCATGAACAAAAATTCAGAAATAATTCTCCAATTTTCGCCATACTTGTGCGCACGCACAGATTCTTTTATGATGATCAGGCTTTAAATCGTCTTCACTTATTATTCTCAGTGGAAAATTTTTGGTCAAAACTCGCCAAACCAATCATCGGCCTGGCGCCAATGGACGGCGTCACGGACGCGCCTTTTAGATATATCACAGCCAAATATGGCCATCCGGATGTGATGATTACCGAATTCACTTCGGTTGAAGGAATCGCCGCCGGCGGAATTCCACCTTTGCGCGCTTTTATTTACGACAAAATCGAACGTCCGATTGTTGCACAGCTTTTTGGAATCGATGAAAAAGCTTACTATAAAGCCGCCGTCATGTTGTGTGAACTCGGCTTTGACGGCATCGATATAAACATGGGCTGCCCTGCCAAAAACATTGCCTCTAAAGGTTCCGGAGCCAGCCTGATTTTAAATCCAAAACTCGCCCAAAAAATTATCAAACAAACCAAAAAAGGGGCAGCCGATTGGGCCAATGGATTAAATTTAGAAGATGTTGGATTACCTGAAAACACCGTAAAACACATTCGTGAAATGCAAAAACAAAACCTGTGCGGAAAATCCGGAACCGTTGGCCACAAAGCCGCCGCCTCCGCCCATGCCAAAAAGTCCCCCACCACAATCCGCAAACTTCTGCCTATATCCGTAAAAACCCGCATCGGCTACGACAAAATCGTCATTGAAGATTGGATCAAATATTTGCTGGAAGAAAAACCCGCCAACATCAGCCTTCATGGCCGAACTTTAAAACAAATGTACACAGGTCTTGCCAATTGGGACGCCATCGCAATTGCCGCAAAAATTGTGCACGAACACAACCAGGCACATGCCAAATCGCGCGAATTTGTTAAAACCACAATTCTGGGAAACGGTGATGTTAAAAGTGTTGAAGAAGCCCATCAAAAAGCGAAACAATACGGAGTTGATGGAGTTTTAATTGGCCGAGCCGCCTTTGGCAATCCCTGGATTTTCCGCGCGCCTGCAAAACCTAAAAACAGCCCTTCCATTGAATCCCCCGCACCTTACACGCCCACCATCAAAGAAAAACTAAAAGTCGCCATCGAACACGCCCACATCCACGAAAAAATCTTTGGAGAAAAACTTTTTCCGGTAATGCGCAAACACCTTTCCTGGTATTGCCGTGGATTCACCGGCGCGAGCGAAGTACGTCAACGCCTTATGCAAGCCAACAACAGCCAAGAAGTGGAAGAGATTTTGACCGGCATCCCAGAAAAATCTTAAAGTTGTTGCGGCCCGGACCTATTTGACCACAATCGGATTGTGGTTGTATTCACGGAAAAACTGCAGATAGAAATCCTCAAGGTCAACCCCGTTTAATTTATGACCGGATTTCAAAGTGCGTTCCAAATCCGCCATGATGACATCAAGATCCTGGGCGCGTTTTTCATCAAAAAATCGGAGATGGCTTAAGGCTTTACGACATTCGGCCAAGCTCGCCATAATTTCCGGTTTCTTTTCAGGTGGAAGCTCAGGGTATGCATAATAGGTCATCAATATTTCAAAGTTTTCTTTAAACATGACATCGGCTTTGCGCATATCGTATTCCCTTAGAAACATCTGTTCGGGCGTGTTAGGGTCACGGCGAAGATCACAGACCTGCTTGAAATCACTCATCAGATGCATGAGTTTAAAGAATTTAAAGTAGATTGGAGTGAAAAGTCCGGTAACGCAGTGCTCAGCCATCGGATTAGCCTTGGCAAAATCATCAAAATGGCCACGTACTTGTTCACTTACTTTATGCTCAGAGACCCGTTTGTTTGGATCAAAATAGGAGTGCTCAACTTTTTCCTGCTTTCGAATTTGATCAAGAACATTCAATACATGCATAAAACATTCACTGTATATTTCCTGAAGTTTCTCCAACTCCTGCGGCTTAAGGTTGTTCGCAAGGATGCGGTCTTCAACTTTTTTTAAATCATCAACATCTTCCATCCACGCGCCAATAATTCCACTGTTCGGAAGTTTGCCGCCGCTAATCTCACCTCTTGTTTTTTCAACAAACTCATCAATCTGTTTGCGCAGAACATAGAGTTCAATAGTATTAGGGCCAAGCTCTTCACAGTACTGTTCCTTAAAATCCTTGGAGCAGTTTGCCAACCGGATCATTTTTTCAAAACTCGCGCCACGTAAAACCGCATGGTATTTTTGCTCTTCAAGATTCTGTTCCTGTGCCACCTGGAAGGCCGCCATATGAGCGGCAACACCACCAAGAGCGGCCTGGAGCATTGGCAGACCGGTCGCCGCGCGCTTTTCTTCACCATATTCAAAGATTTCGGTCACCAGTTCGATAGCCGGTGTAATTTTGGTACCAATCTCAATGACATCACGTCGTAAACAGGCAGCCTGTTCTTCATAGGCTTCGGACTGAGGCAAGACATCATGTCTTGTAACATCCGGTTTAAAAATTTTGGTCATTTCATATAGCACACTACTCAAAGCATCATATAGATCATGAATAAAATCATGGATTTCGCAGGAGAGGGTTTCCAGGGGAGCATCTGCATTTTCCGGGTCATCTTCTTCATTGGTTATAACCTCTTTAATGTGAGTTGCCCTCAAGTCTGCTCTGGCGCCGTTTAAGGCAATTGCCAGTATCATAGCCAAACCATTAAGGCTATCGGAAATCGACATTTCCTTTTGCGATTCCGGTGGTTTCGGTTTAGCTGTTTCAACAGCATCATCATGGACAGCTGAAACAATACCATTGACATCATCAACGCGAAAAGTCTCACTCGTACCACTCGTTTTATAATTCATGCCTAAACCCGCCAGACTTTTTTTGGATTCCGGTTCATCCAAAAAATCAGCAAACATACCGTCTTCTATACTCATGGAGTCTGTTTCGCCATTGTCCGGGTCCGACTTCCTGAATCTTTCCGATAGGTAGTTGAGTTCAACAAAAAGCTTCTCAACATCCCCAAGAATCAACGGCCCCAGAAGGATCATTTTTTTAGGATAAACAATGTGTTTTCCTGCACCATTTTTTTCAACCCCGTGCATATCCCACATATGATCGAGATAAGAAAGAATCGTGCTGACCTGAAAAATAACTTCCCCCAATTTTTCTTTGAGCTTTTTATCCTCAATAGTCTCAACAGTCTCACCCACAAGCCTAAAAGCACTTTGGCGGGCGCGCAGGACTTTGCGATGGCGTCTCACAATGAGCGGAGCTACCATAATGAGATTAAATGCATCAGTAAAAGTTTGAATAATGTTGCGTCTTTTTTCCCGTTCTTTTTCCAGACGCACATCATGTTCTTCTTTAGTTTCACTCTTAGCTGCTCCTTTTTGCCCGGCTTTAGTTTTTCCACTTAATAAGTCAGTAAAATCTTTAAAAAGATCACGTTTTTTTCGCATTTCTTTTTCCAGGAAATCTCCCCGTTCTTTTTCCAGGCGAGCATCATGTTCTTCTTCAGTTTCATCCTTAGATTCTTCTTTTTGCCCGGGAGAATCATCTTCAAGCATTTTTGCCATTTTTGAACCGCCAACCCACCGGAAAGTACCTTCCCAGTTACGAACGAATTGCAATAAACGTTGAATTTCCTGGATGCCGTAACTCTGTCCACTCATTCCCGGATTCGAAACATAAAGACGGCGAACATGCTCAACCTTGCCCAATTCAACCACTATTGCCTGAAGATCATCAGGAAGAAGTATTTTTGAATTTTCACCGTGAGCTCTGGCGTTTTTTATTTTTTTAAGAGCTTTTCCGGCTTTTTCGACAGCTTTAAGGATTTGTTCCTTTTCCAGGTCACTGGCATGTAAATCTATCATGAAACGCTCCTGGGCCCTGGTTTTTTTCAAAGGCTCATCACCCCTTTCGCTGGCAAGCTTAACCATTGCTGCAAGATTTTTCGGCATTTCATTCTCAATGATGTGTAAAAAATCCCCATCAGCATCAAACTGAATGACAGTAGTGCAATCGGGGCCTTCCTCAACCGTGTAAACCGCCCTGGCCAGACGTTCCAAAAGAACCAGGTTGCGATAACATTTCTTAAAACTGGTTACAATACCATTCTCTTTTCGATCCAGCTCTTTATCCTTTGGTCCCAAAAAAGATTCGGCCTCGCGAACAACATCTCCAATCAATTCCGCAACTTCAGTAAATGAAAATTTTTCAGCGGTTCTTTCATCGGCGGAAAGAGCAATAATTTCGCGATTTTGCGTTACAGCATGAAGCAATTGGAAAAGGAATCCGAGTCGATCGTAACTTTCTCTTTCGGCCTGTGTCAGGCTTTCCATCCAGGTAGTGTAGGCCATTTTTTCAAAATCCTTGGTTCTATGACGTAAAACATCTTCAAGGGTAACTTGCGTAACAGGTCCAATATCCACTTTTGTGGCTACGTCCGGATCTTCACCTATACGTAGATCATCTACATCCATGTTTTTTATCTAATTATAATAATGAGAGAACCAACTTAACACCATTTGACATCATTGTCAACAAATTGATTCATTTGACCTTCGGCTTTTCTTTCAGTATAATCTCTTTCGCGCTCAGGTAGCGTTTAAAAGAGCGCTTTTTCCAGGACCTCAAAAGTCTAATATCAAAGCGCCAAACTCGCTACATAAACTACAATTTTTATTTTTTTTGCCGCCCTTCGGCCAGCTCATGTCCAAAATCATCAACATCGCCATTATTGCCCACGTAGATCACGGCAAAACAACACTCACCGACTTTTTATTAAGACAAGGTGGAGCTTTCAACAATCACGAAAAAGTAAGTGATTTGATGATGGATTCCAATGATCTTGAAAAGGAACGCGGTATTACCATTCTCGCAAAAAATTCTTCCATTCATTATAAAGATTATAAAATTAACATCGTAGATACTCCCGGGCATGCCGATTTCGGCTCCGAAGTTGAACGTGTTCTTAAAATGGTCGACACGGTTTTATTGCTTGTAGATGCCAAAGAAGGCCCTATGCCTCAAACCAAGTTCGTACTTATGAAGTCACTCGCTCTTGGAATTCGCCCGATTGTTGTTATCAACAAAATTGATCGTAAAGACCAACGCGCGCACCAGGTAATCGACATGGTTTTTGATCTTTTCGTAACACTTGGAGCCAACGATGAACAGTTGGATTTCCCAATTATTTATTCCATCGGACGTGAAGGTATCGCCAAATATCAATTGGAAGATGAAGGCAAAGACCTGACTCCTTTGTTTGAAACAATTTTGAAACACGTAAAACCTTATCCGGATAAAAACGCGGAACCTCTACAAATGCAGGTTACCAACCTTTCTTATGATGATTATATCGGCCGCATTGCCCTTGGCCGTGTTTCCAGAGGAAAAATTAACGCCGCTCAGGCTGTGGCAGTTTGCAAACGTGATGGCAGTGTTCAACAAGCCAAAATCAGCAAACTTTTCAACTTTGAAGGAATGAAAAGACTGGAAATTCCAACAGGTGAATCCGGTGATATCGTAGCCATTGCCGGAATTCCGGACATTACCATTGGTGAAACCATTACCGATCCTGCAACTCCGGAACCTATGGCATTATTGGTGATTGATGAGCCAACTTTGTCCATGAACTTCCTGGTAAACAACTCCCCTTTTGCCGGTAAAGAAGGAAAATTTGTGACCACCCGCCATATTAAGGATCGCCTTGATCGCGAACTTCAAACCAATGTAGGTCTTGAAGTTGAACCAATCGAAGGAACAGACGGTTATAAAGTTTCCGGTCGTGGTGAACTTCATCTTTCAATTTTGATTGAAAACATGCGTCGTGAAGGCTTTGAATTGCAAATTTCCCAGCCTGAAGTAATTTACAAAACTATCAATGGTGAAAAAATGGAACCAATTGAACAATTGGTTATCACCGTACCGGATGAATATACCGGCGGCGTTATCGAAAAACTTGGTAAACGCAAAGGTGACATGCAAAATATGCAGTCTGAAAACAGCCAAACCCGTTTGGATTACTTGATTCCAACTCGTGGTTTACTTGGCTTTAGATCTGAATTTATTATGGACACACGCGGAAAAGGTTTGCTGGATCACAGCTTCTGCCGTTATGAAAGATACAAGGGTGAAATCAATCACCGCGCGAATGGTGTACTTATTTCAGGTGAATACGGCTCTTCAGTCGGTTACGCTCTTTGGAAACTTCAGGAACGTGGCAAAATGTTCATTGGCACAAACGTTGAACTTTATGAAGGCATGATCATTGGTGAAAATGCTAAAAGCGATGATATGATCGTAAATCCATGTAAAGAAAAGAAGCTCTCCAACATGCGTACAAGTGGTTCCGATGAAGCAATCCGCCTTGTCCCACATTTGGACATGACTTTGGAACAGGCCATGGAATATATTGAACGCGATGAATTGGTTGAAATCACCCCAAAAAGCATCCGCATTAGAAAGAAGTTCCTCACTGAAAATGACCGAAAGAGAAATAAAATTGGTGGGTAAAAAGTTTATTGCAAAAGTTTTTCTTCAGAAATTTAAAGAGAGCTTCAGAAATGAGGCTCTCTTTTTTAGCATTCCACCAATAGGGTTGGTAAATTTATTTTACTCTCTACATAAACAATCTACATTAATTATTGCCCAAGGCAGAACTCACGCTTTCTCTTACAATTGGATCAGGTTGAACGCTTGGTGCATCAGGTTGAGAAACTTTTTTAGAAACTCCATCAAAACGTCTGGCTAATGCAAGATCAAAATTCCTTTGAAATTTTTCCATATGATCTGCAACGCGAGCTGTTTTTTTCCACTCCCAATCTGCTTTAGATAAACTGGCTGCCACAGAGTCTTTATCAAAGAGATCGGCTTCCGCATTTTTAACCTTGTCAAAAAGTCGTTGTCTTACGACCATCCGTTCAGAATCAGGGGCGGTAAGAAAAATATGTACTGCCGCACGCACAGTTTTTTCTTGCCATAAAGTTTCTAAGGTTGGAACAGCAGAGTCGCGTGCTTCCGCAAGTATAGTGTCAAAGTCAGCCTCGAGCTCTTGTAAAGTTAAAGGTGTGTTCTCAGTAGCGGAATTTTCCATAAAGTTTTTTGTTATTTGTTAAAAATACAAACATATTATACCACGCTTACGATACGGAGGCAAATCAACGCTCACAGATAAGATTGGCAAAAACTCATTGTCGGAATTCATCGTTTTTTACTAATGGTTGATACACATAATCAGCTATACTCAAAGAGCCAACTCATTTTATGATTCTTTAAAAAATAACTCATGGATAAAAACAAAAAAATCATCGTGGCTATTTTGCTATTATTGCTTATCGCGGCAGCCGTTCTTTATTATGTATTTACCTCTAAAAATATGAAAACAACCGATGCCTATCAATCTGACGCTTATGTAACTGTTAATTTATCGTCTCACAAAATAAAATATAGTTTTCTGGTTAATGGAATCGAGATTGAAGAAGCCAAAAGCGACGCAAATGACAATGCTACCAGCGCACCAATCAACAAATATGTTAAAAATGGAACCAATCTCATCAACATCAAAATTAAAAATGTGGATAATAGCAGTAGCGACGCCAGCTTTCATGTGGAAATTGTGGAATACAAGAAGGGCGATATTGTTGTAAGCGGTGGAGGTTCTGCTAATTCAAACGCTTTTGTTCAATATGATTGGAAAGAAGGCGATACCGAAATAAACAAGGAGTTTACTTTACCGCAACCAGCAGCAACTACAGGGTCAACGCCCCCAACGACCTCAACAACTTCCACATCTCCAGTAGCTTCATCAACTCAAACATTACCAGAAACTTCCGCGACTCCAACAGAATCCACAACCCAAACGGTATCAAACACTCCTGCACCCACACAAGATGTTTCTAAAACAGAATCCACGCCCTCATCCACCCCAAATCCACCCGCAACCGCGCCAGCAGAACCAGGCAACGAAGGTTTGGCCTATCCCGGTTATGCCATAAAATACGACACCAATAAATACGATGAAAACGTTCTCAATGTCCAAAAAAGATTGATTTATTTAGGTTATACATTAAAAACCGATGGCTATTTTGGGCCACAAACCCTTAACGCGATCAAAGAATTCCAAAAAGATTATGAACTCTACCAAACCGGTATTTTAGACGAACAAAACTGGATCATACTTTTTAATGGAATTAAACATTGAAAAGAATTTGCAAACCGAAATGGCTTGTATTAGCCAAAATCCAGCCATTATCGCCGTCCCATCCCAAAAATTCAAGTCAGACCAGATTTTTTCAAATCGCGCAACTTACAAAAAGAGCTCCACGCCGGGAGCTCTTTTCTTGGGACTTCCACCAATAGGGTTGGTAGTCCTATTATACCAATAAAAAAGCCGAATGATAAACAATTTGTCTTATTTAATGATTATTTCAGATTTGGTTTAATTTTTTTTAATCTCTTTCATATATTCTGCGAAAGCTGATGGGGTGGGGCCGGGATTGGATCCGCCAATAGGGTTGGTACCTATTTGGCCGGGGTTCGATTCCCCGCGGCTCCACCACCATCGGCGTAAAAAATATTAGCCAACTGTATGTCGGCAAATTTGACTTTTTTAAAAAACCAACTATAATACAACCTTCAAGTAAATTTTAATAAGCTAATTTTTCTATTATGAAAACATCAGGATTTAATAACTCACATCTTGCTCTTGCGTTAGCGGGTGCACTTGCAGTTGGTGCTGTAGGGGGATTAGAATTTATTGCAAAACCGGCTCTGCAAGCTGCAGAAAAGGCGCAGAAAAATTTAGATGAAGTAACAAAAATAGCCAAATTAGCAAAATCGAATCTGGAGCAAGCCATACAACAAAGAGATGAAGCTCAAACAGTAGCGGATAGTTGCGCATCAGGAAAAACAGTAATGATCAACGCAAACAAAGAACTCCGTAACACAATTTGTAAAACACTTGCAGCCGGTCACCCGGAAATAGTTCAACAAACAATGTGTAAACCGGAAAAATAACCTACCCCAAACTCTTTCTAATCTTCGCCGCTTTTTCCAGCTCGTCGCTAAAATCTTCGCCAACTTTGGAGTGGAGGTAAATTGATGAAACCAGATTGCGGTGAATAAAATGGTGCGTTTTGTGCGGACCCAGGACGACCGGCGCCGAAACATTTTCGCCGCCCGAAGCCACTTTTCCGCCCTCCGCCTTCCGCCCCAAAAACTCTTCCACAAACTTAACATCATCGCGAATATCTTTAAACGCGGGATATTCATCCGCCAAAAAGTCCAAATTTTCTTTATTGAGATATTTCCCGGCATGCACCAAATCCGCTTCCAGATTTAAATAATTATCACGCACCAATTTACTAAGCCCCAACTTTTCCGCTTCACGCAGGCCTCTTCCTGTACCAATAAATTCCGGCGGAACTCCGAGTGAATACAAAACCGCCGTAAAATTAATCGCGCGTGGCAGACTAACTTTTCCAACTCCGCGGGAATATCCAAACAAACCAATATGCTGTAAACGCTCACGACGCTGCGGAATTTGGGCTGAAATTTTATTGATTAAAGGCGCAATCGCTTCAATAGTTGGTCGATAAAATCCTGCAAAAATTTCGTTCAGTTTTTTTATTTGCGTAATTTCTTCATCACTCAAAATTTTCGGCTGCAATTTTGGCAGCTCTTCATGAATCACAGCAATCGCCGCTTTGACCTTATCCAAGTCATAATCATACCTAAAAGCCGACTGCAAAGTAATCGTTCTAATGCCCGCAAATTCCTTAATTGTTTCTTTGATGTTATCCGGATTTACGCCTCCACGAAAAGGCAAAGATCCCGTTCCAATAATCGGATAAAACGGAATTTCAAACTCCTTGGACAAACGATCAAACAAAGTCAGCGCCACCTTTGTCGCCAAAACCGCCGGAACAAGACCCGCATTAAGCGCCGGATCAGACCTGGCAATAAATGGCCTAAGATAGTGCAATTTCTTACCATATTCTTTTTGATACAAATCAAAATATTCGCGCAAAACCTTATCCACCGAAGTCAGATCGCCAATTTCTTCAAACAACGGAATCACATTAAAATTTTCAAAATCTTCATCTTTTCCACCAAAAATTTCATTCTTGATTTTCACCGTTCCCCAAAACGTTTTATGCACATGCATAAGCTGTTCCGCAGTTTTGGTCATCGGCAAAATCACCTCAAAAATTGGTGGACGATGCATTTCCATGGATTGCGCCAAATCATTGGCCGTCAAAATACTCATAAATGCCCGCGCCAAGCGGTATCCGCGCTCTTCCCACACATTCGGAATTCTAAACGTCAAAAAAATATCACGCCCCAAAGCATGCTCGGTAAAATATTTCTGATACTTCTGAAAAAGCCGATCAATCACAGCCTCATCCACAAATTTGCCTTCCCAATCCCACATATATTCCTGCATGCCAAGCTCCTCAAAAACACGATAACTTTCCTCGATTTCATCCGCGGTATTGATGAACTTTTTCCCACACCAATAAGCCTCCGAAGCATTATCGGGGTGCTGCGTAGCCATGGTGATGGGAATATTCCTAAAAAAATCTGCCAAGCTTCTTAAAGATAAAAATTTAAATCACTCCCCTACCTCCCCCCAAAAAAAAATTCTTAATTACTAATTACCGGCATCCCCGGTCGTAACTTCCTGACCATATTTTTTGGCAGTTTGAGCCTGCACATTATCAAAATTCACCAAAGCGTCATTTTCCTGCTTACTAAAATCATCAACCGCAGCCATTAAACTCTGCACCGCCAATGAATCTTTTGACTCACTTTGCAAATTACGCAAAGACGCAATCAAAATATTTAAACCGGTAACTTCAACATCAAAAAATCTCTTCATGGAAGCCGCTAAATCCTCGCCACCTTTTGGTACCTGCAACGCTTTAAATTGATCATTAGTCTGTTGAACATCGCTTAAAACCTTCACCAATTCATCTGCCGCTTTTATCGGATCAAGCTGTTCTGTACTCAAAAATTTAGAGGTATCCTGAGCCCTTTGCAGCATTTTCTGCTGAATATCCACAATTTGATTATTGTAAGCCCGAACATTGGCAATTTCATCGTTTTTAGAGCATCCCACAGCCAAAAAAGTCACCGCCAACAAGATAACGATTAAGCCTGCACGCAAACGTGCTTGTCCCAAAATGCGAAAAGATTTTTTCATCCCGGTAAATTAAAAAATACGCCCCTATTCTACGAACAAAGCCCCCAAAGCGCAAGAAAGTTGCAGGTTTACCCTTATTTAGGAAGTTCTAAAAGTTCCTTAATTAATTTATATTTTTACGTACCTTGTGCCTCGACCACGTCCGATACGTTTGACCTTTCCGATCTCTATCAGGCGATCCAGTGCTTGGCTAACCGTGACAGGTACAATACCAGTCGCTCTGGCTATGTCGCCCGGGGCGGCCTCGCCAACACTAGAGAGATATTTCCAAACCTCGAACTGCTTGGGAGAAAGCGTGTCCTCGACCTTCTCCTCTTCCAGATACGAGAGGGCTTTTGCAGCTTGCTCTTTGACAACAGACAAAAAGAAATTGAGCCACGGCGAAATTGTGTCGTGATCAGTCTTGAATGTCTCCTGCGATTTGCGGAGTGCGATATAGTATTCATCTTTGCGGCGCTCGACGATCTGCTCATGCGAGACATACTGTATAAATTGATAGCTGGAGCGGAGCAGTAAAAGATTTGTGAGCACGCGCGAAAGACGCCCATTGCCATCTTCAAATGGGTGGATTTTCAAAAACTCAACAATAAAGTTTGCGATGATAAGCAAAGGATGGAAGCGGTTCTTCTCAAACGCATCAACCGTCCAGTCAACAAGCTCCTGCATTTCTTTTGCAGTAAGATATGCAGGAGTCGTCTCAAACATGATCCGTGCGACTTTGCCATCCGGTCCCAGTATGCCGACAGTGTTCTCTTTCTTTTTATAGCCACCACGATGCGTGTCATCTTTGTAAGAATATTTGAGAAGCTGATTGTGGAGTGACGTGATCACGCTCTCCTGAAGTGGTAGAGTTTGGTAGCTGTCGAACACGTTCTGAAGCACTTCGAGATATCCCTGAACTTCCTGTGAATCACGGTCTGCGAATTTTGAGATCGCAAGCCCCTGCATGACCTTCTCGACTTCTTCATCGTTTAGTTTTCCACCCTCGATACGAGTGGAAGCACCGGCAGAGGTGATAAGCGTCGACTTCCGGAGATTAGTAATTGCCTGCGGAGTCATTCGCAGACCTGATTTGAACTCACCCCGAATACCATCGATCTCTGCCAAGAGAGTGACGATGTGCGGTTCGAGATGCGCGATCCTGTGATCGAATTTTTGCGTGATGTCGTTCATAATTTAACGATATATGTTATATATGAGATTATACTGGATTATATCAACAAATACAAGATGACCAAGGTCGGAACTGACGTTGATTGATCCCACAAATTCTGAACTTTTAGGTTATTGCTCAAACCGCCATTTTTTGGTATAATGTAAAGAAAAATTCGTGCAAACCAACCTAAAACAAAATTATGGCCAATAGTGTAGCTCCAACAGTAAATATTGACGGTTCAGTCACAAGTAGTAGTGGCAATTTGAATTTTGACACATTGGTGCCCCAAATTTTGTGGAAGTTTATTGATGTACTTGAAGGCGCAGCGATCATTGCGCTTGGCGTTTTTCTGATTCGCTACATGCACAAATATTTTCAGAAGGTCGAAACAACGCACGAAGATCAGCGCACAGCCGTTAATCTTTTGGAAAAAATCACCTCCGGTTTCATTCTGGTTATTACCGTAACCATTGCCCTAAAACTGGTTGGAATTGATATGACTTTACTGGTTAGTGTGGCGATTTTAGGCTTGAGTTACGGCTTGCAGGACATCATCAAAAACTACGTTGCCGGTATTTTGATTCTTTTTAAATCCCCTTTCAAAATTGGCGAAACCGTTAAAATTCGCGAACACACGGGCAAAATTCACAAGATCGATTTCCAGTCCACAACCTTGAAAACTTTCGATAACAAACTCATCACCATTTACAACAGTGACGTGATGACTCAATCGATTGTAAATTTTTCCAACAACACCATGCGCAGAATTGATTTTGATGTTTTGCTTGGCTATGGAACCGATATTCCAAAAGCACTCAAGATTTTTGAAACCATCCTTCAAAATGACACTAAAATTCTTAAAAACCCCGGTTATTCGGTTATATTCAAAAAATTCACAGACACAGCGTGCATTTTCAATGTCAAATTTTGGGTTCAAACCCCTTGTAATATTTTAAAGATTCGCTCCGAAATCGCGCTTCAAATAAGCCAAAGCTTTGACGAACAAAAAGTCTACATGCCTTACGAGAAAACGATTCAAACCGAAACCGATTACACCCTTACCGACGAACGCAAAAAGCGCAATGAAGGATTCTATCAAAGCTCAATGTTTAGCACTCCGGAGGTAACTCAACCCCAACTAGAAGTTCAGTTTGAGGATGCGGATGAACCGGAATAGTACGAAAATAGCTAACTTCAAGTCCAAGTAAATTAACAATTCCTTTTTCAGAATAAAGCAGTAGAATAAAGGCGAATTTATTAATTCTCCTTCCATGCAAACCCGCCTAGAAAAAGATGCCATTGGGCCAATTCAAGTTCCGGTGGACGCTTATTACGGTTCTTTCACCACACGCGCACTCGCAAATTTTCAGATCACCGGAATTCGCGCGCCGGAAGAAGTAAAAATTGCTTACGGACTTATTAAAAAGTCAGCGGCTATGACCAACGCGGAACTTGGCGAGCTTGAGCCAAAATTAGCCAAAGCCATAATTCAGGCCTGCGACGAATTTATTGCCGGAAAGTTTGATGACCAGTTTACTTTGGATGTTTTTCAGGCCGGAGCCGGAACGCCTTTCAACATGAACACCAACGAAGTTGTCGCCAATCGCGCCAACGAAATTTTAGCCAAAGAGGGATATACACTTGATGGCACAAAAATCAGTGGCACAAAGGGATCATACAAGCCTGTGACTCCAAATAATCACGTTAATTGGGCTCAATCTTCCAACGATGTCACACCAACCGCAATCCGCCTTGCTGCGCTATTACGCCTGCGCAAACTGTTGCCGGAAGTGCAAAAACTCCGCGACTCACTTATGAAAAAAGCCAAAGCTTTCAGCAAAATTCTTAAAGTTGGCCGCACTCACATTCAGGACGCCGTCCCAATTACACTTGGTCAGGAGTTTGAGGCTTACAGCTCAGCAATCAACCACTGCCTGGAATATTTAAAAGAATCCTTCAACCATCTTAACGAACTTGGGATTGGCGCAACCGCACTTGGAACCGGCATTACCACTCACCCAAAATATCGCTCACTGATGGTCAAAAACCTTAGCCAACTCACCGGACTCAAACTAAAACCAACCAAAAATCCCATGGAATTAACCCACGGAATGAACGCCTTCACGCAGGCTTCCAACGGCTTACGTGTGCTTGCAAACGACCTTATCCGCATTGCCAATGATTTCAAATTATTAGCTTCCGGACCCGTTGCCGGCATCAACGAAATCACTTTGCCGGATGTTGAACCGGGCTCTTCCATCATGCCCGGAAAGGTAAATCCTTCCGTCCCAGAAGCCATGAACATGATCGGTTTTCAGGTGATCGGCAACGACACAGTCATCAATTTGGCCGTTCAAGGCAGCCAATTGGAGCTCAACGTCATGACTCCCGTAATTATGTACAATTTGATGTGGTCGATGGAGCTTTTGATCAACGGCACCAACATGTTCCGCGTTTTTTGTGTTGATCAAGTCAAAGCCAACGAAAAACGCTGCAAAGAATTGCTGGAAAAAAGCCTCTGCCTGGCCACCGGCCTTTCGCCTTATCTTGGCTACAAAGTCACCGCGCTGCTTGTGGGAGAAGCTCTAAAGAAAGGACAAACCTTAATCGATACCGTCGCCAGCCACAATTTTATGTCCAAACAAGAATTGGAGAGCATTTTAGTCCCTGCCAAACTCACCAAACCGGCCCTGACCGACAAAACACTCGCAACCAAAATCAAAGCGAACAAGAATTATCAGGCATTTCTTAAAAATATTGCCTAAAATCAAGACTTCTTCTTGACTTATCGGCCCTTTACCGCTTAAATATTGAGGCTTTAACTTTAAATTTAGTATGTCGAATAAACACATCAACCACCAACACGGACTTTCTACCATGAATGCCCTTCGCCCAAAGAGCAAACTCCGCAAGCGCAAGAACAAGGCAGCCGCTAAACCAAGAAAGGCAGCCCAATTGAAAGCCTTAAAAGATGCTGAAAAAATGATTGCGTAAGCCGAATTCAAGCGCAAGCATTTACTTTTTGATACTTGAAAATCCTCCAATTTGGGGGATTTTTTGTGTATGTCATTTTAATGGCTTTACACCGCCACGCCATTGACGAAACATACAAAAAATTGCTATAATTACAGGATTTAACGCCGCAACAACCCCGCCCCCATGGACTTCACCACAATCGCCCTTCCACTCCTGACCAGCATTGCTGTTGGCGCCCTAATCGGCCTGGAACGCGAAAAAAACAAGCAGAATAACAAAGGAATCAGTTCCATTGGCATCCGGACCGATATTTTGATCAGTCTTTTTGGAGCGATCGCGGCTTTACTCGGCAAAACAATCAGTCCTATTCTTTTTTTGATTTGTTTGGGAGCACTCCTGCTTTTAACAATCGCCTCCTACATTTATATTTCCATAAAATTCAACAAAGTTGGTTTCACCACAGAAATAAGCACAATTCTGGTATTTCTTTTAGGCGCGATGGCCATGAGCGGATACGCGCAATTAGCCCTTATTTTAGCCATAATTATCACTTTGGTCCTGTCGCTCCGCGAAATTCTGCATAAAGCCATTTATAACATCAGCTACCTTGAACTTTACGACACCATCAAATTTGCAATTATCGCTTTTATTATTTTGCCGTTTTTACCAAACCAAAATTTTGATGATCAGCTTTTCAAGATGATTTGGCCAAATCTACAAATTCCTACAAACTTCAATCAGGTCCAGATATTAAATCCCTACAACATCTGGTTTTTGGTGGTGCTGGTATCCGGAATCAGTTTTTTGGGTTACATCCTTTCAAAAGTCATCGGCAAAACCAAAGGCATCAGTATTTCCGGTTTGATTGGTGGACTTTATTCCAGCACAGCCACTTCGCTTTCTTTAGCCCGCAAAAGCAGACAATACCCCTCCATTACAACACCTTTTGTCACAGGAATCGTTTTAGCCTGCGGCATCAGTTTTATTAGAACTTTTATTGAGCTCCGCGCGCTAAATGAAGAACTTTTTATGCGCACATTGGTCCCAATATCTTTGATGTTTGCCTATTTGATGATTGTTGGACTTTTTCTTTTATTCAGACAAAAACCGGACAAAATCACCCACACTGCCAATTTTAAGACTCCTTTTGAACTGACCGAAGCCCTTAAACTTGGAGGATTGATTGTTGGAGCACTGCTCATTGCCAAAATTCTTTTGACCTTTTTGGGGCTGGAATATTACTACATTATTGCCGGCGCAATGGCCCTGTTTGCGATTGATGACCCGATTACCATTTCCACCGCAGCCCATGCCGGAAAACTGATTGATATGACCAATGCCAAAAATATTATTTTGATGGTTCTCTTTTTAAACATGGTTCAAAAAGTAATCATGATCCATTTTATCGGCAACAAAAAACTCACCAGACAAATGGTGATCATATACGGAGGACTTTTCCTTGTAAGTTTAGCGGGATTCCTTTATTTTTAACCAGAGCGAGCAACGCGAGCTCCGCGCCCACCCTCAAGTGGGCATAGCAACAAACCGTCCCGCAAGCGGGACACTTCTTGAAATAAAAATAAAATCCGTAATAATTTTTAATTGACAAAAGTGCCCCTTTTCGGTTTCCTCAAAAAGAAAAAGAAGTCCGGAACTTCCAGCAGGATTGCCCAGTTTCAGTCTCCTTATTTAAGAAAACAATTATTACCGGATCGTGTCCTTAAAAGAAGCAAAAAAAGGCATTCCATTCTTATTCCGCCTGCCCGCCTTAAAGCACCAAAAAGCGGGAAAAGCAAAAAATGGCTGTTGATTTTACTGACAATTTTTATACTTGGCGGCGGAACTTATTTAATCACCACCACTCATTTTTTTGATCTGCAAAACTGGCAAGTTTCAAGCGATGGCACGCTTGTGGATGATTCCGACCCGATATATCAAATTTTGGCTGCCGAAAAAGGCAAAAACATCCTCTTTCTTGATGAAAACAAAATCATTAGCGACATTAAAAACATTCATCCGGACATTGCAAAAATTCAAATTAGCAAAATTTTCCCCAAAAAAATCAAGGTTGAATTTGAAAAATATCCAATTGCTGCTAACATCATAAATGTTGTAGGCAAAATCCAAAAGAAACTGCTGGTTGATAGTATAGGTCTAATTGTTGATCAGAATAACGAAAACCCTGATCTTCCATATATAAGAATCACCTCGTCGGAAGCGCTTAATCTTAACGATACAGCCATTCCCGAAGATAAACTGGCCTACATTCTGCAGGCGATCAAATTCTTTCAATCAAAATTTGGGATGAAAGTAATAGATTGCGATTACATGCTCATAGAGCGCGAAATCCGCATAAGAACCGAAAAATTCTTCTACGTCTGGATCGACATCACCAAAGATTTAAATCTACAACTGGAAAAACTAAAAAAAGTTCAAGGAAAACTGGACATCTACAACACCCCGCTTGAATACATCGACCTAAGAATATCGGGAACAGACAACGAAAAAGTAATCTTCAAACCCCGCAGTAAATAAACTAAAAAAATAACAATTATAAGCGTATATTCAGATTGTAAGAATATTTCTGAACACATCCGGGGTAGGGGCCCTGTGTGTGAAGGAATATTGTTACAATCTGAATACTCCCGAACACATCCGGGGTAGGGGCCCTGTGTATTCAGGGAAATTCTCAAAATCCTGAACAATTATTAATCATCAACCTATGATTTGGGCAATCCTCGGCATCGTAATCGGAATCTTAATGGGACTAAGCATTAATTTGCCCATTCCTTTGGAATTAACCAAATATTCCGCGGTTATCATTATGGGTATTCTGGATGCCCTTTTTGGGGCAATTCGCGCCGAAATAACCCATGATAAATTTGATGCCGTCATCTTTATAACCGGTCTTTTCTTCAACATTATCCTTTCTATAGCCATTACGCTGCTTGGTGACAAATTGGGCCTTGATCTTTATCTGGCCGCTACTTTTGTCTTTACCTTCCGTATTTTCTCGAATGTTGGTACTACACGCCGTGCAATGCTCCAAACCATGATCGAAAATAAGGAAAATAAAACTTAAAATCGGCAGTTTCAACCCCAAAACGACCTAAAGTCATTGAAAAAATGTAAATTTTTTGCTATAATTAGTAAACATAAAAATAAATTTTAAACAAACAACAAAATGTCGAACGCCTCCAAAATAGCTCTGTTAAAAGAAATGCTGGATTCTGCAGAGTCAAATCTCCGTTCAGCAAAACAAATTCTTGCTGAAATGACAACTTCAAATGGCAAGAGCCAATATGCTTCCATGGCTGAAAAAATCGGCAGCATGAGTTCGGAAGAACGTCATGTAATTGAAGGTATTTTTGATGGCCAGAATATGATTGGTCCGGATAAAAAAACTTATTCCGTTCCGGCAAACTACGCGAGCAAATCCAAACTTATTCCAGGTGACGTTTTGAAATTAACCATTATGGACGATGGTTCTTTTGTTTATAAGCAAATCGGCCCGGTTGATCGTAAGAAAATTGTTGGAACATTAACTTATGAAGATGGCCAATATCGTGTGATCGCCCAGAGCAAAGTATATAAAGTGCTCTTGGCTTCTGTAACTTATTTTAAGGCTGAAGTCGGCGATAAAGTTACGTTGGTTGTTCCGGAATTGGAAGACAGCGATTGGGGCGCCCTTGAAAATGTTCTCCCAAAAAGTGATGAACTAAGTGATAAAGATTACGACGATTTGGGAATTTAAATACAGTAAAAAACAAACAACAAGCAAAAAAAAACTAAAAACAACACAAATATGGCTCAACTTGATAAAATTTTCAGAACAGCGCTTCAATATAAAGCTTCCGATGTCTACATTTCCACCGGATCTAAGCCAATTCTGCGCATTAACGGCGATTTGATCCTGATCGATGAACACCCGGTTTTCACCAAGAAAATGGCCGAGGAGTTTCTTTTGGAAATCATGACGGAAGATCAAAAGAAAGCTTTTGCCGCCAGTCTTGATTTGGATTTTTCGGTTGATGTTGAAAACATTGCCCGCTTCCGCGTAAACATGTTCGTTCAAAGAAAAGGTATGGCGGGAGTTTTTCGTTTGATTCCGGAAGTAGTTTACAGCCTTGATGAACTTGGCCTACCGGAGCAATTAAAGAGAATTCCGGGATTTAAAAATGGCTTGGTGATTGTAACCGGACCAACCGGCTCGGGTAAATCGACCACCATGGCCGCAATTTTGAATGAAATTAACATTAGCGATGCCCAACATATTATTACAATTGAAGATCCAATTGAATTTGTTCACCAAAATAAAAAATCCATTTTTGAACAACGTGAAGTTAAAAGTCACACCAAAAGCTTTGGTAGCGCCTTAAAATCAGCTCTGCGTGAAGATCCGGATGTGGTTTATATTGGTGAAATGCGTGATCTGGAAACAATTGCCCTGGCAATTACCGCAGCAGAAACAGGACAACTCGTTTTAGCAACTTTGCATACAAGCGGTGCCGCCAAATCGGTTGATCGTATTATTGATGCTTTCCCATTTGAACAGCAAAACCAAGTGCGCGCCCAACTTTCCGAAAGTTTACGCGCCGTAATCTGGCAAAATCTTTTAAAAACCAAGGACGGGAAAGGCCGTATTGCAGCCATGGAAATGATGTTCAACAACAACGCCATTGCCAACATGATCCGCAAAGCTAAAACTCATCAGATTGATTCAGCGATTGAAACAGGCTTTAAAGAAGGCATGCAAACCATGAAGAAATCAGTCACGGATTTATTGGAAGCTGATTTAATCAGTGAAGACGAAGCTCTGGCTAGCATTCCAGCGGAGTTGGAGGCTTAAGCAAGCCAAAGGCTTGCTCCGCGCCCCGCCTTGGCGGGGCATAGCAACAAAACCGTCCCGCCAAGCGGGACTCCTTATCCTTTCTTCAGTAAAAGGTTAAATTTCAAATACTCCCCTTCCGGAAAATTGATTCGTAGTGGATGATCCGCGGGTTGAGTTTTGCTTTCCAGTAAAACCAAATCGGCATTAGCCTGCATGGCCGCTTTAAAAATTATCGTCCTAAAAAGCGCCTGATCCACATGTGAAGAACATGAAGCTGTAGCCAAAATTCCACCGGGTTTTAAAACTTTCAAAGCCATTCTATTTAAGCGGACATAGCCATTAACCGCATTGGGCAGGTTTTCCCGACTTTTCACAAACGCCGGCGGATCCACAATCACCAAATCAAATTGCCGTTTTTCCGCAGAAGCTTTATCCAAAAACGCAAAAACATCTTCGGCCACAAATTCATGTTGAGAACCGGAATCAGCACCTGTCCCAGCATTTTTTCCACTTTCATTATCAGCATCTTTGCCATTTTCAAACTCATTGAGTTTAAAATTTTTCCGGGCCAATTCCAAAGCATGTTTATCAACATCAACACTTATGGTTGAAATCGCTCCTCCAGAAGCAGCAGCAAGCGAAAATCCTCCACTGTAACTAAAAAGATTCAAAACCGATTTACCTTTAGAACAATCCGCCACCGCCTGCCGATTTTCGCGCTGATCAAGGAAAAAACCGGTTTTTTGCCCATGTTTCATATCCACAAAAAACTTCAAACCATGTTCCAAAATTTCATACTCATCCGCTGGCTCCACACCTGCCAACAAGCCTGTAGGTAAGGTTTGAAGCCCATCCTTTCGACGAACCTCAACATCACTGCGTTCATAAATTCCCTTGGGTTTAAAGACCTTTTGCAAAGCTTTAACCACAATTTCACGCAGGCGATCCATCCCCAAAGTGTGAATCTGCACCACCAAAAATTCATTATATTTATCAACAATTAAGCCGGGAATCCCGTCACTTTCACTAAAAACCAGGCGATACGCATTGGTTTTCCCCGGCAAAAACTTTTCACGCTGTTTTTTTGCCTGAGTAAAAGCATTTTCAAAAAATTTCTGATCAATTTCGATTTCTTCAGATCCAAAATAAAAAAGTCGCACCGCAATCTGGGAATGACTGTTGTAGTAACCTGTTCCCAAAATATGACCTTCCGAGTTGGTTATACGCACTAAAGTTCCACTTTCTATTCCCTGAACATGCTCCAAGGCTCTGGAAAAAAGCCAAGGATGTTTGAATTGAAGAGACCTTTCCCGTTCTTTTTTGATGATAATTCGTGGATACATGGGCATTCGTGAAAATGATAATTTTTTGACTTTTGGTGGAGCTGAGGGGACTCGAACCCCTGGCCTCTTCCATGCCATGGAAGCGCTCTAGCCAACTGAGCTACAGCCCCAAATAAGCCAAAACAGCGCGAAGAATACCAAAAATGGCTTAAATACACAAGATTTGATGCCCTCCCGTTGTTTTATAAGCCAAAAAATGGTATAATTTAGGGATTTAAAAAAACAAAATGAAAAAAATAAAAAAGTATCTCATTTTAGGACTCCTTTTAATTCAAATGTTCGGCTCAATTCCCGCTGTTTTTGCGGTTGTGAACAATGATGGACCACAGGCACCCGCACAAGGAGATGTCACTCCAACTCCAACTCCCACTCCAGCCACTCCAGCCACTCCCGCCGCTCCAAACTCCCTTATACAACAAGGCACCAGCAAGGAAAATCAACAATTCAAAGTCACCGATTATCTTAAAGCCAAAGACCAGGGAAGCGCATATTTAGGCAGCAAAGCTCCCATTGCCAGTTTTATCATTCAAATTATAAACTTTTTGGTTTTAACGATTGGCTCTCTCTCTTTTTTGGTAATTTTGATTGGTGGATTTATGTATCTTGTTTCACATGGCAATGAAACCCTTATAAACAAAGCAAAAGAAGCAATCACTTACGCAATTATGGGATTAGTTATTTCTCTTTCCGCTTACTTTATTGTCGCATTTGTTCAAAGCATTTTTTATGGACTCTAAAAAAACAAAAATTTGGGCCAAAATTCTACTTTCCGGCATGATGATGTCGTTGATGCTCAGTTTAAACATAGCCACAACTTCAGCACCTGCTTTTGCCGCTGCCATAGATTGCGATAACCTAAAAAAAGCAGACACAATTAAAGACTACATCATCACAATCATGGAAGAAAGAATCAATCCACCGGGCACAAAGAACGCCGGTCAAAAGGGCGTAGAAATAAACACCAATAAAGATGAAGGTGTTTTAAATTGCTTTAGACAAACCACCCAAACTGATAAAGGACCAACCGAACAATATGTATCAACATGTAAACCAGGCGATAAAACCACCTGCCAACCGGTTCAAGTTATTTACGCCAAATCCGGAGCCAGCTTAATTTTCACCTACGTTGGCCTAATCTACCGCTGGGCCGCCGGAACAGCGGGCGTAATCACAGTCCTTTACCTGGTAGTTGCCGGAATCATGATGGCCAGTTCTCAAGGTGACGCCGCCAAATATGAAAAAGCCAAAGAATACATCATGAATTCGATTGCCGGCTTAGTGTTGCTCTTTTTATCCGCTTTGATTTTATACACAATCAACCCAAACTTTTTCACAATCTAATGAAAAAAATCTTTCTCATCATTCTTGGAACATTGTTGATTGGAGCTTTGCAACTACCCATGATTTTTGCTGCAGCCACAATTTCAACTCCACCAATCAATCCACTTCAGGGTGAGGAAAAATCACCAATCTATCTTCCGGGAAGTGATGCCCCAAATCAGGGATCATACATTCAGGGCAACTTTTTACCACGCGTCACCGGCACAATTATTGCCTTTGGCGGAGCACTTTCTTTGGTTTTTGTAATTATTGGCGGCATTCAAATACTTACAGCTTATAAAGGCGATGAAGGACTTGGAAAAGCCAAAAAAACCTTAACCTTTGCGCTGGTCGGCTTTGTAATTTCTATGCTTTCTTATGCCATCGTCCAGATCATTGTTTCTATCAATTTCACAACCCCACCTGTAAAATGATCCAAAAATTTATAAAAAAATCAGTTACACTCTTTTTGATTGCAGCCACGTTGCAAATGTTATTTGTGAGTGGATCGGTAATTGCTGCAGATCAACCGGCACCTCCTAAAAATAATGCCGGAGTTTCAACCGACCAATTACTTTACCCTTTCAATTATAAAAACGACACCACATCGGTTTCTTTGGTTAAAAAGCTTCCTTCCGGAACTCCACAAGTTATTATTGCAGGAGTTATAAAATTGATTCTTTCAATTTGTGGAGTTTTAGCTTTAGTTTCTTTCACGGTGGCTGGCGTAATGTTTTTAACAGCGGCGGGAGCGGAAGAAAAAATCACCAAAGCCAAACACATGATCTTGTGGTCGATAGGAGCTTTAGCCATAATCGCGGTTTCATACGCAATCGTAACAGGCGTTTCTCAATTACAATTTTTCACTTCGGGACAATGAAAAAAATCCTCACAATCATCTTTGCGATTATCACTCTGACAAATTTTGGATTAGCCTGGAATTTGAATCAGGCTGTGCATGCCCAAAACACGCAGACAAGCACGCAAAACAACGCTGAGCAAAATGCCACCCAACAAAACACCCAAAGTTTTGGTTCGTATTTGCAGGGTCTGATTTCTTTACCCGACGAATTGCATCCAAACTTTGCCCCAGATGTTAAAATTGCAACCGGAGCCGATGGTAAAAGTTTGGAAAACACAAAAGGTTACGAAGCCGCATACGCCAACTTCTTCCTTCAACTTATTGCCGGAGGACTTTTATATTTGGCCGGCCCGGTCGCCATAGCAGTCATCGCCATTGGTGGTGTCCGCTACACCATTTCCCACGGTAACGAAACCATGCTGGAAGGCGCCAAAAAAACGTTGATGTACGGCGTCATCGGCCTTTTGATCATCATTTTCTCGTACGCCATCGTAAAGGGTATTGTCGGCGTAGTTGTTGGAATTTAGGCCTTCTCGACCGCCAAACCAACACGGTCCGCGCGCGCAATCCGATTTAAGTAATTGGCTTCTCCTCAATCAATCTTGGAAAAAGTGGTTCAGCTTTGGAAACTTCTTGCCCCACCGGAAGCAATCCCCATTTTCGTGCTGCATCGGTGCGAACTGATTCTGCCGAAATCCCCAAATATTCCAAAATTTTCCCCGCTGTCATTGGAATAAACGGCAAAAGCAAAAGTCCCAACTGACGGATCATTTCCAGCAAATTATAAATAACTTCTGCCAATTTTAGTTGATCTTCTTTTGCCAAAACCCAGGGCTTTTGTGATTCCACATATTCATTCGCAAAATACCCAAGCTCAATAGCCTGCTCCAAAGCCGCTTTAAGATCAAAAGCATTCATGTGTTGATCATATTTTTTCCAAAGATCCTGCAATTTTGAATCAAAAAAATCGTTGGTTGCCGCATTACCGGGAGTTTTTGAAGCATCAGGAACTTTCCCTTCAAAATATTTTTGATTCATCGCCAAAACACGACTCACCAAATTCCCAAAAGTATTGGCAAGTTCGGACTCATACAAAACCTTAAAACGCTCCTGGCTAAAGTCACCATCTTCGGTTGTCGGAATTTCCCTCAACACATAATAACGCAAAGCATCCGCGCTATATTGCTTCACCACATCAACCGGATCCACCACATTATTCAAAGACTTACTCATTTTTTTGCCCTCGGAAGTTATAAATCCATGCACATAAATATTATGAGGAAGACGAATTCCCGCAGAAAGCAGCATTCCAATCCAAATCGCGGAATGAAAACGCAAAATATCTTTTCCAATCAAATGCACATCAGCCGGCCAAAACTTCTTAAAAAGTTCAGCGCCCACAGATCCCGCATTTTCCTCGTCAGCATAACCAACACCTGTAATATAATTGGAAAGCGCATCACACCAAACATACATCACCTGGCTTGGATCATTCGGAACCTCAATCCCCCACTCCAAAGCCGCCTTTGGACGGGAAAAGCTGACATCTTTAAGACCTTCCTTCAAAACCGTCAAAATCTCATGCTTGCGGGCAGCAGGAACAATTTTCAAAACATCATCTTCAATCAATTTACGAATTTGTTCGGAATATTTGGAAAGTTTAAAGAAATAATTTTCTTCCTTTAGCTTTTCCGGAGCCTTGTTGTGATTTGGACACATGCCGTTTACCAGATCCTTCTCGGTAATAAAAGACTCACAACCAACACAATAAAGACCTTCATAGCTGCCTTTGTAAAAATCGCCGGCCTCAAACATTTTCATCCAGATTTTTTGCGCACTTTTAATGTGATCCGCGTCTGTCGTGCGAATAAAACGATCATTGGAAAGATTCAGCAGATCCTTTAAAGCTCTAAAATGAGCGGAAATTTCATCCGTAAAAGCTTGGGGAGTAAGATTCTTTTCCTTGGCAGCCTGGGCGATTTTCATGCCATGTTCATCAGTACCGGTTAAATAAAAAACTGGAGTCCCCTGCGCACGATGGAAACGGGCAAGAACATCCGCCTGAATCACCTCCATCGCAAAACCAATATGCGGACGGGCATTCACATAAGCAATCGAAGTCGAAATATAAAATTTAGGCATTTTTTTAAACGTTAAAGACAAAGGTTTTATAGCACGGAAAAGCAATTTATGCCAAGCCTTCAAATCAAATCCAGCCAATTCTTTTTCAGTGGCTTCTTCAAATCAGTAATACCCCTTCCATCTTCTTTACGAATTTAAGTTCGGATTCGCTTGAAGCCCTCCAGCTTTTTTCAAAACATCTGCATTAAGTTTCACATTAGCCGGCGCAAAACTCTGCCCACTTGGCGCACTCGCCGCATTTTTAGAACTATCCGTTCCATACAAAGAAAAGTTAAACACCGGCAAGAACGAACTCAAGCCAATATTCACATCAATACTTTGCAGATACTGATCATTCAAAGCAAAACCATCAGCTTTAATTGAAGCGGACTCTCGAACTAAACCTTCGCCTTTTTTAGCAATCACACGATAATAAATATTGGCTACACCGGCTGCAATCTCCTGTTGATCAAACGCAAGCACCGCCGGATTTACAACATTGGTCAAAACCAAATAATTTTGTGTATGATTTTGAACAAACTCTGAAATTGTGCAACCACCATCCTTCGCATTTTGAACAGCAATTTTTTCATCCAAAGTATTATTTTTGACCTTACCCTGAAAATTCTGATTATTTGAGTCTGAAAGATAACACTGACGAGCACCACTCCATGGTTTCCAGTCCCCCGTAACCGGATCAGTCAAAATTGGATACTGACAAATTGTTTTATCATTTGGCTGATCTACAATCTCTTTATTTGTACCAATACAAACCGGATTATCCGGAGAATTATCTTTAAGAGCAGGATAAAAATCCGAGATTGAATCGGTTGATTTAGAATCAGCCATATCACCAGTTTGAGAATAACCAAAAATCTTCCAACGCAACACATCTAAACGATCAATGATACCGGGATCCGCATTTAGAACAGAATTATTTTGATCACGCCAAGGAAAATAATATTCAATCATAAAATCTTCCACATTTTTCATAGTAACATGCCCATTTGCATCTATCTCTGGCCGTGACAAAGGAATCACAATCGAGCCATTAAGCGGTAAAGCATTATAAGTTGCCGCAGCTGGAAGATTATTTGGACTCGTTGGCATTGCCCCGGCACTATTTGGGCTCACAATTTTGCCATCGGGACTCAACCAGACCAATTGATCCGGGTCAAAAGAAGGAATGCTGTCCGCCTGATTCAGGATTTGATAAGAATAGTGGAAATCCGGATTTGATTTAGGATCAGCCTTAAAATCGACTTTGCCAGGAGTCCCATCTTTGCCATTTGTTTGATACCCCGGGGCATTTTCATGCAAATCCAGTAACGCATTTTCAATCCCCGCTTCGGCTGAAAAATAAGCTTTGCCTGAAGCCACCAAATCCTTGGTCTGGCGAATTTCCCGAATAACCAAATCGCTCATCCCCAAAGTCAAAACCATCAACACGCCCATCACCAAAATGGCAACTAAAAGCGCACTACCAGACTTGGAGCCGGCGCGACTTTCCACTTTCGATCTAATTTTTCGGATAACTTTTTTCATAAATATTATTTGCGACTATAAACTCGTGAAGAAAAACTTGTTT
The DNA here is from genome assembly GCA_041659405.1 of Candidatus Altimarinota bacterium. GTDB lineage: Bacteria > Patescibacteriota > Gracilibacteria > UBA1369 > UBA1369 > JBAZYK01. Next base: position 68,503 of record JBAZYK010000006.1, read on the forward strand.
GTAAATCCAATTTAAATGGCGTCAAACCCTTACCAACATTTTCTGCAGTCAAAAACACATTCACCAGCGGCTGAAACTGATCACCACTTTTATCCACATTCAAAGCGGCATAAGGATTTACCGCCGGATTCAAAACAAAACCCAAATTTTTAATTTTCACATCATTAGACAAAAGATTGCGATAACCATCCTGATCAACGCCTTCACTCCCATCTCCACCCTGAGGATATGCATCCTCAGCCTGCCATGAGCCACCACTATCATGCTTGTATTTTCTTACTTGAGCAGTATGTAATGCTAAATTAAAGCGATAAACTGTTAACTCGGTATTTTCTTTATCGATCAAAGCCAGATAATTTTGCTTGAATTGGCCTGTTATATCCGACTTAACATCAGAAGGACAAGCTTCCAAATTAGCAGACGGATCCGGATTATTATTATTTTGAGGTTGAAGTTCATAACAATCATAAGCCGGCGAACCCAAACGGGCATCCTGCGCCAAAGTTTCAAAAAATACACGCAATTCCGAATAGATTTTGCGCACGCCGTTGGCTTGTCTTTGCGATCTAATAATACCCACATAGGACTGCGAAACTATCCCCAAAAATACAATAAAAATGGACATACTGATCAAAAGTTCGATCAAAGTGAAGCCTTTTCGACTCTGGTTGGAGCTGGAACTATTTTGTTTTTTGCCAACTTTTTTCAGCAAATTCATCATAGTGGGCCTCCTTTCCAATCCGTAAGTTCGGTTGTTAAGCTGACTTCACGGTCACGGCCACTTTCGGTCCAAGAAACCACGACAGTCACGCGATATTTTAAAGGTCGATCTTCGTTATTTTTATAATCAATCGGATTATTATAAGGAACGGTCACTGTTTCCACCTTTATGTAGCGGTGAAAAGGACTCGGCAGATCACTCTGTTCATGAACATATTTAACTAAAGGATCACCCTGTTTATAAAGCAAAGTCGCACTGGAAGTACTCACAGGTTGATCATTTAAAACCTTAAGTGACCATGGCGCACAAGTTGCAATAGTAGCGCTATTAATTGTTGAATCCTTACAAAAATCAGGATCAGGATCTTTAAGATCCAAAGTATAATATTGAGTCAAATTCAAATCAGGCAAAGCGGAACCCCAAACCGAATTTTTCTGTGTACCTATTGTGCCCTTAAAATCCGCGCCCAAAAGCCAGTTGCTATCACGAACATTGCGCATGCCTTCAATCCCCTGCTGCGCCAGTTCAAAAGCCACCAAAGAGTTAATATTCTGACTATTGTTACGGATAATTGAAACCAACAAATTTGTACTGGCCACAACCACCATAATCAAAACACTCATCGCCACAATGACTTCCGGCAGCGTAAAAGCCCCAGCCTTTCGAGCTATGGCCCACGCTTTCCCCGATTGTGTTTTTTTCTTTAACATTGATCGGGAGTTAAGATCGAAAAGACACCGGTAGTATTATTTAAAACAAAACAACGTTTATCGGCAGTACCAACCAAACCAATTACTATTTTCATTTGTTGAACAGAATTCACAACTCCAACAAAATCACGTTTTCCAAGTGGTGGTTTGTAAAAAACCTTCAAATCATTTTGATCCTGCGAACTCTGATTTTGATCCATCAATGAAATTTTACTAATCTCCAAATCTTCAAATGAACTTATATTCATGGTTTGAACTGAATTTGCGCCACAAGCATCGGCATCATTACCCTGCACAGCGTGATAAGGATTTATCAAATATTGAACCGGAACGACCGGCTGACCACCCTGACCCTGACCATTTTGAGAATCAGAAACCCGCAAATCTACACCATAACAGGCAATTCCCGTTTGTGATTTTCCAGCTTCCTGAAATGTCACCAACTGCCCACTTTTAGCTTTCTGTTCCTGTTCTTTAAAAATACTAATAAGCGTATCCACACCCAATTCCAACTTGGCCTGTTTTCTGGTGGCGGCATAATTACCAACCGCAACCGCACCAATAATGCCAACGATTGTAATCACAACCAGCATTTCTATCAGTGTAAAAGCCTTTCTTGTTTGAGGAGCCTTGCGCATCGAATCTTAGTACAAAAAATTAAACCAGCTGACTTAAACGGAAAATCGGAGTAAGAATGGCCAAAGCCAAAATCGCTACAGTCAAGCCAACAAACACGATCATAATTGGCTCAAATAATGAAGTTAAACGCTTCAAAGAATTATCAATTTCAAGATCATACTGCTTGGCGATTTTTCCGGAGATCAAACCAATCGAAGCCGATTGTTCGCCAACCGCCAACATCTGCACAACTGTTTCCGGAAACAAAAAAGGCGTATCCATCAAACTGCTGGAAATTTTTTCACCCTGCTGCACGCGGGAAATCACCTCAAAAACTTTCAAACGATAAAGTTCGCTACTTAATGAAGTCGCCACAATATTTAAAATTTGAACCAAAGGCAAACCGGCTTCAACCAAAATTCCCAACATGCTTACAAAACGCAACACCAGCATGTTTCTAAAAAGTGGTCCCAGAATCGGTAATTTCAATTTAAAATAATCCCATTTATAACGACCACTTTCTGTAGTAACTATAATTCTAAAAAGTAAAACGGCTATAATCAGGCCAAAAAGGACGGCCCACCAATAACCCGCAAAAATCGCACTAATCGTAATCAACAATTTGGTCGCAAACGGAAAATCGGCCTCTTTAAGACCACCTTCCTGCAAAAGATTAACCAGAGTTGGAATCACCCAAATTAACATTGCGGTAGAAGCCAAAACCAAAACGCCCAAAACCGCTATAGGATAAATAGAAGCGGTCACGAGTTTAATTTGAAGTTCATTGGTTTTGCTGAGCTGCTCGGACAAACGAAGTAACATTTTATCCAGATTTCCCGCAGCTTCCCCGGCTTTCACCACACCAACTTCCAGTTCACCAAAAACATTTGGAAAACGGGCCATGGATTCCGAAAGCGTTTTACCCTGACTAACGTTATAGGCAATTGTATTCAAAATACGGCGAAGACGTTCACTTTTGGTCCTACCGGCAAGCATTTTTAAGCCCTGCATGGTTGGAATTCCGGCATCCACAATCACCGCCAAAAGTTGGAAAAAATAAGCTTTTTCCTGCAACGGCACATGACTATGATCAACAAAAAAGTCATTCAAGCGCGTAAAAAGCGAATGCCTGGAAGCGTCATACAAACCATAAATAATTTCAGGCTTAGCGGCAGTCGCCTTGCTTTGACCGGCTTGCAGATCTTTTAAAACACTCTGCGAAGAACTCGTTGCATTGCTTGTGGCAGCAACAGGCGCTTCGTTCGAATTTGAGAAATTAATTTTTTCCATAAAGTTTGATTAAATTCGATCCTGATAATAAGTTTCCATGTTCAAATTAAAATTAACGCGGGTCGCACCGGTATCGGTTTTTCCGGTCTGCACCGTAATTGATTTCACCACCAATTTACGGGTATTCCCTTCAACCGCCCGCAAAAAATCAATCAAAGCGGTATCGCTGCTTGTAACATTAACATTTACAGTCGCCCTTTTAATTTTATCTTGAGTATTTCCGGCCAAACTAAAGTTCACGCCATTCAAAGTCACGTTGGCTTTTTGGGCAAGATCGGTCAAATCCTGCAAAAGTTTATCCTGTTCAAAACGCTCGGGAATAGAAGCCAAAGTTGTCTGCTGGCTGACTTCCGAACTTGCATTCAAGCTTTTCTGCAAATCCTGAAGATCCTGATATTGCTTGGAGAAAGTATCTTTTTGCTGTTGCAGACTAAAGACCTCGGTTTTCAAGCCGCCCACCTCACTCCAAAGCGGACTAACGTAATAAAGGCCGCCTCCCAAAATAATCAAAAAAATGATTAAAGTTGGAAGAGCGTAATGTTTTTTGGATGATAAAGTCGTTGTCATAAAATTATTAAAATGGAAATTAATTTTGAGTTTAAGATTATGGCACCAGGGTTTGTGTTAGGGCTGGAGCCACGGTTGGCGTTGCAGCCGGATTTACTGTCGGAGTTCTTGGAACCGGTTTTGGTTGAATTTGAACCGATTGATCAACTACAGGCGTTAAATTTTCCGGAGCCTGTTCGGTATATGTAACATTGAAAATAAAACTCAAAATGGTTTGGCCGTTATCGGCAAGGCCTTTAGTAACCGAAGGAATGTAAGCATCCCGGAAATAAGCACTATTGTTAAAAACATTAATAAGCTGAGAAACATCAGCAAATGGAGGAATTACGGCCGGAGTTGTTTCCGCGTTAAGCGTCAATTTTCCACCCGCCGCTCCGGAATAAGACAAAAAGTGAATTTTTGAAGCATTGCTAAATGAATCAACCGGAATATTTTTCTGCAAAGCGCTCAAAACCTTTGACCAGACAATTTCGCTTTTTTGACTTTCAGCGAGCCAATTTTTGGCCAACTGAGCCGCCTCAATCTTTTTACTCTTCAAATCGTTAATTTGGGTTTGGAGCAAATCGACGTCGGTCTTTATTTGATCGCGCTGCGATACAATTGCCGACTTTTGGAAAAAAAGATAAAATCCAGCTGCCGTTAATGAAAGAAGTAGAATAACCCCTAAAACAAGCAATGCCGGACTACTTTTTTGAACCTCGACGATCGAAGCTACCGTTTTTTTTGTTTCCATAGGTTTTAGAAAAGGATTAAATCTCTATATAATACCATTTTTCAGTGAAAAAATCTACTGCCAAAACTGCTAAAAAGGGTCATCCAAGCAAAAAATCGTCTGCCCGGGGTGAAAAAACCACCGAAAGGCGCAATTTCATCCATCTTAACGAGGGATTTAGCTGTGGCAAATGCGGCAAAATGAACCCAAAAGCTGCAGGAACCTGCCGCAACCATTGCCGATTTTGCCTGTTTTCAAGACATGTCGATGCCAAAGTCCCCGGCGACCGCGCAAGCAAATGCCAAAATTTGATGGAACCGGTGGCAATCAAAGCCGATGGAAAAAAGGGCTTTCAAATTCTGCATCGTTGCCTTGAATGCGACAAAGAAATCTGGAACAAAAAAGCCGATGACGATGAACTTGATGCGATTATCGCTCTTATGCAAAGACAGAACAACTCAAATTAAAACTTCGGCAAACCAACCGAAAATGTCACAAAAAACTTCTTATGACGGAAAACGAATTCGAAAAAAATCTGGATACATATCTAAAAAACGGCTCCACCATGATCGTGGGCGTTTCCGGCGGCCCCGATTCGATCTATTTATTAAAGCGCCTTTTTGACTATTCTCAAAACCACCAACTCAAAATTATTGTTGCCCATGTAAATCATGGTTTGCGCGGTAAAGAAAATCAGATCGAAGAAAAATTCGTCCAAAATCTGGCAATAAAATATGAATTCCCTTTTGAATCAATCAAACTTCATCTAAAAACCCTGCACGGAAAGAAGCCCACTCCGCCCGCTACAAAAAAAGAAACTTCATTCGTGGCAAAATCCCAAAAAAACGGGGAAACCAACGGCAATCTGGAAGAAATCGCCCGCCAAAAGCGTTACGCCTTTTTTGAAAAATTGCGTCAAAAATATGATGCCGATTACGTTATTGTCGCCCATCACCTTAATGACAATATCGAAACCGCCCTTTTTAATCTGATCCGCGGAGCCTCTTTTCAGGGCATTAAAGGCATGAAAATGTACAACCACCAAACGCACATTTTAAGACCGCTGCTCAAAATCACCAAAAAAGAAATTCTTGATTTTCTAAAGAAAAACAAACTTAAATCTCACTTTGATGAAAGCAACAAGGATCTGCGATTTTCCCGCAACCTTCTGCGCCAAAAAGCCATTCCACTTTTTAATAAAATCAACTCCGGGTTTGAAAAAACTTTCCAGGAAAATCTTCAAAATTTCACCGAAATTGCCGAATTTATTGAAGAAAAAAGTACAACGTGGCTCCAAAAAAATCTGCAGGATCAACGTTTTCCGCTTACAAAGTTTCTTGAACTCCCCTCGTTCCTCCAAAAAAACATTCTCGTCCAGCTTTATCAAACAACTTACGGCTCAACCAACAAACTCACACTCCAACAACTTCAGGAAATTTTAAAAGTTTTAAAACTCCAAAAATCCAATCGCAAAAAAGAATTTGGCACCCGATTTTTCATTCAAGTCATCAAAAAAAACGAAAGCTCCCCGCGTGAAGTTGAACTCAAATTGAAGCCATTGAAAAAAGCTTAAAAAAGTCTACAATAGTGACACCTTAAAAGATATGCCAATGCTTAAAATACAAAACCGAAAACCCGGAAACAGTTTCATTTATTTAATAGTAGCCGCTTTAATAATTGCCGCCGCCTTCATTATTTTTAGTCCGGGCAGCAGCAACATCAAAAAAATCACCCTGGACCAATTCGTTCAGCAGGCCAAAAGTGGTGAAATCGGAAAAATATCCTTAAGCGATAACAAGCTCAACATCACCAGAATTGATGATACCAAGGAATATACCTATAAAGAAGGAGGTCAAACCATCAGTGATCTTTTAAAAGACGTACCGGAACAATCCAAAAAAGATATCCAGATTGATATTCAGGCACCGGACGGCCAGGACTTTTGGCTAAATCTGATCATCAGCATTTTACCCTTCTTATTAATAGTTGGATTTTTTGCCTTCATGATGCGCCAGGCGCAAAGCAGCAATAATCAGGCTATGTCTTTTGGTAAAAGCAAAGCCCGCCTTTATGATAAAGATAAACAAAAAACCACTTTTCAGGATGTGGCCGGTGCCAAAGAAGCCAAAGAAGAATTGATTGAAATTGTCGATTTCCTTAAAAACCCAACCAAATATACGCAAATGGGAGCCAAAATTCCTAAAGGTGTACTTTTGGTGGGAGCCCCCGGAACAGGTAAAACTTTGCTCGCCCGCGCAGTTGCCGGTGAAGCCAACGTACCTTTCTTTAACATCTCCGGTTCTGAATTTGTAGAAATGTTTGTGGGAGTTGGAGCAAGCCGTGTTCGCGACCTGTTTAAAAAAGCAAAACGCAACGCTCCATGTATTATTTTCATTGATGAAATCGATGCCGTTGGCCGCCAGCGCGGAACAGGACTCGGTGGAGGACATGATGAACGTGAACAAACTTTGAATCAGATTTTGACCGAAATGGATGGTTTTGAAAAAGACACCAATGTTATTGTAATGGCTGCCACAAACCGTCCAGACGTTTTGGATCCGGCGCTTCTTCGCCCGGGTCGCTTTGATCGTCGCATTGTTGTGGATGTTCCGGACATGGAAGATCGTGAAGCAATTTTAAAGGTTCACGGCCGCAATAAACCTTTGGCAAAAGAGTGTGATCTTCTGAAAATTGCTCAACACACTCCTGGTTTTGCCGGTGCCGATCTTGAAAACTTGATGAACGAAGCTGCCATTTTAACCGCTCGCCGTAACAAAAAACAGGTAACCATGTCCGAGCTTGAAGAGTCTATTGAAAAAGTTATGATGGGCCCGGAACGCAAATCCCGAGTACTTTCAAAAAAAGAAAAAGAGATCACCGCTTATCATGAAACAGGTCATGCTTTGGTGGCTCAACTTCTGCCAAATTGCGACCCGGTTCATAAAGTTTCAATCATCTCACGCGGTATGGCTTTGGGTGTTACCTGGTTCTTGCCAGAAGAAGATAAGCACCTTTATCTTCGCAGCAAATTTGAAGATGAAATGTGTTCACTTTTAGGTGGATATTTATCTGAAATCGCAATCTTTGGCGAAATGACCACAGGTGCTTCAAATGACCTTGAAAGAGCAACTCAAATCGCCCGCAACATGGTTACAAAATATGGTATGAGCAGACTTGGCCCGGTCATTTTTGGTGAGCAGAATCACGAAGTTTTCTTAGGCCGCGATTTTGGCCATGTCAGAAATTACTCAGAAGAAGTTGCTAAAGAAATCGATGAAGAAGTAAAAGAAATCATCAAAAAAGCCGAAATCAGAACAAAGGATATCATCCAAAAACATTTGGATAAAATCCACATCATTGCCAAGTTTTTGATCGAAAAAGAAACTATCAACCGTAAACAATTCCTAAAATTCTTTGGTGAAAAAGAAGAAAAAGAAATCGAAAAAAAGAAACGCAAAATGGCCGAAATGAACGAGACCGAAGCCACCGAAGAAAAAGCAAAAACCACCGAAAATTAAAAAAACATCCGTGTTCAGTTTATGGAATATTATTTGAACACACAGGGCCCCTACCCCGGATGTGTTCAAATAATATTCCATAAACTGAACAATCATTAATCACTAATTAAATGAGAAAGCTTGTTGCAACAGCTTCTGTTCAAACCCAAAATAAACGTGTTTCCCCTGCTTCCACACGGAATGCAGCCGGCGCGCCAAGAACGGCTTCAAGAAACGCCATAGTAAGTGGAGCTTCCGGTTCCTCACCTTTTACCAATGCACCTTTAACCGCAAGCTCGGAAGAAGGCCAGTTGGCCCTGGACGTGTATCAAACTCCTACGGAAATTATAGTCATGGCGCCAATTGCCGGCGTAAAACTTTCCGATTTGAATGTAACAATGACCGAAGACGTACTGACTATTAAAGGAAATCGTTATCTCGAATTTGATATTCCCGAACAAGACTATTTAACCCAGGAATGTTTTTGGGGCGACTTCAGCCGATCAATCGTTCTACCGGCATCGGTCGATTCCACCAAAATCAACGCCAGCTTCAAAGACGGCGTCCTAAAAGTCTCAATCCCCAGAACCGAACCAACAAAAACGAAGATAATACGAATTAAAACCGACTTATAACGAATTATAAAAAAAATAATTATAAGCGTGTATTCGGATTGTAAGAATATTTCTGAACACATCCGGGGTAGGGGCCCTGTGTGTGAAGGAATATTGTTACAATCTGAATACCACCTGAACACAATCCGGGGTAGGGGCCCTGTGTGCGAAGGGGTACTTCTATATTCTGAACACCCCCCTACTATGAAGATTAGAAAAGCTGTTTTCCCCGCCGCCGGTTTCGGCACCCGTTTCCTCCCCGTCACCAAATCGCAACCCAAAGAAATGTTGCCGATTGTGGATAAACCGGTCATCCAATATCTGGTTGAAGAAGCCGTTGCGTCCGGAATTGAAGAAATTATTATTGTCACCGGCCGCGGTAAACGTTCCATTGAAGATCATTTTGATTATTCTTTCGAGCTTGAGCACACGCTGGTTGAAAAGGGCAAACACTCACTTTTAAAAGAAGTCCGTGCCATTTCCAAACTGGCCAAGTTTATCTATGTGCGCCAGCCTATGCCGCTTGGTGATGGCCACGCCATCCTTTGCGCCAAGGAAGTTGTTGGCAATGAACCTTTCGCCGTTCTTTTTGGAGATGACATTGTGGATTACAAAGTTCCGGCCTTAAAACAGCTGATTGATGTTTATAATAAGACCGGCTGCAGCGTCCTTGGGCTCCAAGAAATCGACCCAAAAGAAAGTGAAAACTACGGCATGATCAAAGCAAAAAAAGGTTCAAGCCATGATCGTCTATGTGAAATTGAAAAGCTTGTTGAAAAACCAAGTCCGGAAAAAGCTCCTTCCAATCTTGGAATTATCGGAAAATATATAGTAACACCGGAAATCATTGAGGCTCTGGAAAAGGCCAAACCAAGCCACGGAGGTGAAATAAGACTCATTGACGGGTTTTCCCAACTCCTCAAAAAACAAAAAATTTACGGCTACGAAATCATGGGAAAAAGATATGACACCGGCACCAAAATGGGGCTCATCACCGCCACCATCGATTTTGCCCTAAAGCGCAAAGACCTTGGCCCGGAACTTAGAAAATACCTAAAAAGCCTAGAGTAAAAACCTCTAAAGCTGCAAAATCAGCCCAAAACCGGCAAAATAAACGCCTTAAACTTCGTGGTTGAGTTTTTAGGCGTTTTCAGCTATAATGTTCGGATAACAAAAATAAAAACAAACAATATGATGAAGGAACAAACCCCGCTTAATCCTTTGTTGGAGGAGGCCGAACAAAAAAAGTTAAAGGGTGAACATTTGGAAGCCATCAAGGTTTGTGAAAAAATCCTGATCAATGATTTGGATTGCATTGAAGCCTACGAAGAAATTGGCGACAACTATTTAAGTCTGCGCCAGTACGACAAGGCCAAGAAAGCCCTTGCCAGAGCCATTCATCTTGATGCCCGCAGTGCCAACGCCAATTATCTTTCGGGCTTTGTTTTTTCCGCGATCGGCAACTTTAAAAAATCAATTGAATACCTTGAACGTGCCGATGAAATCCAACCAAATCATCCGGAAATTTTACGTTGTCTGGGTTGGTCAATTTTTCATGATGGCCAACGCAAACGCGGCGTGATCCTTTTGGAAAGAGCTTTGAATTTAAAGAAAGATGATCCATTAATTTTAAGCGATTTGGGAATTTGCTATTTAAATGACAAGAATTTTGACCGTTCATCTGTGCTTTTCAAACGCGTGCTGGAAATCGAACCACAAAACGAAAAAGCCCGCGAATGCCTAAACGCCGTCAGATTCTTCCAAAAAGAATTCAAAAAGTTCCGACAGGAGAATAGCTAAACTCACTCCGCTCGCGATAACAGGATTTCACAATCCTTCATAAATATCCTTACGATGCCTGGCATAAATAAGGATAATTTTTTGCTTTTCCAGTTTAAAAACCAGGCGATAATCACCAATTCTAAATCTAAAAACATCTTTATATCCCTTGAGTTTTTTGGCAAACAACAAAGGGTTTTCAGTCTTTATCAAAAAACTCAGTTTTTCTTTTATTCTCGGCTGAAGACTTTTCTCCAGTTTATTAAAATCATCAACAAAATCTTTAGTGGTGATAAATTCGTACATCAATTACAAAATAGATTCTAAAGGGAATTTTTTGGCCTTCTTAAGCTTTTTCAAGCTTGCATCCAGCTCTGTTTTAAACTCATTTTTTAACGGCAGATTTTCTTCGATTAAATCTTCAAACTCCTGTTTACTCAAAAAAATACCAATCTCCTTGCCATTTTTAACAATACGAACAATTTTGGCATCAAGAGCTTTAGCCGGATTTTTTTGCAATTCCGAAAGCGAAACAATCTTTTCTTTGCTTAATACGGACGAGGTGGTCATATAAAGTTTATAGTTAAATACTACTATAAGTTTATCGTAGAATTCCCAATTAGTCAACGGATAGGGCGCAAGATTCACGGGCAAATAAGTCATTATTATTTGACATGTGGAAATATTTTCATAAAATGGAACCACATTATTCAAAATTATGGCATTTTCACAAGAAACAATCACAGCCCTTGGTCGCGAATATGACGACGCACTAAAAGTTGTTACTGAGGTCAAACAACAAAGACGAGTACTCAAATTAGCTGGTTTACCGGGAAAAATCGATAGTGGCCCACTCACAGTTATAAGAGCTACATTAGACAGCCTCACTAAAGCTTTAGAAGGAATTAATGATCCTAATCAAGATGGCCCCAACCTTGTTGTAGCAAGATTGAGAAAAAAAGTAGGAACCTTGCAACGTTGTTTACTAGAGTTAGACCCAGTACAAAAAGAGGAAGCCTAATAGAATCCATCCCGCGCAGTCAGCTCAAGCCCTTGCCAAATTTCAAATTCCGTATACAATTAACAAGCTCTACCAGTGAATGATCGCTGCAGCTTTCTTTTCTAAAAAAAAGCATGAACGAAAAAGCTTGAAGCAAAGCGTGAATTATTTTGGGATTGGGTCTCGTGGGTCCCAATCCCAAAATAATTCCGCTACCGCGAAAAGCTTTTAAGTGAATACAATATAGGGAAAGAGAGCACCACGAGAGAAAACCGTCAGGTTGTCTCTCGTGAACTGCAGAGGAAAGTCCGAGCACCATGGAACAGGATGGCTTCTAACGGAAGCGGCTCAGCATGAAAGTGTTGAGTACGGAAAGTACCACAGAGACTATGAAAGCTGCGCGCAAGCGTAGCCAAAGGTGAAAAGCCCAGTCGTAAAGCGTAAAATTCCAGGCCGCGGCGCAAGCCAATAAGCCAGAATGTAACGCCAGACAGGGCGCCCCTCGGTGACGAGGAGACGTGGCAAACCCTATCCGGTGCAAGGTGGGATGGAAGAAAAAGATCAAGTTTTGTTCCAAAACCTTTTTCTGCCCACCGCACGATTTCATAGGCAACTATGAAACAAGAGAGATGATCATACTTTGTTTATGCGCCGCAAGGTGCATCAACAGAGAACAAAACTCGGCTTATGATCTGGTAGAGCAATATTGAAAACCAAAAATTATCGCAAAATCCATCCCCATCCGCTATACTTGCGAAGGTTTTTGAATTGCGCGACTTTGCTGCACGACCATGCCCGCAACTTTCTCGCAAACTCCCACGCACCCTCACACCCGCACATGAAACGTTCCGAAATCGCTTTTGGCTTACTGCGCATCCCCATCGACTTTTTGATGACCCTCTTCGCCTTTTTGTTGGCGTATCGCATCAGAGCGATTGTGGATTTAATTCCCGGAATTCATCTTCCTTTAGACCTGGAATCGTTTCCGTCACTCGACCAATACGTCCAATTCAGCATCACCGGCGCGCTGGCACTTGTGGCGCTTTTTGCCTTAAACAAAATGTATTCGCTCAAATCCACCACCGGCAAAGGCCGCGAACTCGGGCAAGTCATCATCACCACAATTATCTGGTTAATGCTGATTATTGCCTACTTTTTTCTGACCAGAACCTTTCCATTTTCACGCCTTGCCTTAATTTACACCTGGGTTTTAACAATCCTGCTTATTTCCGTTGGAAGGCTATTTATCCGCATGCTGCAGCACTTTATTCTACTCGCCGGAATCGGCAAAAAAAGAATTGTTTTTGTGGGCGATAACGAAATCAGCCAAAAACTTTATAAAATGCTCAAAAAAGACAGCAGTTATGTCTGTTTGGGTGTGATTGATGAGCACGAAAATCCCAAATACGAACTCCCCTCTTTGGGATCGCTTAAAGATCTGGCGCAAATCGTCAAAAATCATGAAGTTGAAGAAATCATTCAAACCAAATCCGACCTTAAAAAAGAAGAAGCCACCCAGTTGTTGGAATTCTGCCGCGAAAATCACTTAAGTTTTAGTTTTGTGCCGAGTTTGCTGGAGGTTCAGCAGACCAATGTGGAAACCATTGCGATGGCCGGAATCCCTGTAATTAAGCTTAAACCGACTGCGCTTGATGGCTGGAGCAAAATCATTAAAAGAATTTTTGATATTTTTGGAGGAATTATTGGTCTGATTATTTTTTCTCCGATTTTTTTGGTAATTGCGATTGCGATTAAACTTGATTCCAAAGGCACAATTTTCTTTAAATTTTTGGATGATGGATCCCGCGTAAAGCGCGTTGGTGAACACGGCCGGCTTTTCTATTTTTACAAATTCCGCACGATGCACCCAAAAACGCACAACCTGCGCTACACCGAACTGGCCAAGCAAAACACGCGCAGTGATTCCCCGCTTGTGAAGATTAAAAACGATCCACGAGTGACTAAAGTCGGCAAGTTCCTGCGCAAAACCAGCCTGGACGAACTTCCACAACTCCTCAATGTTTTAAAAGGTGAAATGAGTTTGGTTGGCCCCCGCCCGCATTTGCCGGAAGAGGTCGCCAAATACCAAAAACGCCACCGGTTTGTGCTGACAATTAAGCCCGGAATTACCGGTCTGGCCCAAATCAGCGGCCGCAGCGACCTGAATTTCGAAGAAGAAATCCGCCTGGACACTTTCTACATTGAACACTGGTCTTTATGGCTTGATATAAAGATAATCCTAAAAACTTTCCTGATTCCGTTTAAGCGATATGAGGAATAGTGGAGCTAAATGAAAACAGCTCCTCCCAACTACTTTCTAAGATAATTAATCACGCCTTCAGCTTTTGCGGTTAATTCGTATTTACCACCCGGTAATTTTTCGAGCAAATCTTCTTCAATTAAGAAACTAATCTGCTCGGCAGCCCCCTTAAAACTACTAATCAATCCACTTATATCACCGGTCCCCGTCCTATAAGTTACCATCAAAACAATCACAGCCTGTGGCCGAGCCCTTAAACTGGCAATAAGCTCCAGTTTAACCAGTATTTCCCTTAACCTGGAAATTGCGATTGCCTGTTTTAATTCCAAAACAAGTTTTGAATCTGTAAGATTTAGAGTTGTGGCTTTTGAAAGTATTGCCTCTGATAATTCGGCTCTCTCCCCGGATTCGGCAATCTTGGTTTGAACTTCGGCACAAATTGTTTCTGGTCCTGGAGCTTGTGTTGAACAATAATCGGGATAAGCATGCGTTTTCCTGTCCCTGGGATCAGCCACGGGCACTTTAGCTGTAACATCAACTGCAAAGATCACTTCGATTTCTTCTTTAAACGTTCTGTCAGCCAAACCACGCACAAAGGCAATCTCTTTAACAATTAGTTCTAAAGCACGATCATATATTTCCTTTTCAGCAGGAGACAATTGTCTAATATTTCTTCTGGAAGATAGATCACGGAAAACCTCAGCCAAATCATAAATGTTTCCGGTTGCAAGTTTAATCTTTAAATTTTTAAAATGCCTATACCAGTCTGCCCCACTGATAGATAATTTAGCGGGTTGTTCATGAAATATCTTAAAAACTTCACGAACTTCTGCCTCGCCAATCAACGGACGAAGACCTAAAGTTCGTGCCGTTTCAACAGGAACTATTATCTTATGATTGGTTCGATTGAGAGTTGAAAGTGGAGTCGCAACAACCCCGAGTACGTAACATTTCTGCCGATTTCCAGCCATGTCATTTTCTTCTATCGCAATCACCTCCACAACACCCTGCCCGGGATAAACAACTTTATCACCAACTTTAAAATCGCCTTCAGGCGCAGAAAGAGTATCGGCAACAACCGGAGCAACAGGGCTTGCAAACGGCACTGCCGGGTCTAGATCATCATGTATTCCTTCTGCAGCCATAGTAATAAAAAATCAAGTGCCTACGCCGCACGATTAAACAATCCCATTTTTTCCATTTCTGCTAACCTTTTAGCTTGCATACCGGCAATTTTTTTATCATCGCATGGTACTGCAATAGTTTCACTTAGATCTGCTGTTACAACAACTGATTCACCTTCACCTGGTCCGTCTTTTAATTGTGCCATAAAAATTAAATTAAAATATAGAAAATTTAATACAAGGGTATATTCTATCTAATCCCGTGATTTTGTCAATGTTTCCGCCGGAAAATCAACGCAAAAACATGGATGAACAGGTACTTTCAACAACACTACTTGAATTAGCCATTGCCCATTTACTTTAAGCCAAAAATCTTTTAGACTCTTAAACGCGCTTTTAGCATAAAACTAATCATTAATTGAACTCCCGTGATCCACAAAATTATCAACAAACTTCTGGGCGACCAAAACGAAAAAGAGCTCAAAAAGCTTTGGCCTTTGGTTGCCAAGGTTAACGCCGTCTATGAAGAGTACGAGAAAAATCTGCCGGAATCCGACATCCCTAAAAAAACCGAGGAATTCAAAACTCGCCTAAAAAACGGAGAAACTCTGGATCAAATTATGCCGGAAGCATTCGCTTTGGTTAAACATGCCTGCAAAAAACTCATTGGCAAAAAATGGCTTGTGCGTGGCAACGAAACCACCTGGGACATGGTTCCTTTTGACGTTCAAATTCTTGGTGGAATCGTTCTTCATCAGGGCCGCATCGCCGAAATGAAAACGGGTGAAGGTAAAACTCTGGTTTGTACCATGCCGGTTTATCTTAATGCTCTTGCCGGAAAAGGCGTGCACGTTGTTACGGTTAATGACTATCTTGCTCATCGCGATTCCGAATGGATGGGCGGTCTTTTTAAATTCCTTGGTCTAACCGTTGGAATTGTTGTGCATGAACAGCCGCGTGAAGCCAAAAAAGAGGCTTACAACGCCGACATCACTTATGGCACAAACAACGAATTTGGTTTTGATTATCTGCGTGATAACATGGCGCAAAGCCAGGAAAATATCGCTCAGCGTGAGCTTTCTTATGCCATTGTGGATGAAGTGGATTCCATTTTGATTGATGAGGCCAGAACGCCGTTAATTATTTCCGCTCCGGCCGAGGAATCGACTTCCAAATATGTTCGTTATTCTCAGCTTGTACGCAATCTTTTGGAAGTAACCGATTATGTTATTGATGAAAAGCAAAAAACCGCAAGTTTGACCGAAGAAGGTATCGCCAAAATGGAAGGTCTTCTGGGGGTTGATAACATTTATACCGATGCCGGATTTAGTGAAGTACATCACCTGGAACAGGCGCTCAAAGCTCAAACAGTTTATAAAAATGACATCGATTATGTGGTAAAAGATGGTGAAATTTTGATTGTTGATGAGTTTACCGGCCGCATTATGCCGGGTCGTCGTTACTCGGATGGTCTGCATCAGGCAATTGAAGCCAAAGAAGGTGTGGAAGTTAAGCGTGAAAGCCGCACACTCGCCACCATTACTTTTCAAAATTATTTCCGTCTCTTTAAAAAATTGGCGGGCATGACCGGTACAGCACTAACAGAAGCCGAAGAATTCCTCCAAATTTACCGACTTGAAACAATTGTGATTCCAACTCACCATGCGGTTCAAAGGTTGGATGGAGCCGACATGATCTACAAAAATCAGAAAGGCAAATACATGGCTGTCGCTAAAAAGGTTAAGGAATTATACGAAAAAGGTCAGCCGGTTTTGATTGGTACGATTTCGATTGAGAAATCCGAAATCATGAACAAATTGTTGCAAATGGAAGGCGTTCCGCACAATGTTTTGAATGCCAAAAATCACGAACGCGAAGCCGAAATCGTGGCAAAGGCAGGCCAAAAAGGAGCCGTTACCATTGCCACCAACATGGCCGGTCGTGGAACGGATATTAAACTTGGTGAAGGTGTTACAGATTTGGGTGGTTTAGTGGTGATTGCCACCGAGCGTCATGAAGCCCGCCGCATCGATAACCAGTTGCGTGGTCGTAGTGGTCGTCAGGGTGACCCGGGTGAAAGCCAATTTTTTGTTTCGATGGAGGATGATTTGATGCGTTTATTTGGTTCCGATCGCATTCAAAAAGTTATGGAAGGTTTAAATATGCCCGACGACATGCCAATTCAAAATAAGTGGATCAGCAATTCGATTGAAACTGCCCAAAAAAGCGTGGAAGGCCGCAACTTTGATATTCGTAAACATATTGTTGAATACGACGACGTAATGAACAAACATCGTGAAATTATTTATTCCCGCCGTCACAAAGTTTTGCAGAGCGACAACATCAAAAACGACATTATAATTCTGCTTGAAAAAGAAATTGAAAGTCTGGTTTTGCGTAACCGTAAAGAAGAAGCCGATCGTGACGAAAGCAAATATGATTACGAAAAAATGCTGGAAGAAATAAACGCACTTCATAAAGATTCGGTTTATCCGCTTTCAATTGACCTTCTTTCCAAAGCGGACGATCAGGAAGATTTGATCGAAGCCGTAAAATTGTACTTCTTCAAGGAGTACGAAGAAAAAGAAAAAATGTTGAAAGATTCTTCAATTATGCGCCAAATTGAACGCGGCATTTATTTGAATGTGATCGATACTTTTTGGATGGAGCACATCGACAACATGACCCATTTGCGTGAAGGTGTAGCCCTGCGCGGTTATGGCCAGCGCGACCCGTTGGTTGAATACAAAAAGGAAGCTTTCAGCATGTTCAGCAAGATGATGGTTGGAATTCAGGCAAATACGGTAACTACAATTTTCAAATTGAATTTAAAAGCTCAACTACCGCAAGAAATGCTGCAAGTTGGCATGGCTCCAACAGTTCAAATGTTTACGAATGAAAACCAGATTGAATCGGTACTTTCCGGCGATCATGGCGGCGGCATGGTTTTAGGTGAGAGCACGAATACGGGTTTTGGCGCAGGTAGTGGCGCAAACATGAACTCAGGCTTTAGCGCGAACGGTGGCGCGGGCACGGGCGCAAGCGGCAATCCGACCATAATCAAAGCCGATTCAGCCCCAGCCGGAAGCCACAAACCGGAAATCGGCCGCAACGATCTATGCACCTGCGGAAGCGGAAAAAAATATAAGAAATGCCATCAGTTAGCCAAATGAACACCTTCCTCACCAAATCCCAAAATTTCCTCAAATACCTGATTTTCACAATCATCGGGATGCTGGTGAGTTTTTTCCTTTTTGGAGCAGCCCTAAAAATCGGCTACAGCTTCAATCTGGAACTTTACGAAATCGTCCTGACTTTTTTTGCCGCACTCTACGGATTCATCAAATTAAAAAAATTCAAAGCAGAACACACTAAAAACAAATTCCTGAAAATAATCGGAACCCAAAATCTGACAAAATCCATCCGCTACCTCATCTTAGGTTTAATGATCGGAAACGCACTCTATCTAATCACAATCATTGCCGGCGTAGCAACCCTGTCCGCACTGTTCAAATAAGAAATGTTAATTGAAACACTAAACGATCCCGCTAATCTTCAGGTCTTTTATGTGATCCTCAGGGCTTTTTACAGCAAACTTTCCGGCAGCCAAATCAGCCTCGGATTCCTTTAAAGCAGTCTCCAATTCACATTCACGAAGATAATTATATTGATCCATAGTAAGGATAATAAAACTTTTCTCACCACGAATGGTGTACCATTGATTTTAGCTTCATGTAAAGATGGCGTTGGCCGCCAGTTGCCCAAAATACTTTTTTTTGCTAGCGTCACCCTGACATTTTATAACTAAAAATTATGGATACTCCAAGAAATGCATTTTTTCAATATCCGGAAGGCCTTAATGAGGCAAAATTAGTCGAATTGATTCAGACTATTCTTGATGGAATTGATCGCGACCAATTGATGAAAGATGAACATTTGCCCATAGTTCGTCATCCTCTTCTTCAGGAAAGAATTGGCACTGAGGTTGCCCTAAACACAGAAATACACAATTTAATTTCCAACGTTGCTTCAAAAACAAGATCAGATCAACCAACTGATGTTGAAGAAAAAATACTGCTCGCCAATGCTTCAAATCCTAAACAAATGGCCACAAGCCTTGCAGCATTTAAAGAAGCAATAACAAAGCTTGCGCCATTAAACATAGACGAAATCTATCCAATAGACACATTCGTCAGTATGCTGTTAATGGGAAAATTAAAAATGCCTACGCATGCTCAAGAGGCCATTCTTTATCCCGCTGTAAATCATGACCTCTATGAATCCTCCAAAGACGAAATATTGGGAGTAATAGAAAATTGCAGAAAAAAGTTACTTTCATGGATAGAAATTGCCGATGATAAAAAAGCTACAGAATTCGGCAAAGAAGTTAGCGCCGAAGCTGATTTTGCCAAAGACTGGTTCGAAAAAAGGGCAGCCTAGCCAACCAACAAGCCTTTTACGGCTTATTTAAGCTGTGCTGTTATAATTCAGCAGTTTGTTCCTACATCAGATATTGGTTTTTCTAGAATTGTAACAGTGAGTAAAGAACCATCTTTTAAACGACCCAAAAAGAAAAGAAAGGATCAAATCCAATTGGCAACCTCAGAACCAGCTTGGAGTTTTTAGATTACTTGTTCCCGTACCCATTCGGATGATTTTCATGCCACTTCCAAGCGGTTGCGATGATGTCTTCCAACTTATTTAGTCGCGGATTCCAACCGAGCACCTTGCGTGCTTTTGTCGAATCGGCAACCAACACGGCCGGATCCCCTTCTCTGCGCGGACCTTCTTCAATTGCGATTTTTTTGCCGGTGACTTGTTCGGCAACTTTCAAAACTTCGCGAACCGAAAAGCCTGAACCATTTCCCAGATTAAAAATTTCGCCGGAACCTTTCTCAACGCCGCCGTTTGAGGCCACCCCACCAGAAACCTGCGTGCCATTTTGATCGCTGACGCCCGAACCTTCATTAGCATCCGTCTGCCCTTTTTTAAACAAATAATCCAGCGCCAACACGTGCGCATCAACCAAATCGGTCACATGAATGTAATCGCGGATACAGGTTCCATCTGCGGTTGGATAATCCGTTCCAAAAAGTTTCAGATCGCCAATTTTACCAGTAAGCGCCTGCATAATGCGCGGAAGGATGTGCGTGGAAGGCTCATAATCCTGACCAATTTCACCGGAAGAATCGGCTCCACAAGCATTAAAATAGCGCAAAGCCACAAAATTAAATCCATAAAAATCCGCATATTTTTGGAGGATCTGTTCAAAAAACAATTTCGACTGTCCGTAAAAATTAGTCGGATTTAGCGGATCAGTTTCTAAAATTGGCACATGCACCGGATTGCCATAAACCGCAGCAGTTGAAGAAAAAATGATCTTCTTCACCGGACGCGCGCCGCCGATCGCATCACCCGCACTCCGCATCGCCTCCAAAAGCCGCACACCATTTACAGTATTATTTTCAAAATATTTTTCCGGAATTTTCATGGATTGACCAACTTCAATCGATCCCGCAAAGTGCAAAACCGCATCAATTTCATTTTCAGCAAAAACCTTTTGCAAAGCCGCAGAATCAGACAAATCAAGCTGCACGAACTTAGCCGAAACGCCAGCTTTGCCACCACCAGCCTTCGCCGCGCGCTCCACCGCCTCTTTATGCCCCTTGGAAAGATTATCAACAACCACAACGTCATAACCTTTTTCCACCAACGCTTTTACCGCATGCGACCCAATATAACCGGCCCCACCGGTAACCAGAATCTTAGCCATAAAAAATCACAAAACAAAAATTTAAGTTCGAACCACTGGTTGTTACTCCCTCTGCCCGACAGATCCACTTTAATTAATATAAATCTCCCTCGCCTTCGCCCCGTTCACCGGCCCAATCGCGCCGTTTTGCTCCATCATATCAAGCAAACGGGCCGCACGAGCATATCCCAACTTCAAACGTCTTTGCAACAATGACGCGGAAGCCTTGCGACTTTCAATCACAACCTGCAAAGCCTGCTGATACATTTCTTCATCATCCGAATCAGCCAAAGTGCTTTCCGGAATTCCCTGAACTTTTTCCTGGGCAACCTTTGTGGAAATAATTTCTTCCAAATAATCCGGCGCAGGACTCACCAATTTAATATTATTGGTAACACGTTCAATTTCTTTTGTGGAAACGTAAATTCCCTGAATACGAACCGGCTTACTCATGCCACCGGGCAGATAAAGCATGTCACCTTTTCCAAGCAAATCTTCTGCACCAATTCCGTCCAAAATCGTTCTGGAATCGATTGAAGAACTCACTGCAAAAGCAATACGCGCAGGAATGTTAGCCTTAATCAATCCGGTAATAACATCCACAGAAGGTCTTTGGGTAGCCACAATCAGATGAATACCAACCGCGCGCGCCATCTGCGCAATTCTACAAATTGAAGCCTCAACTTCTTTCCCGGCTGCCATCATCAAGTCAGCCAACTCATCAATCACAATGACAATGTTTGGCATTTTTTGATGACCCACCGATTCTCTTCCTTCCTCGTGAACATCAACACAAGTATTAAACTCGGTAATATTGCGATGCTTATTTTCCGCACATAATTGATAACGACGATTCATTTCCGCAACCGCCCAACGCAACGCAATCGCAGCCTTTCCCGGATCGGTAATCACCGGCGTCAAAAGATGCGGAATTCCGTTATATGAACCCATTTCCACACGTTTAGGATCGATCATAATCAACTTCAAATCGTTTGGAGAATTCTGATACAAAAGCGAAATCAAAAACGTATTCATTCCCACAGATTTTCCGGAACCGGTGGCACCCGCGACCAATAAATGAGGCATGGCAGCCAAATCTCCACACATCGGTTTTCCGGAAACATCACGTCCCAAAGGCAATCTTAAGTTAGATTGAATTTCATTAAATTCTTTAGTCTCCAAAATTTCACGCAAATGCACCAAAGTTCGGTGATCGTTCGGCACTTCAATTCCAACCAAAGATTTTCCCGGAATCGGAGCTTCAATACGAATCGCCTTAGCCGCAAGAGCAAGCGCTAAATCGTTCTTCAGCGCCACGATTTTTGAAAGTTTAATTCCTTCATGAGGACGCAAAGTATATTGAATTACCGTTGGCCCAACATGAACCTCGTGCATGCCAACATCAATCCCAAACTGGGAAAGTTTTTCGCTGATCTTCTGGGCATTATCCTTCAATAAAGCATCATCGGATTCACCTTCGGAAATCGCAGCAGGATTCAACAAATCCATTGATGGCGGAGCCCAATTTGAAAAAACATCTTCATCACCTTCCTTGGAAGTAAGAGCTTCACGTTCCTCATTTTTAATTGGAATAATACGCTCAATGGTGGCGGTAGTCGCGATCGGCACAGTTGGCGAAATCTGCGCCCTTTTAATCGTAATCATTTCTGCAGGATTATGATCAGCCGGCTTTTTAAAATCATCATCAACCAGAGCTTCAACTTTTCTCAACAATTCCTCGGGCATGTTCTTTAACAAATCCTCATCTTCGTCCTCTTCCTCATCTTCATATTTACCTGAATTTCGTTGGCGAATAAAATGCAAATCCGGTTTCAGGAAACTGACAAAATTAACAATCGAAACCTCAAAAGTTAAAAGAATCGAAACAATTAGCAAAGTTATAAAAATAGCACTCGCTCCAATCGCATTTATACCTATGATCTCCCTCACCAAAAAATTGGTAACAAAGCCAACATATCCACCATAATTGCCACCCTGGGCCATAGTATAAAGATCATTCATCGGCACCGAAAGATGCAAAATACTCAAAGATGAAACCATTAAAAGAAAAATTCCAACCAGTCTGGAAAAAGGGAAAACAATCTTCTTGGAAAGAAAAAGCATTAACGAAGCCCCGATCAAAAAAACCGGCAAAGCGTAAGTCCCCCAGCCCAAAATAGGCTTTAAAACACTAACCCACATCGCGCCGGCATCACCAAAATTATTGCGCAAACTTAAGAAGGTAATTGCGCCCAGGCCCAGGTAAAAAACCGCATAAATTTCACGCAGAACCGAAGATTTAACCTTAAAAGTTATTGCCCCCCTTTTGCGCCGAGTTGTGCGCGTCTGATTGCGACGACGTCTTCGAGCCATAATCAAAAATTACAAAAACAGCGATATTATACTAAAAAAGCTTCGTTTTGGAAATAAGGTTATTTACTTGCAGGTGCCCACGGCCCAAAATAAGGTTTTTTCCGTTTATTTATTGTAAAAAGCTGACAACCTTTCTCATCATAGACAAATTTACCTCTCCCCTGTTCATTTTTCGCTTTCTTATTTTTGGGAATTATATATTTCTCAGCTAAAAGCTCGTCAAAGGCCACATCAAAATGGGCACGGTCTTCAGGCTTAATGCCCAAATCCTCTACAAGCTGCTCTCTTGAAAACGGATAACAAGTATCAAAATGTAGCTCATGTTGCGCATCCAATCTTGTTCGTAAAAGATGCTTAAATATAACCACGTTATCTTCAGGCAAAATTTCTCCCCCCATTCTGACTCCAGGCGTTCTTGGTTGTTTCTCAGTCCTTCTTTCTACTTCGAGTGCCATATTTTACGATTAAAACAAGCGTATAATATCACCTTTAATCGCCACAGTCAACACCATCGCAGCAGTAAGCCTTAAAACGATCCTTCGTCAACGAAGTCGCGAATAGAACAGATTATTTCAAACTCGCAATTTAATCAAATTCTACATCAAAGTATAAGCCGCCCGCATTTTTACATCTTTCTTACCCTCTCCAACTTTAACAAACCAGCGCTTTCTATTATCAACTAGATCAACATACTCAACTTTGGTAACTCCTGTTAATGTGATCCTAACATTATCAGCATCTAAAAAACCCACTTTGACATTAGAATCAAGTTTAAATTCTTCTGATCCATCTAAAGCGGTACAATCGCTCTCGGTCCTATCAATTATAGGCGGCAACTCATGCTTCGCCACTGACCAATATTGACCTTCATATCTTTTTAAAGATTTTTGCGTAAGTCCCAAGTATTCATAATCTTTTATTAATCTTAAACCATGTTCTTTTAGATAATCATGAGAATTTTCATCAAAATTTCGAGCAGGAGAATCCACACCATCACAAATACTTACTTCACATCTTTCCAATGGGCCAGACCAGCCAGATGAATCATCTTGTATTTTAGTTGGCTCCAAGTAAATCAAAGTTGGCTCACCACCTCTATTATTTAAAAACTGCATACTTATACCAAGAATTTGGTGTCTATTTCCTTGCAAATTCATATTTTGAACTAATTTTTTCGGAGATTGACGAGCAGGACTGATTACCAACTCCGGAGTTCGCATAACATTAATAATATTTTTTAATTGTTGTGGACTTAGTGCCATTATTTTACGAATTACTTGTTCTTTAGTAGGCACATAAATTTCAGGATCCAATTCCTTTGCAGAGAAAACGGCATCATCATAACCAGCCACTAATTTTAATATTTTTTCTTTTTCGAATTTATTAAATGGTAGCTGTTCAACAAAATCCATCAAATCCTTTTCAGCATCATCCCTTAAAGGTTCTGTGCTTTTTTGTGTAACAGAATAAAGGCTCTTGCCTTTTGAATTTGATTTAAAAGCAGCACCCATCGCCTTTGAAACTCTTTGGTTAACTTTATTTAATCTTCTACGCATTGCAGGAGTAACCACTTCTTCGCTATCTGATCTCAATAACCTTTTTCCAGTTTTTTGAATTTCTTCTAACCTCTCTATACGACCTTTAGTTTCTTCTAAATAACTCTTTAAATAAACTTTAAAATTCTCAAGGTAACCTAAAAGTTCGTTCACCTGTTTAACCGTAAAATCTTCCTGAGCTGTAATCCCAATTTTTGATGCATATTCATCAACATCCGAAATTTCCAAAAAAAATTTTCTTAAATAAAAATTCATTTTTTTTGGATCTCCAATTTTATTAAGTTCCTCCAATAAATGTTCCGGAGATGGTTCAGAACTATTTATTTCTAAATTTTTTGAGAACGTCATACATTCATGCTTAGATTTATTTTCTATACACTATACCATTTTAAAGAATCGCAGTCAACACCGCCGCAGCAGTAAGCCTTAAAACGATCCTTCGTCAACGAAGTCGCGAATAAACCAGAAAATCCCAAACTCGCAACTGAATTAAACACGCCATGATTTGGAGCAAACCACTCATCTCAAATTTTGCCATAATGACAAATATTGCTATTATAAGCACGATTTTTTAATTTTGCCCACCCCATGCGCACCCGTTTTGCCCCTTCACCTACAGGTTACCTCCATGTTGGAGGCCTTAGAACTTGTTTATACAACTACCTGATCGCCAAAAAAAATAAAGGCACTTTTATTCTTCGCATTGAAGATACCGACCAGACTCGTTATGTAGAAGGCACCGTGGAAAGCCTTTTATCAACTTTGAATTGGATGGGGCTGGATAATGATGAAGGCCCATTTTTGGAAAAATCCGCCGATTCCAAATCCGAAACTGCCAATCCTGCTCACGACCAAAAATCCGCCGCCGGAAAATCCACCACCATCGCCCAAAAAGGCAACTTTGGCCCATACATTCAATCTCAAAGAACCGAACTTTATCGCAAACATGCACAAGAATTATTAGAAAAAGATGCCGCTTATTTTTGTTTTTGTACGACTGAGCGACTGGAGCAAATGCGTGAGCAGCAAGCCAGAAACAAGCAAGCTCCCATGTATGATCGCACCTGTTTAAAACTGAAACCGGAAGAAGTCGAAGCCAAAAAACAAGCCGGAACACCTTTTGTAATCCGCCAAAAAATCCCCCGTGACCAAAAAGTCACCATCAAAGATCTGATTCGCGGACGCGTTGAATTTGACGGCAAAACTATTGATGATCAGGTTTTAATCAAATCCGACAACTTCCCGACTTATCATTTGGCCAATGTTGTTGATGACCATTATATGGAAATCACCCACGTGATCCGCGGTGAAGAATGGCTTCCTTCTACGCCAAAACACATCTTTCTGTACAAAGCTTTTGGCTGGCAGGAACCTGAATTTGCGCATATTCCCCTGCTCCTTAATAAGGACAAAACTAAACTCAGCAAGCGCCAGGGCGACGTAAGTGTGGAAGACTACATCAAAAAGGGCTATTGCAAAGAAGCCATCATCAATTTTATTGCGCTTCTTGGCTGGCATCCGGGCAAAGGTGAAGAACAGGAAATGTTTAGTTTGGATGAGCTGGTAGAGAAATTTTCGTTTGAGCAAATCCACAAAGCCGGCGCGATTTTTGATATCGAAAAACTGAACTGGTTTAATTTTAAGTGGAACAAAAAGAAATATCAGGAAAAATTGGAGAAAATTGCCAAAGAAATCGATCCAAATGCGACAATCACTCAAACCGAAAAAGGCGAATCAATTTACAGCTTTAGTAAGCCAGAATCTGAAAAAACTTTTACCGAAAAGCGTGGTGAAATTCTTTACAACATGGCTGAAAATCATCTACCGGAAGAGTGGAAGAAAGAAGTTGCGACCGCCGACAAAAATACGGTCCCAAAACTTTACCGCTGCCTTATCACCATTGAAGAAAAAATTCTGCGCACACCACTTGAAGCTAAAGACCACCTTAACTTCTATTTTGAACAAAAAACTTTAGATAACGAAGCTTTATTTGCTCTCATGCTCAACCCAAAAATGAAGGTTGATCAGGAAACTGCCAAAAAAGCGATCAATACAGCTCTCGTCAAACTCACAGAATTGGATAACGACAACTTTAACAATCAGGAAAAAATCAAAGCCACACTTTTACAAACCGTAATCGACTTAAACCTTAAAAATGGCCAGGTTCTGTGGCCACTCCGCGTTTCGCTTACCCACGAACAATTTTCCCCGGGAGTTTTTGAAGTAATTTGGGCTTTAGGCAAAGAAGAAACCATTCAAAGACTCAAAAAGGATCTGGCACTTTTATAGCCAAAAATCAACTCAAAGGAAATCACAAACCTTTACAACCATAAATTTTAAAGGCATCATTGGGGCGAACACACAAAGCTCGCTCACCCAACGGTACAAGCAGCTCTTCGGGCCCACTAGTAACTGTAATTCCCATAACCTCTAGCAGCCCATGAACTTTTCAGAACTTCAACAAATCATTAAACACTTAAAAAAAGAGGTACCCTGCCATGCTTGCCAGAAAAAGTTTGGCAACAGAGGCATGCAGGTAATTTCCACTTTTCAGAACGAAGCCTTGCTGCAAATGGATTGTTTTAATTGTACCAACCGTCTGCTTGTTCACGTCGCGATCATCAATCAGCAACAGGAAAAAGGCACACTTAAGCCCCAAGCGGAATTCACTTTTCACAGTGAAATCAGCAAAAACGAAATCTTGGACATGCACAATTTTCTGAATAAATTTAATGGAGATTTTAAAGAACTCTTCACCATATGAAAAATATGAAAAAAAATTCTTTCACCACGCATGCAAGCAAAACAAGCTCCATTCTAGCGCTAGGCGCTTTTGCTCTAACCGCAGCGATAATTCTGGGCGGTTGCAACCAACTTAAAGAACAAGCTCAAGGTCTTAGAAAAAGCGGCGAAACTTTGGTAAATCAGGCCTCACAGCAGGCCGAAGCGGCGAAAACCCAACTAATCCAAACCAAAGCGGAAATCGACCAAAAAGTTAAGGATTTGCAAGATGCCGGCCAAAAAGTCCAAGAGGCCAACGCCGCAATCCAGAAACTGGGAAAATAATTTAATTCTAAAAATCCTTTCACAAGGGTACTAGGGTCTTCAAGGGAATAAATGTGTCATTTGAACACATCCCGCAGCAAAGCGAGGACTGTGTGAAAAGGACGCATTTATTCTCCTATGAAATTAAAGATACAGTTTCACCTCCATACCAAAAAAGACCCGCTTGATGCCGTAAAACACACCGAAATGGAGCTGATCGACGAAGCGGCCCGCCTTGGATATGATGTTTTGGCCATCACCTGTCATGATGTGCTTATTTTTGAGGAAAGTTTAAAGAAATACGCCGAAAAAAAGCGCATTTTGCTGATTCCCGGGATCGAAAAAACCATTCTCGGCCGGCATGTTTTGATCATCAACGCCGACATCCACTCCCAATACATCAAAAATTTTGCGGATCTTAAAAAATATCGCCAAGATCATCCCGAAATTCTGGTGATTGCCCCGCATCCATGCTATCCGGGCCCAATTTGTCTTCATAAACATCTGGAAAAACACATCGACCTTTTTGATGCGATTGAGTATTCCTGGTATCACTCGGCCAAACTGAATCAGTACAACAAAAAAGCCATCGCCATTGCCGAAAAGTATCATAAACCATTAATTGGTACTGCCGATAACCACATCCTAAAATACCTGAACATGACTTATAGCCTTGTGGACAGCGAAAAAAACGTGCCATCAATTTTCAAAGCCATCAAAGCCAACAATCTTCAAATCGTCAGCCTAAATCTACCCTGGTGGAAACTGTTTACGATTATGCCTTACATGCTAATCACGGCATACATAAAAAAGTTCACGCTGAAGTGCTAACTAAGCTTCCTTTGGCACATAAAGCCCCCCGGCCGAACGACGAACGCGAAGGTCCCTATCCTGATACCCAGAACGGGAGCTACGCAAGCCGACCTTGACCTCATAAGTATCCCCGACGGGAACAAGCGGACTTTCTCCTCTTTCGCCCATATCAAGAAGACTAACACCGACTAAATCAATAGGGTTGCCTTCTTCTTTCATTGCTGTCGCCAAAACGGCATAAGCAGAAGGAGACGGATGTTGCATTTTATCCGCGACTAATTCCTTTCGTGAAAAATCATAATTTTTCCCATTATTGTAATGGTCGCTGGCAGGATTGTCGCAATCTACCGGTAAATATGAAAGTTCACTATCCGCAGCACCTTCTACGATCCTGATATCAAACTTACGGGATTTCTTTTCCACTCCAGCTTCTGGGGTCTTCCCTCCAAAGAAAATAGGTTTTTCAGGGTCAGGACAAAAGAAATCATTTTCTTTTCTTTCAGAAAGGGCTTTAATTTCTTCGGGGGTTAATTCAGGAGCGACAACCAGTTTAGGCGATTTTAAAGTTCGTAATTTATCAAGATCGATTTCTCCTTTTTCATGCAATTCAGCCAAAAAAACTAGAGATTGCAGATGAGTTGGAACACCTTCCGCAAGCTTCCTGGCTTTTAATACACCAAGATTTTTACCGTAATCCGCAAAAAATCCAAATTTATTTAGAAACTTACGATTCTTCGGTGTTAATCTTGTTAATGCTGTTTTAGCAAGAACAGCAGCAACTTTTTCATGTTGTCCTTTTGCAACCTCCGCTACAATCTCATCACCATAACCTTTTACCTCATAACTACCTTCTAACATTTCCTTTACCTCCTGTAATGCCGCAATAAAATCTTCTACTGTCTTGGCTTCCATTTCCGCTTCATTTTCAGACGTTATAAATCCTTCAGTCTTTAAATAAAAATAAAAAGTCCCATCAGAAGTATTAACCGACCCATGATCAAAAAAATCTTTTACCGACATTATCTTTAATTCCGGCTTACTGGCAATATGATCTCTCAATAAGTTAATACCTTTACTCAATTTCACTTTCATTTGGTACTGAACCGTTTCCGTTTTGATAGCTTGACGTTCATGCCCTCGAACCTCAGCTTGTTCTGATTCTAAACTCATAATTTTTAAATTATTTAATAAATTTGCACCACATTAAAGGCACACAATATACAACGTAATTTGCGTGTTTGTCAATTTTAGCAAACACCTGCTTACCCGTTTATCAAAGTTTCCGGAGGGAATGGCTTCTTGGCGACATTGCGAGCGCAGCCGGTCGAGCATCATGATGCGAGACCTTCGCGGAGGCGTACATGTAGCCGCAGCGAACTGGCGAAGCGTTCGCCAAGAAGCCATTCCCTCCGAAAACTCCCCTGAAAAAGCGATAAACAGGCACGCGTTCCCCATTGAAGAAAAAGCCAAAAAATGCTATAATTAGACAAAATAAAAACCAACCAATGGACTTCTTAAAAGAAATCAAATCAAAAGCCAAAACTCTTCAAAAAAGGATCGTTTTCCCGGAAAGTTTTGATGACCGCACGCTGCAAGCGCTTGAGGTTATTTTGAATGAGCAAACCGCTCAGCCAATTTTGCTTGGAAAAACCCAAGAAATTCAAGCTCAAGCTGCTAAACTCGGCCTTAAAATCGACTGGAATAAAGTTAAAATTATTGACCCTAAAGATCCAACTTACCTCCAAAAATACACTGACGAGCTTTATAATCTGCGCAAAGATAAAGGTCTGACCAAAGACCAGGCCGCCAAACTTCTTGAAAATCACGACTATTTTGGCGTGATGGCTGTTCACATGGATGATGCCGAGGGCATGATCTCGGGCGCCGTTGGCACAACTGCCGAAACGGTTCTTCCCGCGCTTCAGATCATCAAAACTAAAGAAAAATTCCATAAAGTTTCCGGAATTTTCTTTATGGTGCTGGAAAAACGTCTGCTGCTTTTTGCTGATTGTGCCGTGAATATTGAGCCGGATTCGCATGAACTCGCCGATATTGCCATTGATACTGCCGAAACCGCTCTTCGTTTTGGGCTTGTGCCAAAAATTGCCATGCTCTCTTTTTCGACTAACGGATCAGCAAAACACCCACTCGCTAACAAAGTGCGTGAAGCCACCCAAATGGTTAAATTTCGCCGCCCCGACCTTATAATTGATGGAGAAATGCAAGTTGATGCCGCACTTGTCCCAAATATTTGCGCTACAAAATTTCCCGGAAGCGCTTTACATGGCGACGCCAATATTCTTATTTTCCCTGATCTGCAAGCCGGAAATATAGCTTACAAATTGGTAGAAAGATTGGCCGGCGCAAAAGCCATTGGCCCAATTTTACAGGGTTTGCAAAAACCAATTAACGACCTTTCCCGTGGCTGTTCTTTTCATGATATTGCCGATCTGGCCGCCTTTACTTCGTGTGAATCACAAGAAATTCATTACGAACTAAAAGCCGAAGCCATGCACGAAATTGTTCGCTCACATAAAGACACAAAATGAAAATCCTTGTAATAAATTCAGGATCCTCTTCCCTAAAATTCCAGCTGATGGAATCGAGTTGCTGGCAGTGCCTTTATAAAGGCATGGTTGACGCAATTGGACTTTCCAACTGCACATTCAATCAACAGATCAAAACTCCTCAAATTAAAAATCACCATCAGGCGCTTAAATTCAGCCTGGAAATGTTAGTCACAAAAAAAGTTCTCAAAAGTCTAAACGAAATTAAAGCTGTAGGCCATCGTGTTGTGCATGGCGGCGAAAAATATCGCCAGGCAACACTGATTACACCCAAAGTTCAAAAAGTAATTAAAGATTTATGCGAACTTGCGCCGCTTCATAATCCGCCAAATCTTGCCGGAATTAAGTCCTGCCAAAAATTGCTGGCCGGCATTCCACAAGTCGCGGTTTTTGATACGGCTTTTCATCAAACCATGCCGGAAAAAGCTTATCTTTACGCGCTTCCTTTGGACTATTATAAAAAATTGGGAATTCGCCGCTACGGTTTCCATGGCACAAGTCACGAGTATGTAAGCCAGGAAACCATTAAACTGTTACAAAAGAAATCCAGCAAAATCGTTATCTGTCATTTGGGAAATGGATCCAGCATCACAGCGGTTATAAATGGCAAATCTGTAGATACAAGCATGGGTTTAACTCCGCTGGAAGGCGTTCCCATGGGTACCCGCAGCGGCGATCTTGATCCGGCAATTGTGCTTCATTTGCTTGAACAACATAACATTAAGCCGGAAGAAGTTTCCACAATCCTCAACAAAAAATCCGGATTATTAGGATTAACCGGCATCAGCAGCGATGTTCGAACTCTTTATGCCAAAGCCACAAATCCCAAAGTAAAACGAGCTTTTCAGATTTTGACTTACCGCATTGCCAAATATATTGGCAGTTATGCCGCAGCCATGAACGGCCTTGACGCCATCACTTTCACCGGCGGAATCGGCGAAAATGCCTGGTATCTCCGCCAAGACATTTGTGATTATTTTAAATTTTTAGGACTAGAACTCGACCCGAAAAAAAACAAAAAAAACGCACAAGAAATTAGCACAAACAAAAGCAAAATCCGCGTTTACGTTATCCCAACAAACGAAGAAAAACAAATCGCGATCGAAACAATGACAATCATCTCAAAAATTTAATTTTTAATCAAAAAACATGTACTACTTAAAACCAAAAAAAATCGCCATCCGCGTAGGCAACAAATACGTCGCCCTGCTCAACAAAGAAACGGCGCATAAGCTGGATCTTCATCCTTCAGATCGTATTTTCCTTAAAAATGGCAAAAATGAAGTAACAGCCATTTTGGATATCATGGAAAATCAGGAATTAAAAGAAGGCCAAATCGGTCTTTACGCAGAAACTTGGGAAAAATTAAAAATCACCAAAGGTGATCGCCGCATTTCTGCTGCCATTGCAGACAGACCAAAATCGGTTATTTACATTCGCTCCAAACTTGATGGCAAAGAATTAACAGCTGAAGAAATGGATACAATCGTAAAAGATATCGTTGCCGAAAGACTTTCGGATGTGGAAATGACTTATTTTGTTTCCGGTTGTTTTACAAGAGGAATGTCCGACGCCGAAACCGTTGCGCTCACCAAATCAATTGTGGCAAACGGTGGAAGGCTTCAATTTAAAGATAAAATCGTCGTTGATAAACATTGTATTGGTGGAGTTCCGGGAAACCGCTCAACCATGCTCGCCGTGCCAATTATGACTTCACTTGGCCTGCGTATGCCAAAAACATCTTCACGCGCCATTACCAGCCCAGCCGGAACCGCCGATACCATGGAGGTATTTTGCAAAGTTACAAACAGCGCTGAAAAACTTATGAAAATCGCCATGAAAGTTGGTGGATTTATTACTTGGGGTGGAGGTGTTGATATTGCCGCAGCCGATGACAAACTGATTAAGGTCAGAAATCCAATGAGTCTTGATCCACAAGGTATGTTGCTGGCTTCAATTTTGGCTAAAAAACATTCGGTTTCCGCAACACACGTTTTGATTGATATTCCTTATGGCCCGGACGTTAAGGTCAAAAATGCCAAGGATGCGCAACCACTAAAAGAAAAATTCGAAAAAATCGGTGCAATGCTGGGTATGAAAGTCAAAGTTGTTCTTTCTGATGGAAGCCAACCTATTGGCAACGGTGTTGGTCCAGTTTTAGAAGCACTGGATATTTTGAAAGTGCTAAAAATGGAACCGGATGCTCCACAAGATTTGGTTACCAAAACTATTTGGTTATGTGGAGTAATGCTGGAAATGACCGGCAAAGCCAAAGAAGGAAAAGGCGCAGAAATGGCCCGCGAAGCGCTTGTTTCCGGCAAAGCTTACAAGAAAATGCAGGAAATTATTATCGCCCAGGGCAAAAATCACACTCCTCTCAAAGTTGGCAAACTGACTCATGACGTTGTAGCCACAAAATCCGGAAAAATCACCGCAATCAATAATAAACTTATTTCCCGTTATGCCCGTCTTGCCGGAGCTCCAATCAATGTGGGAGCCGGCCTTTTCATCCACAAAAAAATCAGTGACACGGTT
>JBAZYK010000007.1:0-89125 GCA_041659405.1 Candidatus Altimarinota bacterium
AGGATAACTTTAAGTTTGAACGCTCCATCGTACTGTTTCCGTATACCTTTTGGCATAATTTTTGGGGTTAAAAACCTCTCTTAGCATACCCCATTTTTCTGTCCGATTTTGCGGGACCATTATAGAAAGTCTATTTTTCTTATAAT
The DNA here is from genome assembly GCA_041659405.1 of Candidatus Altimarinota bacterium. GTDB lineage: Bacteria > Patescibacteriota > Gracilibacteria > UBA1369 > UBA1369 > JBAZYK01. Next base: position 147 of record JBAZYK010000007.1, read on the forward strand.
GTAATGGGGCAATATTAATATGCTACAATAACTCTGATCAGTTTAGAAAAGGTACTAGAACCGACTGGTCAGCCAGAACGTACTCCGTCCCGATAAAAAGATAGATGATATTGTTACTATGACTTATAGCCGAAAAAAGTATCAGGATCTTTCCCAAAAGAATCAGAATTTAATGTCATCCCACAAAAAAATTCAGCTTTATAATTTACGAAAAAAGTATGGATGGGTGCCTTTAAAAATAGCCCATTTATTATATGATTTTGGGTTTGATCAGGCTAAAATTGAAGAAATTGAAATTTTTGATCAAAACATTCAACTTAAAAACCAGGAAATTCATACTGAAGCCCAACGGTTAAATGGAAAAAGAACAATATTGATACATAGGTTTTTATCTTTGTTGTTCTTCCCTTTTGCCATCTTAATTATATGGATATTGTTTGTTTCGGGCTGGGGTACATGGATTCCTGTTGTAATATTTGTTTTGATTTCAATATTTATTAACAAGGAGGATTTTTTAGGAAATTTTGTTTCTAAGAAATATCATTATAATCTATTGCCTCAACACAAATTATCTACTGATTTGGAAAAATATAAACAAGCAGTTAGGGACAATGTATTATTCGAGCAACTTTTAGAAGAAGAGCGTAAAGATAAAATAGAAAGGTCCAAGAGAGAGTTTTGGTTTTCCTTAAATGGATTCGAATTTGAAAATCAGATGGCTAAATTATTTAGAAAAAATGGTTATAAAGCAGATGTAACAAAGCGTACTGGTGATGGTGGAATAGACATAAATCTTTACGATGAAAATGGGTTTAGGACTATTGTTCAATGTAAAGCCCACAAAAAGGCGATAGGGCCTCATGAAGCTAGAGCTATTTATGGCTTGATGTCATCTGAGAATGCTCCAAAGGCTATTTTGATAAGTTTGGGAGGTTTTACTCAGGGCGTGAGGGATTTTGTTAAAGAAAAGAATATAATTTTGATGGATATAGAGGATGTCATGGAACTGGGATTTTGATAATTAAAAAAATACATGTTCCATTTTGCCAAACTGCTATAATAACGCTATCCAGTCCAGAAAAGGTACTAGACCCCACTGGTCAGCCAAAAAAATGGCTCCGAGCAGAGCTCGGGGACAGTTTTTTGAATTTGGGTATAGAGCGGAGTCGAAGTTTACACCCGGAGGGTGAATCCCTCATCCCCAGCCAACAGATTTGCGGAGCAAATCCGGACCCGCCTTGGCGGGTCCAAAAACAAACGTTTGCGAAGCAAACACATTTTATAGAAGAGCGGATGAGAAGTTTATCCCCCGGAGGGGTAAATCCCTCGTTACTTTTTTTCTAAATTAACGTTATACTTACTGCGCAGTAAGATTTTTAACCCAAATAATATGTTTAAAAAAACAGGTCTTGCTATGATTACCGCCTTATTGGTAGGTGGATTGGTTTTCGGGGGATGCAGTCAACAAAATCCGAGCAATCCTTCAGAAAATTCTACAACAAATGTTCAGTCAAACAATGAGGAAAATTCAGTGAAAGTTGATGAGAATTCAACCATAACTTCTAAACCGAACACATCAGGAGCTGAGGACACCAAAAGTTCCGTGGCAAAAGAAATAAAAGCTGCATTTCAAAATATATATTCGAATTCAGATTTTTCTAATCAAACCGTGACTGTAGAAATGCTCAGCGGTGTCTATGCCAAAGGTGGGATCCCCACCTTAGACAATGGTGACGGTGACTGGGCATGGTTTGCGAAAAAAGTTGATAGCGTCTGGACAATCGTAGCTGATGGACAATACATTCAATGCCCGGGATTGGATGAGTTCCCGGCGGAATTCAAAACCGGGGTCTGTGATTAATCTGAAAATATAGACTAAAAGGATTCGATCCGACTGGCAATTACCAAAAAGCCCATCTTGGAAGACGGGCTTTTTTTATTGTTAAGTTGATGGTCGATTCCCTTTTCCCTTTTGAGGATTTTGAACTACTTACGAACAGCATCCTTAAGAGATTTGCCAGCCTTGAAAGCAGGGAGCTTCATAGCTGGGATTTTGATTTTCTGGCTTGGGTTACGTGGATTTACACCAGTGCGGGCAGCGCGCTTTGAAATACGGAATGTGCCGAAACCGGTTACTGTTACGTTTTCACCCTTTTTGAGAGACTTGGTGATGCTTTGGAGTACAGCTTCGAGAACATCGGAAGAAGCCTTTTTTGTTACGCCGCAAGCTTTAGCTGCAGCATCGACGAGATCTTGCTTGGTCATTGCTATTTTGATTAAAAAATAAAATAAACCGGATTCAGTATATGATTTTTGAAGGAAAATGCAAGTATTCTGCATACAGGAGGCTTTTTAAAAGCCCCCGCCTCCTGCCACTTACTTTCTAGCCGTAGGGCTGTAAATAAAGGGGGATCCGATGATTATTCGCTGCAGAGGTCCGCTTAATTTATATAGATCGAGTATCTGACCCGGTGGGTTTTCGGGGGCACTCGTATTTGGCGCGACTTGAGTAGACGCATTTGATGGTGTGATGATCGGGGTCGGTACTTGGGTTGGTGTTGGCTGGAAGTAAGCAGCAAAATCATGTTGAACATTTAACCACGCTTCTCCAACATATTGGCCCTTATTATAATACTTGAAGAAATTGGTTTGATTATTTACAAACCAGCCGCAATCCGGACAATTTCCGGAATAAACATCTATATCGTTTGAATCTAATTTACTCAGGAAAGATAGGCCCAGGTTCTTACCATTTATAAACGCCAGAACTATAGAACCTTTTACGTTCTCTATAAAATTTCCGTTAGCGCAACCCCAGGTGAGCATGAAAACGGGCAAGTTAGCAAGATTGGAAAAGTCACTTGCGGTTAAACCCCAAACCACAGTCGGGTCTCCGTGAGAATGCAAATAAGCTACCTCCGGACCTTTAGCTAATTCCGCAAGAAGAGCTGCCTTAAAAGGAGCAAGGTTATCGACGGCATCCGGCGTGATATCTATAGAATTTTCTGTTCCATAGACAGTTAGTCCAAGATTAGGAATGGACAAATAATGATTAGGGCCTGGATATGGGACATGTACAGCCGATACCGCCCACTTTGCGGGCACGGTTTGTTTAGTGAAAAATTATGATGCTTCTGGAAGTAAGCTCTTAATTGATTGATATGATTGTTGAGATCTGTCGCCGGAAAGGTTGATTTTATCCAACCGGTATATATTTCAGGTCCTCCATGTGCGCCATAACTATCATAACCATAATAATGCCCCAAGTTATTTTGCTTAAAGCTGGCATCAAGATCCTCATAAAAGTACATAAAAGGCGCCAAATGATTGCTATCAAAGGGCTGTTCATACAAGGCGTAAGGAATATCGCCGACAAAAACAGCTCCACCTAAATTAAGGCAACCGCTACTATCAGGTTGGCATTCTTTGATGAGCAAATTCCTGATATCAAGCGGCGTGTAGGTTATTGAATTCTGAAGTTGAATTACGTCTACTTTGATTCCCAAGTTAGCGAAGACATCATTTTGAAAATTATCTACCTCCGGCTTTAAAGCGTCGTAAACGTTTTTGTAAATTATGACAACGGCTCGTTTGTTTACGTTATCTATCTGCAGTGCATTGTAAATCAGTTGTGCCAATTTCCCGCGAGTCATTCCCTGGTTCGGGAAGATGCTATTTTGACTGTCAGGTATCAACCATTCCAGATTTTTGCCATATTGAACATATTGTGTGTACCATTGGTTGGTAAAGGCATCAGTATAAGGATTTTCAGGAACTGCCACATGCGAAACATCAACGTTTCCTGCCTTAATTAACATTTTTAAATTTTCCACCAGATTTACAGTTTGTTCTGGTTTAAAAGTTCCATCCGGATAGCCGCTGATTATTCCTAAAGCGGTAGCTTTATTTAAATATGGATAATACCAGGCATTCCAATCTTTTACGTCTTTGAAGTCTGCGTTTGAACCGCTATCAATTGCCGGTTGTCCTTGGATTTTAGATGCTCCAAGAATTATTTTTAAAGCTTCCGCACGGTTAACAATCCGGTTTGGCTTAAAAGTTCCATCAGGGTATCCGGAAATTATTCCCTTTGCTTGAAGGAACATAATCTCTGTGTAGTATGGGTTGGTTTTAGGAACATCGCTAAAACCTGTGCCCGTATCAATAGCAAAAACACTTTGCATTTGAGAAACTAAAATAAGGCCGGTTAAGATTGCCCCAACAATTGCGCCGCCGGATACTATTGGACGAGTTGTTTCCATATTCGGAAAATTAAGATGTATTTTTGTTTAGTTTAAGCTGTTTTGATTTTACGACATCTATGTTTGAATTGCCAGAGGGGGAACCTTTCCTAAGCCGTCGCTATCCTCAAATACCTCAAAATATCATACGGCTCATTTGCCGGGACTACGCGGTTATTTGTTGAAGTCGTTGTTGGTTCTTCCGAAATAGCTGTGTTTTTTCGTGCTACTTTTTCCGGAGAAAGTCGGAGGAGGCGATCAAGATACTTTTTTTCAGGCATGCCATAAACGGCGTAAATGGCGCGGCAACCATATCTTTCTGCCAGCGCGATGTCTTTTTTAGGGTTATCACCGATGATCAGGACCTGACGTGCAATTTGATCGAGTGTCATTTGAAGAATCGTTTCAAGATCGGAATCCGGTTTTTCTACCGGGGTTACGAATGTTGGAAAATCCACATCATAGAGCCCAGCTTCCTGTCGTTTCTGAAATTTTTCCGGTAAATCCTGAATATCAGAATCCGCCATGGCATAAACACCTTTAATGAACGGATCAAGTTTGAAATACCTAACCCGCATTGTAGCCTGAAATTTCGGGGCATCGGTTATGATACTAATGCGCTTTCCACATTCATGCAGGGTTTGGATGACTTGTTCCATTCCCTTGTAAATGTGCAGGTATTTTCGTCTTGCTTCGGTAAAAGCGTTTTGAACTTTATCAACAAGTTCATTACGATTAAAATTTGGAACTGATTTAAAAAATCCAGCGGCTTCCAGGCCCTGTATCAGACCTCTGTGTTCCATAGTTCCCGCTATGGTATAAAACTGCTTCATGGCGGCAGCTACTTCCGGTTCAGGCCTTTTAGACTCATCTGCAATACATTGAGCCATTGCGTCGTAACCATGCGCGGCATAAGTCACCCAGTCCCAAATGGTGTTATCTCCATCAAAAACGACATCAGTTATTTCCGTCATAACTTCCGGACCCAAGGCATCATAATTTGGTTCAGTTGGAGGAGTTTCCATAGTCATAAATTTGGTAGCATTCGGCCTTCATAGTATCGCGAAGTGCTTCTTTTGCAAGCTGAAAGGCGCCATTGAACTGTCTCGTTTTGTAATTCTGCTATAATGAGCCCGATCAATCTGGAAAGGTATTAGACCCGACTGGTCAGCCAATGATAGAAAAGAGGGTGAGAAATTTATACCCCGCAGCAAAGCGAAGGGGGAAATCCATTATCCTCCAGCTAAAAATTGAGGATAATAGTTAATCTAGATTCTTTCTGGTAAGATGTTAGTGTGTTTTAGTCAGATTGTTTTTATATGATGGACAAATCTCATTACTATCATGGTGCTGCCGTTGTTTCTTTGTTGGAAAACGAGAATGACTTTTCCATAAGCAAGAAAGGGTTTTTGGGTTATGTTGTGAATGATAAAATTTTTATTTTTCTGAAGTATACAACTAAAGCAAGAACGCCTTGGAGATTCACTTTTGATCAAGAAGACATTGATCGCTGCTTAAAGATGTCATCAGAATATAATGATGTTGCTGTTGGCTTGATTTGCGGAGGTGATGGGATTTGCGGTTTAAAATGGAATGAGGTGCGATGTCTTTTAGAAGATAAGCCCGGTTGGATATCCGCAAAAAGAAAACATAATGAAAGTTATGGCGTTGCTGGTTCTATCACTGAACTAGAAAAAAAAGTGCCTGTTGGTAGATGGTCAATTTTTATTTCTGAAATGATAAAGAATTAATATTATATTTATGGAAACAAATCCAAGAAAAATAATTCATGATGGACAACAAACTAATGAGGCATTAGATGTGCTTGAAGTCGAAATTGGAAATCGACAGTCGCTTCATGCTATCGCCGAGAGGGCGGGCAGGATTTTGGAATATGCAGTTGACCCAGTCGCTGGTTCGACAGAACCAAGCTACGGACTCCTTTATGGCTTGATTCAAAGTGGGAAAACGAGTGTGATTACTGTGACGGCAGCAATGGCTGCTGATAATGGTTTTAAGTGCATTATTATACTCACTTCGGATATCAATCTTTTATATGGTCAAACACTTCAACGCATTCGTAGTCAGCTTCGCGGACTAACAGTCCTTGGTAAGTCCGATTGGGATGACCATTCTCGGTTTGAGCGGCAATTAAGAATGTCACCATTCGCAATTGTTTGTTCCAAAAACTCAAGTCATCTTAAAAATCTTATCGATGCTTTCAAGAAAGTTGGTTCTAGTGGGGCTCGTGGTTTAGCTACTTTGATTATTGATGATGAAGCTGATCAGGCCAGTTTGAATACTAACACGCAGAAAAATGCAAAAAAGAGAACTGAGGAAATTAGTGCTATTAACAAGTACATCACCGAACTTAGACAATTTTTTCAGATTAACACGTATCTGCAAGTGACTGCGACACCCCAAGCACTGTTTTTGCAGAGACCAGATGGTTTGTACCGTCCATCTTTTACAGTATTAAGTGAGCCGGGTGCAGGTTATGTAGGAGGAGAAGCATTCTTCGAATCTGAATCAAAACTTTTACGATACACTAATCTGGATGAGGTTGATGAACTGAAGTCTGGCTATCAGCCAAATCCAACACACAAAATCCCTGTTGGATTGAGAGATTCCGTTTTGAGTTTTCTAGTTGCTGCGACTGCAAGAAATATAAATTATCCGAGCGAAAATTTTTCGTTTCTTTGTCATATCAGTCACACTAAAATCGATCATAAGCATGTAGTTAGTCTAATTGATTCATTTAGGGAAGACACTATAAACGCGTTTAGAGATAAGAAATCATCTGCTTTTGAGAAGTTAAAGAAAGATCTGTTTATGGCTTATGAGGATATTTCTAAAACTGAGCCCGTGATGCCTGAATTTGAAAAAATTCTCGAACGAATTGAGTTCTTGTTGCGAGGTGCAAGCATAAAAGAAATTAATTCGAATTCGGATGAGGCGGTGAAGCCAGATCATGTGTATAGTATTTTTGTCGGTGGCAACAAACTTGGAAGAGGCGTGACTATTCCTAATTTGATTACCAGTTATTACGGAAGAAATCCGAAACGACCTAATTCTGACACTGTACTTCAGCACGCTCGTATGTATGGTTATAGAGAAAAGCATGTTGGGGTTACTCGCTTGTTTCTTCCGGAAAAATTGGCCGAACATTTTCGTATAATTCATCAGATGGAAAAAGCTCTGCGAGAATTGGTGAGTAAATACCCGGAAGGGAAATTTGAAGGTATTTATTTGTCATCCCCGATGAAGGCAACTCGATCTAACGTTTTGGATCCGAATTCTATTGGCGTTTATATTGCTGGCGGATGGGTGAATCCAAGATATCCACTCAGAACCAAAGAGATTTTGCCAGTAACTGAATGGCTCGATGAGAAGTTTGTCGCTTATGATAACGCAAATGAATATTTCGAGACTGACATTGACTCAATCATAGAGATAATACAAAAATGCAAACATGACCCTGATGAAGGGGCTGAGTTGTGGAATCCTAAGACTTTGGGGGCGGCACTCGAGAAAATAAAAACTCTAAAAGGTTCTAGGGCATATATACGGGTTCGACGTGGTAACGATCTTAATGCGCCTCGTCGCGAAACTCAAGGGTTTTACTCTGGTGGTGAAGATAAACTGGTACCCGAAGATGCTGTAACTCTTTTCATGTATCGGTTGAAAGAAAGTCATCGAGGTGAGCCTGTATGGTTACCCCAACTTCGCTTTCCTGAAGGTAATTATGCGATCGCTTTTAGTTTTGAAGATTAATTATGAAAATTGAAAACAAAAAACTTACTGCAATAGATCTATTCTCCGGTTGTGGAGGATTAACTCTAGGTTTAAAACAAGCTGGTTTTAATGTGATTGGTGCCGTTGAAATAGATTCTCTTGCTGTAGAAACTTATCGGGTCAATCATTCTAAAGTAAATATATGGCACAAAGATATCAGAAAATTAACTGGTACAGAAATACTTGAAAAGCTCAAATTAAAAAAAGGCGAACTTGATTTATTGGCTGGATGCCCACCATGCCAAGGATTCTCTTCAATGAGAACTCGTAATGGTAAAGAAGTGAAAGACGCAAGAAACGATCTTATTTTTGATTATTTAAGATTAGTGAAAGAACTGCTTCCAAAAACAGTCATGATGGAAAATGTTCCTGCTTTGGCTGAAAATCGAAGAATGAAAAGGTTTAAAAAAGAACTGGAGGATTTGGGATATGAATCAAATGGCACTCCACTTGTTCTTAATACTGCTCATTATGGTGTGCCTCAACGTCGACGAAGAATGATATTAGTCTCTAGTCGTGTCGGAAAGATTAATTTACCAGAAGGAACTGCTGAAAAAGTTACAGTAAGCGATGCGATTGGTGGTATGCCTCGTCCTGGTGAAACAGGAGATCCTTTGCATGATATAAAAGAAAAGAGAACTCCTAAGGTTTTAGAAATGATAAAGCTGATTCCTAAGGATGGAGGAAGTAGAAGTGATCTTCCCAAACGTTTGCATTTGGAGTGTCATAAAAAATTCCCTGGGGGCTTTAAAGATGTTTATGGAAGAATGGCGTGGAAGAATGTTTCTCCTACCATAACTGGTGGCTGCATAAGTCCTTCGAAAGGACGTTTTCTCCATCCTTCACAGAATCGTGCAATTACTCTTCGTGAAGCTGCGCTTTTACAAACTTTCCCAAAAGATTATTATTTTTCTCTTAAAAAAGGTAGGCAGGGTGTTGCTTTGATGATAGGGAATGCTTTACCTCCAGAGTTTATTAAACAACATGCCATTGCTATAAAAAAATCTCTTTTGAAATTATATTCATGATTGATAGATCGGTAATCATTGGAAATCTTACTTGGAATGCTGCAGGGTGGACTAATGCCTATGTAAATCCCAAGGCAGGGCATGTTTATGCAAGAAGTCATGCAGGGCATGAATCATTGAATTTTAAGTTTGATAAAAAAAATCTTGATGAAGAGGATTCTGTTTATGGCTTCTTACAGTGGACAAATCCGCCAAAGGACTTTGGTAATGGGGGTATTGTAGTCTTTTCGAGCAAGAATTCGGTAAACAACAAGAATTTGATTGTTGGAATATATTGTGACGTGAAAATATTATTACCGCCTGTTGAAACTCTTTACGAAGGCTTTGAGGATGGTGTTTTAGCTTCCAATCTCCGAGCAAAAAGGGCTCTTTCTATGCGTTTTCCGCAAGAACTGGATTTGGAAAAATATTTGGGTGGGAAAAAGCGGGTGGGCCAAATTGGGTTTCTTCTTTCAGATGTCGATGTGGCAAAACAGGTAATAGTTGATGAGATTCAAACTCTTTCTATCTCTGGACTCAAATCGAATGATGCGAAAAAACTTGGTGATATTTATAAATTTATTACTGGTGAGGAATATAATTTTGAAAATTTTAAAAACCGTGATGAACAGGAACAAAAAGAAATCGAAGAGAAAATAAAAACTGATTCTGAGGCTGATGATGCCAGGTATTTTGCTAATCTTTCACCTGTTGAGCCTGAAATGATTGAGTTGAAAGGGAAGATGTATAAAAGAGATAATGTAACTATTTCTCGCCTCAAAAGAGCCAGAGGTTATAAATGTCAGATATGTGGTTACTTTGTTTTAAAAAGGAATGGTGATCGTTATATTGAAGCGGCTCATATCAAGGCAAAGTCACAGAAAGGAAATGAGATGCCAGACAATATTATTATTTTGTGCCCGAATCATCATAAAGAGTTTGATTATGGTGAATTAAAGATTAACGAGCAGACGAAGGATAGTATTTTGTTTCGTCTTAATTCAAAAGAATATTCTATTAACTTAATGGTGTAAATGGGTGTTAGATCCTACCCCCCAGCCAAAATTTCCCCCTTCCCCATGAACCAATCCAAACTTTCTATCATTATCAACAAATCTTTGGCGGAGGTTTTTGAGTTTGTTATCAATCCAAACAATACGCCTTTGTGGTTTGATTCCATTGTTAAAGAGGTTGCTGATTTGCCGATTGCGATGGGGACAAAATATGTGAATTTTAATGCGGCCGGGCAAAAAGGGGAGTATCTTGTTTCGAAATTTGAACCTGATGCGATTTTTCAGCTCGACTCGGTCGATTCCGGTTATAAGGTCCGCTATACCCTGAAAGCAATTTCCAAAAATGAAACCGAGCTGGAATATTTGGAGTGGGTCGATTTTGGTGACCTGGAAGCCCCTTGCGCGATAAATGTTCTTCAGGGATTGAAGAATGTTTTGGAGGGGTAGGGGGGCGTAAGGGCCTAATTGAAATTTGCTATTTAAGTTTATAACCGGAGAAGTCTATAATTCGGGTAAATAATAATTTCATGATGATTAAAGCTCCAGAAAAGTTTACCGAATTTGATTTTTTTATGGATGAGGACGTTCGAGCACGCCGCATTGGTATTTTGTGCGTGGAAAAACGTCTTACTCCGGCATTAACGCAGGCGTTGTTCCGTGTAAGAGAAAACGCTCAATCGTTTCATGCAAAAAGGATTCAATCAGATGTCAGTAAAACCGAGGAACAAAGAGCTATAGAACTGGGGTCGGTATCGAAACAAATACGTGAAGTAAAATGGTCCAGTATAAATCTGATGCGATCTTTCATTGCGCAGGAATTCATTGAACAGTATTTCCATTATTGGAATAAAGGGCCTCTGCCGATCATGTTTTTCAATTTTCCTTTTATTGATGATCATTTAAGCTCAATAAACAATTTTTTTGAAAAATTGGGTAGTTTAAATATTGATGCCCTGAAAGATTTGCATTGTTCCGAATCGGTCTTTTTTCTGGACTATTTTAGCACTGCAACCGGCTATAAATTTGAAGAAAAAGTCAGAGATAGCAATAATTTATCAAGATGCTATAGGATTGACAGTAGAGCGCACGATTTGATGCAGCTTACCGATTTACTTCTAGGTATAACCACTTACATCAAGACCGGTAAGCACACTGGAAGTAGGGCAAAGTTGAGTCTCGTTAATAAGTTCAATTATTTCCAAAAGAGCTATAACAACAAAAAAACGCATTCTTTGCAGAGCGTTTATCAACTATAATTCTTTTTAAGTGTAGTGGTTTGAAAGCCTCATTTATTGGGAGGGTCTCCCCACTACTGTCACTATATTACGCCACTTTTGTCAATTAGTCAAAAAAAATCTTATTTACCCCGAAGCTCATTTACTGCATTTAGGAAGCTTTCATCTTGATATCCTCTTGAAAGAATTGTGGCCCAACCTAAGGCAAGAACCATCGCGCGATTTATCTTTTTAAAATTGGGAGAGGCTTGCTCTAACTCTTTTTCGACAAATTTAATTCGGTTAAGGCATTGAAGCCCCAAAAGATAACCATGTAATGCATTGATCTCTGGTGGAATATCTGCTCCTTGACTCTCATTTATAAACTAAGTCCCGAGAAGGTAGAGCTTTACGACTTGGAGAATCTTTAAGCGAAGTCGCAGGTTCCTCCCCAAGCTCTTCAATAAAAATGACCAATGGTTCCTCCTCTAAATAATCACCTTTTACAGTTCTTTTTTTACCTGAAGTGTTTATATAAACAAAGCGATTTCCGGCGCTTTCCGGATCATTATCAACACAATCTTCAATTTGCCACAGTTGTTCTTGCGTAATTACAAGAGCTTTGGCGTTAGGAAACGATTCCAAGAGCGCTTTTTTTGTGAGAGGAATATCGCCCCTTACAAACATGAAAATATCAGTCAAGTCTGAATCATCCTCCACGACCTCACGAGCTTCTCTTAGTTGTGCGAGTTTTTCAGCTTTTGATACAACCATTGATACACCTTCTGTAATTGCCTGAATTGGATCATCGGTTGGTGCGAGCGCTTCAACTATTTCAGGCTGGGCGGAAGGCAGGGTGGGGGTTGAAGGTAATGTGGGCTCTTTGTCTTTTTGGTCAGTCATAATGCAAATATATGATTATCCTTAATATTAGCATAAATTAGCCGTAAAAACAAAGTTCCATTTTGGATCATTTTGCAAATCTGCTACAATATCTCCCGAAATAAACATTATTTAATTTTCCACATGAATATCCCGCTTTTTTCGATTGGATTATTGTTGATTGTTGTTTCCTGGATAGTTCAGATCGGTTATATGCTGGTTCGTGATACCAAGATCACCTGGGGTTTTTCTTTAATACAAACCATAGGTATTGTGCTTTTGGTTGTGGATATGGTTATGAACTCGGCTCCGCGTGATCTGAATTTTTATTTGGAAATTGGAACCGGATTGGGCGCTCTTCTGACTTTGATTGTCAGCCAGGTAAAAAAATAAACTTTTAAATAATCTTTAATAACATCAATATGCTTACTTTTATCGGTCTTGGTGTAATTATTCTGGCGTGGATGTTTCAGTTTGTGAAAATTGCATTTGGAAATAAAAATATTCAGCCGACTTTTGTTGGGATTTACGTGGTTGGGGTTTTATTGTTGGTTGTGGACGGTTTTATGTCGGGGCTGAATGAAATTGCGTCTTTCAACCTGGCCTCGCTCGTAGTCGCACTTTTGACGTTTATGCTCATCCTTAAAAAGGAGACTAAGGTTTAATTAGCGCATCGTTCCCATAAGTTCCATCGAATTCGATGGAGTTTAAGTAGAATTTAGATTTTGTTAATGGTGATGTGAAATTATAGAAATGTTTATTCTATAATTTCATTTTTATGGTTAACAATATTTTTGAAAAGATCAGGCATATTAATGAGCATGGTCAGGAATTTTGGAGTGCCAGGGAACTGATGCCTGCTTTGGGATATACCGAATGGAGAAAATTTGAGGGTGTAATTGCGAAAGCTAAAGAAGCGTGCAAATCCAGTCAACAAGCACCATCCGACCATATTGGCGGCGCCGCCAAAATGGTTTTAGTAGGTTCTGAAGCCGAAAGAAAGGTCGATGATTATTTTTTATCGCGTTACGCCTGCTATTTAATCGCTCAAAATGGTGATCCAAGAAAAGAAGAAATCGCATTTGCTCAAACTTATTTTGCGATTCAAACTAGAAAACAGGAATTGCATGAAGATTTGTTGGAAGATCATAAACGGGTTTCTTTGCGCGGAGAGATGACTGTTCAGAATATCCACTTTATGTGACTACGTCGCCATTGACGGGCGTTGATTAGTTGATATGATGGGGCTGCGTTTATTTTTTCTATGATTTACACAGAAGCTCAGAATTGGTCACGTGGTCTTTTACTCCTCGCGCTTAAAAATAGAAGCTGGGGATAACTTTGTGCATAAATAATTTTGATTCGTTGCATTCATAAGTCCCTGAGTTTCGGGGATTTTTTTTATTTAATTTTTAAACTTAATTTTATGACTATCGAAACAACTCCAAATAATATTAAAAATGGCGAAACTAAGACATCGTCAGCCAAAAATGTAGAGCAAGTAGCGGTTGAGGCAATTGAAAATATAGCCTCAATATCTCGTGTGGCGATTGATGCAATTCGCAAAATTACGGAATTGACCAGCACGCCGGAAGTACCTATTTCTGGTGTGAGTGAAGCGAGCTCATCTATTCAGCATGGCGCGACGGAAAAACCGCGATGGTTTTGTGTGACGGCACGAGGAATCGCGATTAGATACCAAGGAGAGATCCAGGAAATTCGTGAAATTTAAGTAGAATTTAGATTTTGTTAATCACGATCTGAAATTATGGAGATACTTATCTCTTAATTTTTTAATTGCATGACTATTATACAAAAAATAACAGTTAAGGGGACTGAAATTGTAATTTTTAAACAAAGTGAAAATGATTACATTTCATTGACCGATATTGCTCGTTATAAAGATCCTGAACGAAGTGACTATATTTTGCAAAACTGGATGAGAAGCAGAGCTACTATTGAGTTTTTAGGCTTATGGGAGAGAATTAACAATCAGACTTTTAATTCCATCGAATTCGATGGAATTAAAAATGAATCTGGACTGAATAGCTTTTTTCTTAGCCCAAAGCGTTGGATTCGAGCTACCAATGCTATTGGCATTATTTCGCAAACTGGTCGATATGGCGGCACCTTTGCCCATAAAGACATTGCTTTTGAGTTTGCGACTTGGCTTTCGCCTGAATTTAAGCTTTATTTGATCAAGGAATTCCAACGACTCAAAGAGGAAGAAAATCAGCGTCTTAACCTTGGTTGGGACATTAAGCGTAATTTGGCGAAAATTAATTATCGTATTCACACAGATGCTATCAAAGAGTATTTGATTCCGGCTCATCTTTCCGCTGCTCAAATTAATATTACTTATGCCAGTGAGGCCGATGTTCTTAACAAGGCGCTTTTTGGTCTGACGGCTAAAGAGTGGCAAACTGCCAATCCAAAAGAGGATGGTAATCTGCGCGATCATGCTTCTGTGGTACAGCTGGTTTGTTTGACAAACCTGGAGTCATTAAATGCCGTGTTTATTCGCCAAGGGCTTGTTCAAAAGGAAAGATTGATTCAACTAAATGAAGTCGCGATTGTACAGATGCGCTCGCTTGTTGGAAATCCCACTATTAAAAAATTAAAGTGAGGCAGCATTTTTTGGTAGCTCTTTATTATTTCTGTCGAGAAAGATGGAATTCTCCTTTTAGGACTCCGGAAGGGGTGTTGAGCGACATTGCTCCGCTCATGATATCTGTTGTAAAGCTGCCTGCCATTACGGTGCCTTCGGGGGTAGTAAATTCGATCGCGCTTCCGCTAATTTTCATAGTAACAGGTTGAGCTCCACTATTTGGATTGCAGGTTTTTGGTACGGAAAATGTTTTAACTCCCGGGACAGTTGTTTCGCCGGTGGCACACATATTGGAGTAAGTAATTTGACCATTGCCAATGTTGTTTTCCACACTGTCTATTTTTAACTCGATATCGCCGTCTTCATAAACTTTAGTAGTGGCTGGACCGGTTACAAACACACCATATATTTGAAATCCTTTGCCCCTAAGGCTGGAAGACCATGTGCCTCTTAGGTCGCGAGCAGGTGTTAATGTCCCGATGAGTGGTTTTGGAGTAACTATGTCGTTGACTTTTTGTGATACGAACTGAAACATCAGCGGTTGCTGTGTGGCAACATAGACTCCGCCAACGGTAGCTACGGTTAATCCTCCAATTAAAAGTTTGGAAACTAGAGATATTCCCGGTGTTGGATTTATCATATTTTTTTATTTATTGAATAATTTTTATTTTACCCAAGTGTCATATTACTCTTATTTGTTTGATTTGTTAAAGAGGTTGTTGATTTGCATTTTGTTCACGTGAGCGGATTCAAATTTGCAGTGACTTTATTAATTTGATATCCTTTTGGGGCAATCATTTAAGAATATTTTTATGAAAAAAATTGTTGTTTCCCTTTTTGCCATTGGGGTCGTTTTGACGGGTTGTTCCCAGAATAGCGGTAATATTACTTCTCCGGTTACTGGATCTTTAAGCGAAAATGCTGCAAAAGAAGCCGGGAAAAAACTTGCGGAAAATATAATGGGTGGTACTAAAATTGACTTTGCGGAAGAAGGATCCGGAGAGGTTGTTGCCTGGCCAAAAGAAATGTCGAGTGAAGTTCCGGTGTTTAAATATGCAAAAATAGATGCGACGATGGCGGCTCCATCGGGTGTTAGTGATGGTAGTATTGTTGTGGGTTTTAGAGAGGTGGAAAAAGGAGCATATGATAAATACAGGCAGGATTTAAAAAATGCCGGATGGAAAATTACGACCGATCCATCGTGGACGATTGAGCATATCTCTGCGGAAAAAGGGAATATGACTATTGATATTGACTCAGATTATCTTGGTGACAATACGGCGGCGCTTTATTTGATTGTGGACAAGCCAACGGAGCAATAAAATGGCGCAATAAACTTAAAAAGCGCTATAATCCGGTTGTTATTTCAAAAAGGAGCTCGCTGATGGCGGGCCCCTTTTTTGTTTCGATATTTGAAAGCTGATTTTTAGTTGTCGCTGTTGTCATTGGCAAGTGCCTTGGCAAGTTCTTTTTGTTCAGTTTCAACACTTTTCATCATAGCTTTTAGGTTGGTTTTCATATCTTTGATCATCTTGCTTGTGATCTTGGAAGTTTTAGCTTTTGTCATAAGTTTGATCAAAGCCTGTCTTCCATTACATTGATCAGGGACATTACCTGACGCGTCTGCTTCATCCATTTCAAGGCCAAGAATATCACAGGCCTCGGAAAGACTCATTGCTACAACACTTAAAGGGTAAAGTAATGTTTTGGAAGAAATTATTCTGTTTACTTTAACGACAAGAGCTTTCAGATCTTTAATATCCTGATCACTAATTGAAGTGTCGGTGATATTTAGATCCTTGGGAACTGCAAACTTTTGACCTTTAGCCGGTTGGATATACGAGAAGTTGAAATTGTTATTAGGCTGACCGGGTTGACCAGGCTGGCCGGGTTGTCCAGGTTGGCCGGGTTGGCCAGGTTGACCGGGTTGGTTCGGTTGGTTTGGGTTGAATTGACCGCCGGGCTGACCAGGTTGACCTGGTTGACCAGGTTTGAATTGACCAGGCTGACCGAATTGATCGCCAGGTTGACCGGGTTGATTTGGCTGATTAGGGTTGAATTGATAAGGTTGATTGCCACCTTGTCCGAAACCGGGACCATTACCATTCTGACCGGAGCCAGGGTTGAAGCCTTGGCCTTGGTTAGGACCGCCATTACCTCCGTTTTTTTGGTTTATGTCATCAGGACCTATGCCCGAACAAGTGCCTGGACCTGTACCGCAAGAACCTGGAGCACCATTGAAACCTGGCTGACCGGGGTTGAATTGACCAGATTGGTTAGGTTGTCCGAATTGACCACCGGGTTGACCAGGGTTGAATTGATTAGGTTGATTTGGCTGGTTTGGTTGATTAGGACCGAATTGACCAGGCTGATTAGGTTGGTTCGGTTGACCAAATTGACCGCCAGGTTGACCGGGTTGCATATTACCGCCTTGATCAGGGATACCGACGCCTCCTGCGCCACCGGGAACTTGTACGTTTTGTCCTTCATCTGGTCCGCTCATAGCAACCAGATTTGCACTTCCACTATTATGGAGCGCTGAAACTGAAAATGATACACCACCGACTACTACTGTTGCGGCAAGCAATGCCATTGGCAGATAGTAGAAGAGTTTGTTTTTATTTTCCATATTTTTTTTGGTTAAGAAATATGTATTGAATATGTATTAAGAAACATATCGTACCATTGTACAACATATTTATATATTAAGCAAGCCCTCGGGGTGAGCTCAATCTTCAGGTAATCAACAAAGTCAGCAACAAAATCAACTGCAAAATAGTCAGCAGGCTTAGCAAAACCTTTCCGAACAACCAAAGCTGTTTTGGCAGTCATTTTGCCGTTCGAGGTTAAATAGTTGCTTAATACATCACATCCACTTGGCCGGTATTCGTGTCGCCAAGTTTGAAGTGGAAGTTTAGGGTTAGCCCGATTTTTGTGGCGGTAAAATCTCCGTTGACGTTACTGTCGATTTTGTAGCCACGACCTTCCAGAGCGGTTACTATTTTCCCGATATCGTCTTTTGTGACGAGCCGGCTAAATCTATACGCAACCCATCCTCCGGCAAAGTCATCCCATAACTTTACGTCATTGAATATTCCCTTTAGGACGGGCATTAATTCATCATTGATTATGATCCCTTTTGGGCTTGTGGCTGTTATTGCATTGGTCTCGTCATATTTCATTTGAGGCCGTGTTTTGGTGGTGGGAGTTGCGCCGCCCGTACCTGTGCCGGTACCGGTTCCTCCAGTAAAGCCGTTCGTGTTTGTTGCTACACAAATTTGAGTTTGATAAGTCGTGGCTTCCGAAGCGGTTGTGCTTACTCCTGTTTTATTGCTTAGCTTGATGGTTCTGGCAATGTTATCCATGGGATATTCCACCACCAATTCCGGCGAAGTTAATTTATTTGTAACAATATAAGAACTGACGTCACTTGCTTCGGTGTCGCTGAAATCCGCAACAAGGTCGCTGTTGCCCAAATTTCCATTTACGTCCAACTTCATAATCATCGCTTCGGTATATTCCAGGATTGAAGTTAGAACCCGGTGTTTAATTCCCGTATGCCATGTTCCCGTTATTGCGTAGCCGGAATCTGCGGTTTGCGTTATGTCGTATCCATCCAAATCTTTTGTTCCACCAATGTTTTTGCCCCATTGATAATTAAAATTCTTGTCCAGTTTTATTAAGACAATATTTTTAACCATTAAACCTGATTGCCAGGATTCTATCTCTTTTGAAATTGCGTCCAAAGCTTTTTTGGATTCGGGAGTTTCAGGGCTCATAATTGGATATTTTGCGTAGTAATCCGCCATCATTTGATCGTATATTTTTGATTGGGCCATGGTATCTTTATTGACGTATCCGCCAACAAGATTATTTCCCATGATGATATATCCGTCATCGGAGGTTTTTTTAATGACAACGTCTTCTAAAAACCTTTTTACTTTAATGGTTCTTGCCCACTGCAGTTTTCCGGTTGAATCCGTTTTAACGGCTACCAGGCTCCATTCTTTAAAAGCTTCCGTTTGTAATTTGGCGAGTTCGGCGGTTGAAATAGCGGAAAAATAACTTCCAAGGGCAATATATCCGCCGTCATTGGTTTGATCCGCTGTCAGGAATTGGCCGAATGCCAAATGCATTTTGTTTGGGGTTCCCACCGTGAAGCTTTTTCCATCCGGGTTCATTATCAAATTTGGAATTTCAATCGGTAAATTTTCCAGGCCGGTAGCCCATTCAAATTCGCCATTTGGTTTCAATTTAACCAATGCGGGTACTTTCTGGTCATTTTCTTCTACAAGCTTGACATTGCCGATCAAAATATAACCACCGTCCGCAGTTTGTTTTACGGATTTAGTCATTTTTTCATCACCTTCAATTTTTTTGAGCCAGTTGGTTTGGCCGTTGGCATCAAAATTTCCAAGCAACACAGTGTCATTTATGTCTGCTACATCCGGTTGTCCGACCAAGACTCCTGTCGATCCGGACATTACAAATCCACCATCTTTGGTTGGGAAAAGTTTAGTCGCGATGTCCGTGCTTTTTTGGCCTACTGTTCTTGTCCAAATGTTGTTTCCGTTGCCATCAAGTTTTACTATAAAATTATCTCCCTGTCCTTCAAGCGTTTCCTGTTCCGCGTCTGTTATAAATTCGTTACTGACTTCGCCGGCTGCGACAATGTTGCCGTCTGTAAGCTGAGTAATTGCGTAGCCCTCGGAACCGCCATTGTCAAAAAGTTTGCTCCACTTTTTATTTCCGTTACTGTCGGCTTTAATAAAAAACATACTTGGTCCTTTCATTTCGTTATGATTCACCGTGTGTCCCGTTATGGCATATTCGCCATCCAAAGTTTGAGTTATTGCGTATGTATCAGCGGTGTCTTTCAGTCGGTATGATTTTACAAATGTGGTTGTTTGCAGGGTTTGCGGATTTCCGGTAAAGAAATTTGTTGAACTTTTGGTTGTGATCCCTTTCTTTAATCTATAAATCATTTCGGCCATTTCCCCGCGTGAAATATTTTTCGTAACGGAACAAATACTTACCGGAATGGCCTTTAGCTCTTCCAGTTTTTCTACAAATGATTGATACCAAATTTCTTTTTGAGAGGTTTGATAACCAAATGCGTTTACAATAATTTTGGAAGACTCGGGAAAATTTATATAGTTTCCCGGCTTAAAAGAGCCATCGGGATAACCGTTTACAATTCCGTTATTGGAAGCCACGCAGACATATTGATAAAACCAGTCACTATTATGAATATCGGGAAAAGTTTTGGTTGGCGTGCATCCTGAAATTTGTTCTTTTGTGAAATTTGCCCCAATAATAATCTTAACAAATTCGGCGCGATTGATCTGGTTATCCGGCCTATAGGTGCCATTTTCATATCCGCTGACAATGCCCTGTGATTGAACATAATTTACAGCGTCAAAAAATGGATTGTTCGAACTCAAATCCGAAAATATTGAGTTCGGCGTATTGGTATCTACGGCAAACAAAGTCACAAACGGAAGAGGAATGGCCAAAACGAATGCGCCAAAAAACGCCAGGCTCAGCAGTGGGAATGTGAAATGTTGTTTTTTCATTTTGTGATAATTATGAAGTGCGTTGTCCCGTGGATCCTTAATCTTTATTATGAAAGCTGAATAAAATATTATCCAGGGTTGTCCCATAGGTTCCGGCGTATTCCTTAAGTACCATTTCACGGAATGTTGAAATTGTACCGCTATCATTTAAAATGCCGATTTCTTTAAAACGCCAATTTTTGGTTCCATCTGCGTATGATCCGGCGGCGAAGTAGCTCTCGCTGAGGTCGTTTGTCTTATTGTCCAATTCAAAAAGTTCGAGTTTGTATTTGGAATTACTTTCGAAAGATTTTTTAATGTCGGTTAATACGAGTGCGCGCCCACCTGTTTTGGTTAGGCGGGGATCATTTGACATCTGGATGCTAACGAAGGCTTTACCCGATGGTTCATTGATGAATTCCGCGGGAGCCTTTTTTTGGGAATCATCAATAATCCAATCTTTTGGATAATTCATAATGTAGCCGAAGCGGGATTTGAATTCCAATGTGTTGTCGGTGGCCTTGGTTTGAGTTTCTGTTTGAGTTTGCGTCTGCGTGGTGGTGGTTTTGGCTTGAGTATCGTTGGTAATCTGTTTGTTTTCTTGTGGCAAAATTTTGCCGAATTTACCAAAATTTATGGCAGCGATTGTGATTATTGCGATAATTGTGATGGCTGCGATTGCGATGCCTATTATGATTGTTTTTTTATTTTTCATGCGGAACTAAATTATCTTCCGACTTATATTTTAGCCTAAATACTTCTGTTTTAAAACATTTAATTGAAACAGTGTTGGCGTTTTCCAGGCTTTGGTGAAGAAAACGAAGCCAGCAAGGATGATTGTAAAAATTATTCCGCTTTCGTTTAAAAGTGGGCCGCTGATTCCAAAAAGAATCATGGCGATGTTGTTTCCTGCATGGACAAGCGTAGGGGCAAGGATGCCTCCGGTTTTTTGGCGGATCCAGCCGAGCATAAAACTCGCCAGAGTCAGATTCACGAAGAAGAGGATTACCCCAATCCAGAACGGTCCGGGAATAGTGTATCCTCCATATAAAATTGCGGGCAGGTGCCACAAAGCCCAAAAAAAGCTGATTGATAAATTCATTTTAAACCAGCCCTCCATGGTGAAATATTTATACAAATATCCCCGCCAGCCGATTTCCTCAAAAATCACACTTAATAAAATGAAGACGGTTTGGTATAAAATATTTTGGTTTTGATCCAGTGGATCAGGCGAAAAAGGGAAAACATATTTGCCGAGCAGATATAAAACCGTCGTGTAGGCAAAGGGGGTGATAAGGGCTATTAACAGCCATTTTTTATTTTTCTTGATGTCTTCAATTTTTGCAAATTCTTTTCCTTTTAAGAGCATGATTGTAAAAGGAACTCCAAGAGCATAAGCAAGGATGTTGATGCGGTGATCTTTTGTGACAAGAATCGAGATTCCGCAAAAAATCAGCGAAAACAAAAGCGCGAGCAGAAAAAATGTAAAAGCTTTTTTAATTAATGTGGATTCTTTCAAATTTATTTTGGGGAAAAATAATTAAGCATGTTCAAAAAAGTCTGTCGCTAGAGTCTATTGTTCCAAATTGGTTTCCAGGCTGGAACTGTCTTTCCAGCTGCCATCAAGGTCGCGGTATTTAACGCTTAGTTTGTAACTAAACTCGTCCGGGCTGCGGCTATAATGCTCTTTTAGTTTTCCGCCTTTTTCGGAAGAGGTCTTTGTTAGGCGGTGCTCTTTATCCAAAATGAGCATGTAATCCATATTATTTTTGGAAAACTCGTAAGTTTCACGAATGCCGATTTCTTCCTGTGTGTTGGTTTTGTGGTCAAAGTAAACCAAAGGTTCTTCACTGACTTCATATTCAATCGAATCCAAAAAATCACGTTTGATGTCGTCCCACTTGTCTTCATTAATGTAAATCATTTAAGAGGGGTTAGAAAAATATGAAAACAGATAGCATTTGATGTTTCCGTTAAATAATTTGCGATTTTTGTCTGCTGGACGGCCAAAAAGCAATGGGAAATTTTCGTTGGAAGTTATTATAAACAGTGAGCAGTTTTTGGTTTGAGCGAATTTTTTTCCAAATTGGCGGTACATTTCTATTACGTGGGCTTGTTCTTCCAGGCGGTCACCGTATGGCGGATTGGTGACGAACGTGCAGTTTTCAAACTTGCTGAAGTCCAGGTCGTTAAAGTCGGCGCGTTTAAAATTGATGCTGGTAAAACCGGCGCGTTTGGCATTTTCCTGCGCTATTTCCAAAGCTTGCGCATCAATATCAAAACAGTAAATGGGGATTTTTTTTGAAGATTTGGCGTCTTGAATTTTTGCTGTGTCTGCCTGGTCGGCATTGGTTTCCGGTGTTTGTTTTTCGCTGCCTGCTGCGGCTTCGTTTGCTTCATCATAGGCTTCTTTGATTTTTTTTGGATCAATCCACGGCCAATTTTGAAAGGCGAATTCGCGCTTTAATCCTGGGGCAATGTCGCTTGCCATCAGGGCCGCTTCAATTGCAATGGTTCCACTTCCGCAGAAAGGGTCAACAAAGCTTCGTTCGGGTATTCCGTTGGGTAATCCGGCGGGTAGCCAGTCCGAAAGTTTGACCATGGCGGCAGCTAAAGTTTCTTTAATGGGAGCCAAATTTGCCTTAAGGCGATACCCGCGTTTGTGCAGACTTTCTCCGGAAGAATCAATACTAATGGTAAATTGATCTTTGTTGGCCTTAACCATAATTTGGTAAACAGCCCCCGAATTTTCCGGCAGAATCTCCAAATTGTATTTTTGCTGCAATCTTTTCACAATTGCTTTTTTGACGATGCTTTGGATGGCCGGTTCGCTGTGGAGCATCGATTTTGCGCTGGTTGCCTGTACCGGGAAAGAATCATTGATACCAATGTGTTTTTCCCATTCAATTGGCTGAATTTGATCAAAAAGATCGTCAAAAGTGGTGGCTTCAAATTCGTCGATTTTAATTTGAACGCGGTCGGCACAGCGCAGCCAAAGATTGGCTCTAATAAGCGCAAGTTCGTCGCCTTCAAAAGTAACCTTTCCATCTTCGGTTTTGGTAGTCCAAAGCTTAAGGTTTCTAAGTTCATCTTGGACGAGTTTTTCCAGTCCAAAGGCGCAGGTTGCAATAAGTTCCATGGATATATTTTAGGTAATTTACCACTGTGGCAGCTGTAAAATAGCACAAACCCGTGTTATAGTGCCATTTGATTTGCTAAACCGGGAGAGGTTTGGGGATTAAGGATCTTAATTTTTAATGAAATTTTCATGTATTTGCTCCTGCTTACTATTGCCATGTGTTTGGCTTATGTAGTTCTTTATTTCTTGTTTTCGTTCTTTTTTAAAAACAAATTTACACCAATTACAGGTAAATCTTTTATTTCGATATTTTTAATAATTATAGTTAGTTTTATTGCTTATACAGCCAGTTTCGGTGTTGCAGATCCGGAGCTTGGCAATAGAATTATGCATATGTTTGGTGGAGGATTTCTGGCTTTTATGGTTTGCTTTTTGGTCGTTAAAGATAGCAAATTGGCAATTAACAAATTCCAGTTTTTTATCTTTAGTTTTTTGATTGTGATTGCTTTGGGCGTTGCCAATGAAATAGCGGAATTTTTCCTGCAAAATTTTGCATATTTAAGGTTTTCTTCAAGCATAAATGATACCTGGCTGGATTTGATCAGTAATGTTATTGGCGCTTTGATTGCAGCTGTCTGCTTTGTGCCTTTTTTGAAAAGGAACACTAAAATTTAATTTTTTGTAATACTTTTTCCTGTATAGTGTTGTTAATGTCGTGTTATTGATTAAAATTTTATAAATTTATTTATGTTGAAAAATACTTCTAAATTATTGTTTTTAGCCTTTAGTGTAATGTTTTTGGGAGTTGGTTGTTCTTTGCAACAATCTCAAGTTGCTCAAAATCAAGGGGCGACTCAAACACAAGGAAGTTCACAGGCCAAAAGTTCTGACCAGATTTCTTCGTTAAAACAGGTTTTTCTGGCTGGTGTTCCAAAGGTGGATTTTGCGCATTTGAATCTTGCGGATTTTCCTTCGGTGGATGAAAGTTATAGCATTTTAAAGCCAATTGTTTGGAATAATAAAGTTTTTGTAAATTCCAATCCTTATATACTTGAATATGATTTGAAGGGGAATTTGCTTGAATATGCAAATTTTAACAGTACGGATTGTGGGCGTGATTTGGCATTAATCAATGATTCCTTATATGTGGCGTGCAATGGAAAAGGGATTTACGAAATTGATCTGAATGCAAATAAAGTTAGTTATTTTTATACTCAAAAAGATGGGCTTAAAGAATTGCGTAATCTTCAATTTGCGGTTGATGCCGATACTCTTTGGGTAGGGACTTTTGAAGGAGTGGCTAAAATCGATACAAAGGCTCACAAGGCCACAGTTTATGGTAAAGAATTAAATATTGGGGGAAGTGCGTTTGGTTCTAATGTTTATGCCCATAATGGCCAGGTTTGGGTTGTGGTTGGGTCGAATGCCTATAATAATGGTGGAATATCTAATTACGATAAGAATGCTGATAAATGGGATACTTATCAGGCCAAAGATCTTAAAGAAAAAGATTTGACCCGTTTGGATGTGATGTATGGCGATTTGATGGTTGCAGATCAAGGAGTTTATGCGATTTTCCAGGATGGTGGCCCTGAAAATGTTGTTTTAAAAAAGTTTGATTCTGCTCAAAAAAAATGGACGACGGTTTATCATGATGCTTATCTTAAATTTAACAAAGGAGTAGCCAAATATTTGCCACCTGTCGAGACTTATAGGAATTTTGATTATGACCTTAATGCTCAAGATAATTCCAGCAGCTTATTTTCTACAATTAGAGTTTTCCTTGATGGTAAGTGGGTAAGTGTTCCAATTGTCGCAAAAAAATATGTGACTCTTTCTACGCTTGTAAAAGGGACTTATTATCTTTTAAGCGCTTCCGGAATTGATTCTTTTACAGAAGAAGATGCTTTTCCAAAGGCTTTAGTTAAAACTCCTGTTTATGCGCTTGAGGTCGCTCCAAGATTCTTTGTCACCGGCGATCAAAAGTACGTCGTTTATGTTGCAGTTGATTTTAATGCGTATGGTGGAACCACAGATGCTTATTCTGTAGGAATTTATGATACTGAAATTCAGAAATTCTATAATTCCGAAATCAAGAACGAAAAGCAGGCGGCTGATTTTCCTCAGATTGATATTGAGAAAGCTAAATTTAGTATTAAGGGACAAAAAATTATGCTTCCCGCTGATGGAGACAGAAATTTGGTGATTGATCTTGTAACCAAAAAAGCTGCGTTTGTGAAAAATTAATTTCCTGTTTTCAGTATTCCTTTTTCGCAAATAATTCCCGTAATATCGACGAGTTCTGTAAGATCGTATGCGGGATTTCTTAGCATAATTTTTGAAGGTGCTTTATACCAAATTTCCTTTGATGGCCGCGTTTTATTGAGCATCATTTTGGCCTGTTTTTCATTGGCTGATTTTTTCAAACTGGTGCAGGCAAAACTTGGAACTTGAAGCATTTTGGCAAGTTTGATCATCAAGGTTGTTCCGTTTTTGTTGATGATCTTTTTTGTTGAAGTCAGGGAATCCACGCCAAATAAAAAAAGGTCGGATTGTCGAAGATTTTGAAGGGCTAAAACATCGACGGTAATCGTTACTGGAATGTTCAATTTTGCCAGTTCTTTAGCCATTATTATGCCTGTAAGATTTGGGCGGGTTTCACTGCAAATTACCTGAAAATCTTTTTTTTGAGTTTTGGCTTTTTTGAAGATTTCTAAAACGGTTTGCGAGTAGCAAAAAGTAAAAATGGTCATTCCATCTTTGATCAGGTCTGCTCCAAGGGCCGAAATTTTTCCCAGTGCCAATGAGGATTTTTTCAATTTTTTAGTTTGAGTTGAAGGCATCTTTAAATTTTTTTAGAGTTAAAGGTAGTTTTTTGAAAGGTGTTTTTACCAGCTTGCTGCCAATAATAAGACCATCTGTGTTTGTTTTTTGAAGCTCTTTAATGTGTCCGGGAGTGGAAATTCCAAATCCAATCATTAAAGGAAGCAAGCTGTGTTTTTGTAATTTCCGGATAAGTTTTTTGACGTTATCGTTCAAGTTTTTTCTTTCTCCGGTGACTCCCATTGTGCTCACAACATAATAAAAACCGCTGCTAAATTTTTCTAATTTTTTTAGGCGATTCAAAGTTGTGTTTTCGCTGACAATCATGACTTGATGAATGCCATTTTGCTTGGCTGCTTGATGAAATGGCGCAATTTCTTCCAGAGGTATGTCGGCGATTAAAATGCTATCTGCTCCGGCGTTTTTTAGATCTTTATAAAACTTTTTAATGCCATATTGCAGGACAATATTTCCATAACATAAAATCCCAATGGGAATTTGGGTTATAGTTCTTATTTTGGTGATGAGTTCAAGGCAATCCCTGGTGCTAATTCCTGAATTTAAGGCTTCTTCATCTGCAATTTGAATTGCCGGACCATCCGCAACCGGATCAGAGAAGGGGATTCCAAGTTCCAAAATATCCGCTCCTGCTTTGATGTATTCTTGAATGCGTTTAAAAGATTCATTTTTATTTGGATGTCCAAGCACGGCAAAAGGGCAAAATGCGGGTTTCTTTTTATTCTGCAATTCTTTAAAGGTCTGGGCGTAACGGTCAATCATAATGTAAGTAGGTGATTGGGCAAAATTAAAATTTTAAAATGTTGGCAATTTGATTAAGGTCTTTATCTCCGCGCCCCGAAAGGTTAACGATTACAACAGAATCAGCTGGAATTTTTCCTGCAAGTTTTTTGGCATAAGCAAGAGCATGTGAAGATTCCAAAGCCGGAATGATTCCTTCTTCTTTTGCTAAAAGCTGAAAAGCATCAAGGGCTTCCTGGTCTGTAATTGGAACGTACGAAGCTCTTTTTTGATCTTTTAAAGCGCTGTGTTCAGGCCCAACTCCCGGGTAATCCAAACCTGCAGAAATGCTCTGACTTTCTATAATTTGGCCGTCACTGTTTTGCAGAACGTACGATAATGATCCATGTAAAATGCCGGGTTTCCCTTTTTCTAACGAGGCACCTTGCGCGGCTTCAACTCCAATTAATTCCACTTTTGAATCTTTGATAAATGCTGAAAAAATGCCAATTGCGTTACTTCCTCCACCAACACAGGCAATAATTTTATTTGGTAATTTTCCGGTTTGGGCCAGGATTTGTTTTTTTGTTTCTTCGCCAATTACTTTTTGAAAGTAACGGACAATGCTGGGAAAAGGGTGTGGCCCGGCGACTGTTCCAAACAAATAATAGGCATCCTGGTTGTGGGCGACATAATATCTTAATGCTTCATTGATGGCGTCCTTCAAGGTTTTTGAGCCATTTTGGACGGAGATGACTTCAGCTCCGCAGAGTTTCATGCGTAGGACATTGGCGTGTTGTCTTTCCACATCTTTGGCTCCCATGAAAATTTTTACGGGGATTCCCAGTAGTGCGCCAGAAAGCGCTGTGGCAAAGCCATGTTGTCCCGCTCCGGTTTCGGCAATAATTTCTTTTTTGCCCATGTATTTGGCAAGTAATGCCTGTCCAAGCGCATTATTGGTTTTGTGCGCGCCTCCATGCAAAAGATCTTCGCGCTTAAGATAAAGCTTAAATCCAAATTTTCTGGAAAGATTTTCGGCATAAAATAAAGGGGTTGGTCGACCGGCAAAATTTTGCAGCAAGTCTTTAAGTCTTTGTTTTTGCTGCTGATCTTTTTTAAAAGCAGCAAAGGCTTTTTCCACTTCTTGCAGAGCGGGAACAAGCATTTCATTTACAAAAATTCCGCCGTAATTTCCAAAATAACCTTTTTTCATAAAACATTTTGATAATGAGATAATTTTTTCATGAGGTCACTGAAACTTTTTAGATCCAAAGATTGTTGGCCGTCGGATAAGGCTTTTTGTGGCTCAGGATGAACCTCTAAAATCAGTCCATGCGCGCCAACGGCGTATGAAGCCAAAGAAAGGGGAGTCACCAAAGAAGATATTCCACTGGCATGGCTTGGATCGGTTATAATTGGTAAATGACTGACTTGTTTGATTAAAGCCACAATATTCAGGTCCAAAGTATTGCGGGTGGCTGTTTCAAAAGTCCTGATGCCTCTTTCACATAAAATTACATTGGGATTTCCGGCATTAAGGATATATTCGGCGGCAAGTAAAAACTCATCCATTCGCGCTGCCAGGCCACGTTTTAGCAGAATTGGTTTTTTTAGTTTCCCAACCTCCTGCAGCATTTCAAAATTTTGCATGTTGCGGGCGCCAATTTGAATAATGTCAGTATATTCGGCCACAACATCAATATTTTTTACATGTAAAAGTTCGGTGACGATTGGTAACCCAAAGCGTATTTTGGCCTTTTTTAAGAGCTTTAATCCTTCCAGGCCCAATCCCTGAAAAGCATACGGCGTTGTTCTTGGTTTAAAAGCTCCTCCGCGCAAAATGTGTGCTCCGGCTTTTTTAACGCCTTCGGCGACAGTCATAATTTGTTCTTCGGATTCAACACTGCATGGGCCGGCCATTACTATAAAATCTTTACCAATTTCGTGCCCTCCAACTTTAATGATGGTGTCTTCATTTTTGAATTCACGACTGACCAGTTTATAAGGTTTGGTGACGCGAATGATTTCTTTAACTCCGGGAAATCGTCCTAAAGCACTGGCGATTTCATAGTTTTTATCGCCCAAAACCCCGATGGCGGTGCGGAAACTCCCGGGAATCATCTGCGCTTTAAAACCCAATGATTCAATCTGTTCAACGAGGATTTGAATATCATTTTCTGAAGCATTTTTTTCGAGTACAACTAGCATAAAAATTTTGTAAATAATTAATCGAAATTAAATTGTGGGAGTGGTTCCTGTAAAAGTTTCCAGTTTTTTTTGAGGATGATCAGAAGTTAAAAGTGATGTTCCAATCAAAACTCCATCAATTTTGCCTTGATATGGTTTTAGTTCATCTGCAGCGGAAAAAGCACTTTCAATAATGATTGGATTTTTGGTTTTGATTTTGTCGAGCAAGGAAAGTCCATGATAGACATTGATTTTTAAAGTTTTAAGATCACGATTGTTGATGCCGATGATTATGCCTTCCTGATCAAGTAAATCCATGATTTTTTTCAAATCTTCCTCGTCATGAATTTCAATCAGTGGGGTTAATCCTTGGGCCAGGCTATAAGCTGCTAGCTCTTGTAGCTGGTCTTTTTGAAGGTTGTGGGCAATTAACAAAATTCCGGAAGCACCTGCCTGCACAGTTTGATCAACGTCGTTTTTGCTCGTAAGAAAATCTTTTCGCAGGATTGGCAGTTTGGTCATTGTTTTGATCTTTTTTAAAAGTTCCAGGCTACCATTGAAACGCAGTTTGTCGCTTATGACAGAGATAGCTCTGGCCCCACCGGCTTCATAGGCTTTCACCAAATCTGTTTCCGAATGCCTGGTAAAATCTCCGTGACTTGGGGACTTTTTTTTGATTTCAGCAATCACGGAAATCTGATTTTTTCCGGCAATGGCTTTATAAAATCCGTAATTTTTGTAGGAATTATTCATTGGAAATTTCTTTATAATCTAAAAATTTCTGGTAAGCTTTGCCACTTTTAATTGTTGCTTTTGCCATCTCCAATCCTGCAGGAATGCTTTTGGATAAACCTCTTACGTAAAGCCCAAAAGCACAATTTATAAGTAATAAATTCTGGAGTGATTCGGGCGCTTTCCCTTGTAAAAGTAAGTGAAAATATTCAATGTTTTTTTTAAGATCTCCACCGGAAATTTTGGCAAATTCAGTTGCCGACTTAATTCCAAGATCTTCAGGTTGAAAAATGAATTTTTTGATTTCACCATCTGCAAGTTCAAAACAATAGGTCTTACCATGCAGGGTGACCTCGTCTAAGCCATTTTCAGATGTAACCACCATGGCGCGTTTGGATCCTGTTTTTTGCAGTACGGAAATTAATTTTTCGGCGGTTGCTTTTTTGTTTGTGCCAAGAAGCTGATATTCCGGATTAGCAGGATTAATTAGCGGTCCAATGACATTAAAAATGGTTCTAAAGCCAAGCTGTTTCCGGATTGGCATAAAAATTTTCATGGCTGGATGAAACGCTGGAGCATAAAGAAAAACTATTCCTAGTTTGCTCATCATCTTTTTTATTTTTTCAGGATTGAGTTGGATGTTGATTCCGAGTCCTTCTAAAAGGTCAAAACTACCGCATCTGCCCGAGGCTGCCCTGTTTCCATGTTTGGCAATTTTTACGCCGCAAGCCGCAAGTACAAAGGCTACAGTGGTAGAAACATTCATTCTGGGTAGCCCCGATCCACCTGTTCCACACGTGTCCATTAAATCTTTTTCATTAAAGCCAAGATTTATAGCATGATTTTTTAAACTCATCACAGCTCCGGTGATTTCATCGATGCTTTCGCCTTTTTGGGCTAGCTTACTCAGAATATCGGCAATTTCATTTTGTGAATATTGGCCATCAATCATGTCATCAAATAATTTTTTGGTTGATTCTGTTACGTCGTGTTTTTTGCCACTTTTCTTTTGTTGTTGATTTGTGATTTTTAGAAAATTTTCCAGAATTAATTTACCTTCGGGCGTTCCAATACTTTCAGGATGAAATTGAACTCCAAAAACAGGAAATTTTTTATGTGATATGGCCATGATTAAGCCATCTTTCGTCTCTGCGATAATTTGTAAATCTTTGGGTAAAGAAGATTTTTCGCCAATTAGAGAGTGATAGCGCATTACCGAAATTTTTTCCGGAAGATTTTTGAAGAGAGCATGTTCACTGTTAATTTTGATCTGGCTTTGTTTTCCGTGAACTGGCAGCGGTGCGCGAATAACTTTTCCTCCAAACTCATTAATTATTCCTTGGTGTCCCAGGCAAACTCCCAGGAGCGGAATTTTACCCGAAAAATAATTAATTACGTCCGCGCATATTCCAAAATCCCGCTTATTCCCCGGTTCTCCTGGCCCCGGCGATAAAATAATGTGGGTATATTTTTCTTTTTTGATATTCTCAATGCTGATTTTATTATTTCGATGTACTTCCGGATTCCCGTTAAGCTCATGACAAAGCTGATAAAGGTTATAAGTGAAAGAATCAAAATTATCGATGATAAGAGTTTTCATATGATAAGGCTTTTAAGTGGCCCCTTGGCTTTGTTTTGGCATTCTGAATTTTCATTTTTGGGCAGGGAGTCATAAACAATTCCTGCGCCTGCTCTTAAGTAAATTTGGCCGTCTTTGTAGAGCATTGTTCTGATTGCTATGGCAAAATCCATGTTTCCGTTGAAGCCAAAATAGCCCACTGCTCCGCCATAAATTTCTCTTGGTACTTTTTCTAATTTGGCGATAATTTCCATGGCTCTAACTTTTGGCGCACCGGTTAAAGTCCCGGCAGGAAAAGTCGCCTGGAAAACATCAAAAATCGATTTTTTAGGATCACGGGTTCCGGTGATTTCTGAAACCATGTGCATAACCTGATCGAATTTTTGAATGCTCATAAGGTTATTGATTTTGATCGTTCCCGGTATGGCGATTTTCCCCAAATCGTTTCTGCCAAGATCAACCAGCATCATGTGTTCGGCCTTTTCTTTGATGTCATTTTTGAGTTCCTCTTCCAGCTTTTGGTCTTCCTGATCGTCTTTGCCTCTTCTTCTGGTTCCGGCGATTGGATGAATGATAACTTCGTTTTGGTCGATTTTTACAAGTGTTTCAGGGGAAGATCCAACAATGGAAAATTCGGGAAATTTTAGAAAATACATGTAAGGAGTTGGGGAAGTTTTGCGTAGTCTGCGATAAATTTCCAAAGGTTTAAGTGTGGTTTTTTGTGTGAACTCCCGACTTAAAACGATTTGGAAAACCTCACCGGCGACGATGTTTTCTTTTGCTTTTAGGACTAAATCTTCAAATGAGTGGTCTGCGAGGATGTTTGTTTCCGCCTGTCGACAAGCTACAGCAGCGAGCTGCGCGTGCGGTTGAGCTTCAGCGGCTAAGTTTGTTTGTGAGTGCATAGCTCCATCGAACTCGGCATTGGCACTAAAATCCGGCAGTTTGCTGCTGCTAACTGTGCTTTTATATTCGTTGATCAGTTTTGCAAGATCCTCTTCGTTATAGGCGATTAGGGTTAAAGTTTGTTCAAAGTGGTCGAAAATTAAAAGATTTTTTGGCAGGTAGAAAATTCCTTCGGGGATTTTGGTTTTATCGATTGGTAAATCCAGTGATTCAAAATGCCGGACCACTTCATAACTAAAATATCCAACAAATCCACCCTGAAAATTTGGTAAATTGGCCTGATTTTGGTATTGGATATTTTTATAGCTTTTTTCAAGTTCCTGAAGGGGATTTGCCTTTGCTCCCGCCTTAAAAGTATGAAGTAGCAGAGGGTCAAAGCCGATAAAAGAATATTGCCCAAAGCCTTTTTTGATTTCGGCACTTTCAAAAAGAAAGGCATAATCGTGATTTTGGGCAAATTTATGAAAAAGAGAAATTGGCGTTTCCTGATCACAAATAAATTTATGAAAATGAGGTTTTAGTTTAATTGTATTGGTTGATCGGTATATGGTAAGTGTGGTTCAATGTTGTACCGTTTGACCGGTACGCTTTGGATAAAAAAATATTACTTGGAAATTGCGCTTTTGCTTATCTTTAAGGCATGTGAGCCTCGTGTGACTTTTGAAATGCTTACTCCCAATTCTTCACTTATTTTGCGGTGTGGAACTTTTTTTAGAAGCAGTTTGAAAATCGCCAGTCTTTCGCTGATTGATTCAAGTTCTTGCGGTGTAATAAGATCTTGTAATAGCAGCAGGATATCCTGCCTGTTTTTAGCCTGAAGCAGTAATCCGCAAAGTTCATCTAAATATTCTTTGTTCATAAGAAAAAAATATGTACTGGTTGAACAGTACATGATTAAAAGATAAAAATCAAGTAAGAAAATAAAATAAGATTTCAATTTTTGCAGATTTTTTGTATAATGCCCATAGATTTTTATCTATGATTAATGGCTGAACAAAAACAAAGAATTGTTTCAAAATTGGTGCATGCGGAAAATAATTCAAGTGGTAATTCTTTAAGTGATATTATTTTAGGAGGACAAGATGGTTTGGTGAACGTTTTGGGCGTGATTTTGGGCGTTGCCGCCGCTTCTTCTTCTATTCGCATTGTTTTGGCGGGCGGGTTGGCTGCCGCTTTTGCAGAATCGATTTCTATGGCTGCGGTGGCTTATACTTCAAATGTTGCTGCTCGTGATTTTTATTATGGTCAATTAAAAAAAGAGAAGCGCGAAATTGTTGAAGTTCCGGAAATTGAAACTGAAGAAATTCGTCAGATTTATCGTGAAAAAGGGTTTAAAGGAAAGTTGCTGGAAGATGTTGTGAAAGTTATTACTTCAAATGAAAAAGTTTGGCTTGATACCATGATGTTGGAAGAATTGAAACTTAGTCCGGTGGAAGTAAGCAGACCGCTTGGAGCCGCTTTGATTGTGGGGCTTTCTGCCATTACGGGGTCGCTAATTCCGCTGGCGCCTTTTTTCTTTTTAACTATCCAGCAGGGGATTTATGTTTCAATCACGATTTCAGCTTTGACTTTGTTTGTTTTGGGAGCGATAAAAGCTAAATTTACCGTTGGAAATTGGGGAAAAAGCGGCCTTGAAATAGCTGTAATAGGCATTGTTTCGGCCTTGGCCGGATATGGGATAGGTTTTCTTTTTACTTAAATTAATAACTCTAAACAAATGGCACTAAAACAAAAAAAATCGGCTAAAGTTAATGGTGTGCGTGTTAATTTAGTTGATACGCTGGTCAAGAGCAGGTCGGTTATTTTGCCACATTTTCCCGGTTATTTTTTGATTGGAACATTGCTTTTGTCTTTGGTATTGATGTTTATTTTGATTCGACCGTTTTTTGTGATTTTAGTTTTGGCCGGAGTTTTGGCTACGACTTTTTATCCTCTATATAAAGTAATTTTAAAATTTTTCAAAAACAGATCGGGACTGGCTTCTTTTGTTACGTGTACGCTGGTTTTATTTTTAATTGTGATTCCTTTAATGATTTTTGTGGTGATGTTGAGTCGTCAGGCGGTGGATATATATGGTTTTCTAAATCAAAAAATTGAAACCGGTCAATTTGATCAGTATTTAAAATGGCAAGATGGAAATTTTGTTCATGACCTTTTTGATCCTGTGCAAGGCCAAATAGCCGGGTTTGTGGATATTCGATCTTTGGATTTGAAGCAAACTTTGGTTGATGTGGCTAGAACAGTCAGTACTTTTTTGGTTGCCGAGAGTGCGAGTATTTTGAAAGGTCTTGGCGGTTTCTTGTTGGATTCATTTTTACTGTTCTTTTCGCTTTATTATTTGTTTAAGGATGGAAAGATGATTACGCAAAAGTTGATTCAGCTGAGTCCTTTGTCTTTGAAATATGATCTGGAGCTTTTTAAGAAATTTAAAGAGATGAGTAAATTAACTCTGGTTAGTATCTTTTTAGTTTCGGTTATAAAGGGTATTGCCGGTGGTCTTAGTTTCTTGATTGTTGGTATTCCAAATCCGCTTTTTTGGGGAACGGCAATGGCGATATTTTCGGTGGTGCCGATTATTGGTCCTGCTATAGTTTGGCTTCCGGCCGGAATCTTTTTGTTGGTTAATGGCAATATTATTGGAGGTATTTTTGTTTTGGTGTGGGGAACTTTGATTGTTAGCACGCTTGATAATATTTTCCAGGCTTATTTTGTTGGAAATCAGGCCAATCTTAATCAGTTGCTGGTATTTTTTGCGATTTTTGGAGGTTTGGTCATGTTTGGGCTTTCCGGTCTGATTTTTGGGCCTTTGATTTTGACTCTTTGTTTGACCTTACTTCATATTTATCAGTTGGAGTACAGAAGTATTTTAAAGAAGTAGTGGTTTTGCGGCTATGGGCCATTCCCAAAAGTCTTCTAATGTGGTACAATTAGAGGATTTTTGAATATAAAGAAATGGCTTACAAAAATAAAAACAAAATAAAAAAGCAGGATGAACCATGGTGGATTACTTTTGAAAAAACTTTTCTAAAAATAGAGGTAGTTGCTTTGATCTTGTTTTTGCTTGCGGCGGCTTTTTATTTACGTCCCTATTCGGCTAAGATTGGAAGTGTGCATGCTTCGGCGGATAAACTCCAGGCACTTTTCAGCGATGTTCAGTCAGATTATCCATATGCGCAGGCTCTAAGTTACTTTAAGGTCAGAGGTCTTGCAGTTGCAGATAAAGATGGTGCTTTTCATCCGGATGAAGTAATTACGCGGGCCGAGTTACTTAAGTTGGTGGTTTTGGCTTCCAATGTTCAGCCGACTTTTGTCAGGTATCGTGGGTGTTTTAAGGATGTTAAGGCGGAAGTTTTTGCTCCATCTGTTTGTTATGCCAAATCAAAGGGGATTGTTCAGGGTTATAAAGATGGTACTTTTAAGCCTTTAGATCCTATTTCGGTGGAAAATGCGCTTAATTTAATTACAAAAAATTTCAACGCAAATCCGGCAATTGGCCAAGAGGCAACTACCGGACTTAATTCTTCTGAAAATATAAAACGTGGACTTATGTTTGAACTTATTTACGAGTTGAGCCGGCACCAGGATTTTAAGATGCAGTAGTTTGCGTCGGTCCGGTTGATTATTTTGTCTTCAAGTTAAGAGCTTCTTGAAATTTGCTGTATTCTTGCGCTCCAACGATTTCGTTTTCACCATTCACAAGGAATGTTGGAGTTCCGGTTATGCCTTTTTTGTTACCGGCGGCCAGATCTTTTTTGATGAGTGCGCTGAATTGGTCGTTGTTTACACATTGATTAAATTTGGTCATGTCCAGGCCAAGCTTTTGAGCGAACCCCTGAAAGGTTTGTAAATATGTTTCGGTTTGAGAACTCCAAGCATTCTGATTGTTGAAGAGGGCATCATGCATTTCCCAGAATTTATTTTGTTCACCGGCACAGGCTGCCGCCTCTGCCGCTTTTTGGGCTTGAGGATGGAAGCTTAAAGGGAAATTACGATAGATGTAATAAACTTTTCCGGTCGCTATGTAATCTTTATAAAGTTGAGGGAAGGTTGTCGCGGAATATGAATGGCAGTATGGACATTGAAAATCGCTGTATTCTTCTAAAGTTATTTTTGCTTTTTTATCGCCAAGGGTCCAGTTGCCATCGGTGGTTTTACCAATAGTTGCCGTGGAATAGTCAATGTTAATCTCTGCAAATTGTGGTTCTTGTTGAGCTGCCGGGGCGGTTGGGGCTGCTGCCGTTGGATTGGCTGCGTTTTGGGCGTTTAGTGTATTTGCTGCAACGTTTTTGCTATCAACCGGTGAAATGTTTGGAATAACTCTTCCAATGGTAAAACCGATGATTAGTCCTATAAGTACGGCAGTGGAGAGCATCCAGGGATTTGTTTTTTCGTTCATAGAATTTTGAAAAATAAAATAGCATAAAACTTTACCGGCTCTACTATAAGCAATTTTGTCTTCGTTGGCCAGAAGATTGGGTTGATAGATTACTTCTCCGTTTTTAAATGTTTTTTAGCGAGAAAAAGTCCAAGTCCGGTCATTAACAATAAAATGAATACGATAGTGGATGTTAGTGAGCCGGAATTGTTTTTATTGCCAGTTGAATCGGCCAAAATTTCATAATTTTGCAGTTGATAATTGGTGGGGTCTTGCGGATTTGTTGTGATATTTAGTTTGGTCTTGGCTCCTTTAATGAAGGTTGTTTTGGCCATGGCTAAGGGGATTGTGCTTTCGTCAAAAAGAATGTTTTTTTGTTGGCCTGTTTTATCTTCAAAGTTGAAAAAATAATTAGTTGGTTCGTCTTTAATTGTTCCTTCTATTTCTTGATATGTTGGATTTTGTTCTTTGGGTGAAGGTTTGCCCCAAAACCATTTTTCTTCGGTTGATCCATCTTCTTTGTTTACTAAAATCCTGCTGTAGGATTTTCCGATAGGTGCTTCTTCGTAAGCTATGCTGCTGATTAGTTTGTTTTTATAGTCCAATAATCGGACTTCATCTTTGGCGTTTCCCAAAGATAATTTGGTTTGTTTGCTTGTGAAAATCAGGAACTCTTTTGGTTTGATGCTCAGGTTTTTTATTTTAAAAGGTTTACTTCCGCCCTCCAAATCGTCCAGGCTCCATCCATTTAAATCTATGTTTTTTGTGCCTGCATTGTAAATTTCAATCCATTCGTTATTGCGATCGTCCTTTAAAGCATGCGGGAAAATTTCCGTAACAATGATTTCATTTGAAAGGTCGCCGTTGGTGATGACGGTTTTGCTGGTTGCTTTGGTGGTCTTTTTTGGGGTGGTAACCTTGGTGGTCTTTGTAGCCTTGGGTTTAGGTTGTGCAGATGTTTTGGCTTGTGCAGGCGCAGAGGGAGGTGCAAGGGTCGAAGTTGGAATTGAGATTGGCGCAGGAGTTGTTGTTGAACTTTGTGTCTGTGTAGGCGCAGGCGTTTGTGCGGGATTTGAAGTTGAGGTTTTAACTTTTCCTGATGTCGGGACTGGATTGTCGGTTTTGCTCGCGATCGCCTCAAGTTCCCAATCATCTTTATTGTTGGTGTCTTTTAGGGAGCTGGTGGTGCTTGCTTCCGTACCTGACTTTTTGCGGATTAGGCTTTGATTGGTTTGGATGTCTTCACTGCTTGGGCAGCTTGCGGGATCACCAGAAATCCAGGCTCCTATTTTGAATAAATCCTCCTGATCTTTTATTTCATCGGTTGTTGGTTTTTTACTACTCCAGCAAACGGCATCTAAAATTGTTGTTCCAAGGGTAATGGTGATTTGTTCGGTGGTTGCGGTAAGTCCGGTATAAGTAGTGTAAAAATTTGTTTCGGTATCGGGCTGATCAGCTTTAAAAGTAAGTTTTAGGTGCTGACCGGAATGGATCGTAAAATCCCGGTCAATTTTTTTGAAGATTTTATCGGCGGCGAAGTTTAGACCTTTGAGGTTGAAATCTTTTGCAGTTGGCGAAAAATAGTAAATTTCCAGCCAGTCGTTTTCTTTGTTTTTAAAATTGACCCTGGAAATTACCAATTGAGTTCCCGATTCAAGAATTTGGACTTCCGAAATGGCAGCTTTGATTATGTGCGAATCTTGCGAGAGTATGGCGCAAACTAATATGAGGCTAATTATCAGGCGGCTCACACGGTTGCTTGTTTTTGCCCGGGATCTGGTTCCCGCGATGGTTTTGATCGTGTTTGAAAAAGTTTTATTCATGGTGATTTAATATGAAAACAGATGCACCGTACTCTTTGAAAATTAACAAATTCTAAATTCTTCTTAAAATCTTCATTTCTAAAACAATTCCACCTTTTGGCAACCTGATTTTTAGACTGGTTTCGTGATGTGATTGCCACCTTTAGAAAGTGGACCTTTTGGCTTTGTTGACATATTTTCCACTCATGATTATGCTGATTGCGGTCAAAATCTAAAAGGGGCATTTAAATAGCAATAGTCTTAACGAGCAAAGTTAATGAAAAATTCTGAGATATCTCCAATTTGTTTTAAGTCTTTGGAAACTATCAATCGGGCATGTGCCGACAGTTTAAAGCTGTCAGTAAGCCATAACTTCAGCTAAGACCGGATCTACTTCAATGCAATTCACCCTTTTAGAGATATGTTTCTCTAACTTTTTCCGATATGTCATCTACCAGTTTTATTATTCTGATTGTCGCCTTGGTCATTGGCGGCGCGGCCGGTTATTTTTACCGCAAAAAAGAGACCGAAACCAAAAACAAGGATCTAAATGAAAAGAGTGAACAGGTACTTCAACAGGCCAATGCTAAAGCTAAAGAGGTTTTATTGGAGGCCCGTAATGAAGCTTTTAAAACTCTTGAAAAGTTCAAGCAGGAAGAAGAAAAAAAGCGCGAACAGATCGAGAAAATTGAAGAGCGTTTGATCAGCAAAGAGGAAGCTCTTGATCAAAAAAATAATCAGGCGGACAATTTGAAAACTGAGCTTGAAAGCAAGGTAACCGCGGTTAAATCACTTCGTGAAGAGGTTCAAAAAATTCATGATATGCAGGGACAGGAATTGCAGAAGATTGCCGGACTTTCCCGTGATGAAGCCAAAACATTGCTCTTTAAACAGGTTGAGGAAGATTACAAGGCTGATCTGGTTGTCCACATTCAAAGGTCAGAAAAGGAATTGCAGGATCAGTCCAAGGAACGTGCCAAGTTTATTTTGGCTGATGCGGTTCAAAAGTATGCTGCGGAAACGGCTACGGAGTCCACAGCTACAGTTGTAACTTTGCCAAGTGATGATCTTAAGGGTCGCATTATTGGCCGTGAAGGTCGTAATATTAATACTTTTGAAGAAGCTACCGGTATTGATGTAATTGTTGATGATACTCCCGGTTCGATTGTTATTTCCGGGTTTGATTTGGTACGACGTTATATTGCAAAAATCGCTTTGGAGCGTTTGATTACCGATGGACGTATTCATCCGGCCCGCATTGAAGAAACGGTTCAAAAGGTTAAGGAAGAAGTTAATACCATGATGAAAGAATTGGGTGAAAAGGCTGCGTATGAAACAAGTGTGGCCGGCTTACATCCAAACTTAATTAAATTATTGGGACGTCTAAAATTCCGCACAAGTTTTGGTCAGAATGTGCTGAAGCATTCAATGGAAGTTTCTTTTTTGGCTGCCAATTTGGCTTCCGAACTTGGTGCCGATGTGAATGTTTGCCGAAAAGCGGGTTTACTCCATGATATTGGTAAGGCTGTTGATCACGAAATTCAGGGACATCATGCGCAAATTGGACGTGATATTGCCAAGAAGTTTGGTATGCCCGATGCGGTTGTTCATGCCATTGAATCGCATCATGGTGATCCGGCTGCGGTTAGTTTGGAAGCAATGATTGTGCAGGCTGCCAATTCCATTGCCAATACCCGTCCGGGGGCTAATAAAGAAAATCTGGATTCCTATGTTAAGAGATTGGAAGAAATTGAAAATACCGCCAGCTCGTTTGCAGGGGTTTCCAAGGTTTTTGCCGTTCAGGCAGGCGCGGAAGTGCGTGTGTTTGTTTCTCCGACAGAGGCGGATGATTTGTCATCGGTGAAGCTTTCTCATGATATTGCCCGCAAGATTGAACGCGATTTACAATACCCAGGCCAAATTAAGGTTTTGGTGATTCGCGAAACTCGCGCAGAGAAATTTGCGGTGTAGAGAGTTAGGCAGCATTTCTAAGTTTTTGCCTTGTATCTTCAATTTGCACACTTATTTCTGGATCTTGTTCACATAACTCTTTGTATTTTCTTTTGAATATTTCTTTCAAATTTGCAGGATTTAATAGTGGAAAATTATCAAGCATTGTTTCGATGTTGGTATAGCCCAGCCATGCAGCTATTTGTAGAAGACCATCTTGATAGGGTTTTGATATTTTTTTTGCTAGAAAAAGTTGTTTGATGTTTTGAAAACGCTCAATGTGACCTTTTTCCAACATGTAGATCATCTCTATGAACATTGGGAAATGTTCTTCGGTGACAAGATGATGAACAATTTCATGGATTAGGAGTGATTGTTGTAGATCTATCTGGTAGGGATCACCTGAGTTAAGGCTTTGTTCAATTTGTTCAACATTAATATCCATATCTAAACCAGCGGTCTGATGCCGTCCTGTTCTTTTTAATTTAAGTATATTTTTCATTCCGAGCATGGATTTTCTATCAATAATGTTGAGAAGATAGGAGTATCCGCTGCTTAATAACTTTAAAATCTGTGCATTTAAATTTTCATCAATTGAAATGCTGTTTTCATCATAACTAACGTCGATTTCTTTTCCGGCAACTGGTAAAGAAACTTGAGTTTTTGGTTTTGTTGAAAGAGATGTAAATTCCATGAGATTTCTTAATCAGTCTATTATATCAAAATTATTGAATTTTGTCAGGTCGATAATGCGTGAACTAGCCAAAAATTGGCAATTTAAGCCTAAAATAAATGGGGACGTTTAATTTAGCACTTGACGATCTCGGGTGCTAAATTTATTATAGGTGGGCCTCTGGTGGAGGATTTCCATTAAAATATTTATTTCTTAATTTTTAACTTTTTATGACAGACAAAATTTCTGCGAAGATTCGTCCGCTGGAAGACCGCATTGTGGTTGAGGCTGTGAGCGAAGAAACTAAAACCGTATCCGGAATTATTATTCCTGACACCATTTCCAAAGATAAACCTCAAAGAGGAAAAGTTTTGGCTGTTGGAACAGGCAGAATCGACAACAATGGCAAGCACATCCCAATGGAAGTAAAAGAAGGGGACATCATTCTTTTTACAAAATACGGCCCAACCGAAGTAAAAGTAGAAGGCAAAGCACTCCTAATCTTAAACCAATCCGACGTTTTGGCCGTCATCGACTAAATAAATTAAAAATTTAAGGTCTGGTTCGGGTTTTGCCATGTTACCTGAACACATCCGGGGTAGGGGCCCTGTGTGTGAAGGGAATATGGCAAAATCCGAACCAATCAATCCACCAATTATTCATTTCTAATTATTAATTCTTAATTGATTACACACTATGGCAAAACAAATTCTTTTTGGGGATGAAGCCCGCCAAAAAATTATCTCCGGTGTGAACAAATTGGCTCATGCTGTTCGTATTACTTTGGGGCCAAAGGGTCGCAATGTAATCCTGGACAAAAAATATGGCTCACCTTTGATTACCAACGATGGCGTAACTATCGCCAAAGAAATTGATCTTAAAGACGCTTTTGAAAACATGGGTGCTCAACTGGTAAAAGAGGTTGCTACTAAAACTAATGACGTTGCCGGTGATGGTACAACAACCGCTACAGTTCTTGCTGCGGCAATTATTGCTGAAGGATTACGCAATGTTACAGCCGGCGCAAATCCGGTTCAATTAAAGCATGGAATTGATCGCGCTGTTGCCAGAATTTGTGAGGAGCTCGAAAAAATGAAGATTGATATTGGTGATTCCAAGGAAATGATCGCCCAGGTTGCAACAATTTCCGCTCAGGATGCAGACGTTGGAAAGCTGATTGCGGACATTTTGGAAATGGTTGGTCACGATG
Source organism: Candidatus Altimarinota bacterium (assembly GCA_041659405.1). Lineage (GTDB taxonomy): Bacteria > Patescibacteriota > Gracilibacteria > UBA1369 > UBA1369 > JBAZYK01. The sequence continues at coordinate 42,516 of JBAZYK010000007.1, forward strand.
GCGTTGTTACGGTTGAGGAAGCGCAAACTATGGGTATTGAAAAAGAAGTTGTAAAAGGTATGCAATTCGACAATGGTTATATTTCCGCTTACATGGTGACAGATCCTGCCCGTATGGAAGCCATTTATGAAGATGCTTATATTTTGATCACAGACAGAAAATTAACTTCAATTCAGGAACTTCTGCCAATCATTGAAAAGGTGGCTCAGGCCGGAAAAAAGGAACTTGTGATTATTGCCGAGGACGTAGAAGGTGAAGCACTTGCGACTTTTGTCTTGAATAAATTAAGAGGTATTTTCAATGTTTTGGCGGTTAAGGCTCCGGCTTATGGAGATCGTCGTAAAGAAATGTTGAAGGATATTGCGGCATTAACAGGTGGTCGTTTGATCACGGAAGAAGTTGGTTTAAAGCTTGAAACAGTTGAACTTGCCGATTTGGGTCAGGCTCGAAAAGTGATTGCCGATAAAGATAAAACTATCATTGTTGAAGGAAAAGGTCACAAGAAAGATGTGGAAGCTCGTGTGGCTGAAATTAAGGTTTTAATGGAAAAGAGCACTTCCGAGTTCGACAAAGAAAAATTGATTGAACGTATGGCTAAAATGGCCGGTGGCGTTGGCGTAATCAAAGTTGGTGCTGCCACAGAAACCGAACTCAAAGAAAAGAAACATCGTATTGAAGATGCTGTTTCCGCTACAAAGGCTGCGGTTCAGGAAGGAATTGTTCCGGGTGGTGGAGTTGCTTTGTTACAGGCTGCTCACGTTTTGGACAAAATGACAGGTGATGCTGATGAACTTACCGGTATCCAAATTGTAAAACGTGCATTGAGTGCTCCTTTGTATCAAATTGCGGTGAATGCCGGAAAAGAAGGCGCGGTAATCGTGCAAAAAGTTTTGGAAGCGAAGGTTGGAATTGGTTATGACGCTGCCAAAGATGAATATGTCGATATGGTTAAAGCCGGAATTATCGATCCAAAAATGGTAACTCGTTCAGCATTGCAAAATGCTTCATCGATTGCCGGAATTTTCTTAACAACAGAATGTGCGGTCACAGATTTACCGGAAGAAAAATCCGAAGGTGGCGGAATGGGTGGCGCAGGGATGGGCGGTATGGGAGGCATGGGCATGGGAATGTAGGCGCTTCGGTCTTTGGGTTAAACACACGGTCCTCGCTCACGCTGCGGGGTGTGTTTAATCCAAAGACGCTCCGCTTTTTGTTTGTTCGAAGAAAGAAGCCACTGAGGTTATTTTTGCTGAAAAATGACTTCTTCGTTTCTCTCTTGAAAAGTAATATCAAAATGTTCAAAGATTCCTTTGCGACCTAAAAGGCATTCGGCCTCTTCTTTTGCGATCAGGACTGGTATTTCAAAATTGTGACCTTCTAGAGTTAGGGTTAAGTTTGTTTTTTTGGTATGCATGAATGCTAAATTTGCTACCTCTACTTTAATTTCTTCACTTTCGATTTTGTTATATTCCAAGCCTAAAAGCGCGGCGTAGGAATTCGGAATTACGGTGTAATCTGCACCACTATCTATAAGAAATCTAAAATATCTGGCAGTTTGATTTTGGATCCCCAATTTGGCCATTAATTTTGGATAACCCTTGATGTATGGAAATTTAAATTGCAATGTATTGAGAGTGGATCCGGCTAACAAGAAACTCTTTTTTTTCAATATTTGGCATCTTCTTTTTAGCATTTCTCAAGGCAAATATGGCGTTTTTGCCCATGCCGATAATTTTTCCGTTTAAGGAAATTGTGACTTGTCCGGCGTGTTTTTTTTCAAATGCCGTTGAGATTTTTGGTTCTTTAACCATGATTATAGAAAAAGAGGCTTTTGTTGCTGGTAGTCCGATTAAAAAGTATAGATTCTGTTGTACGCTGTCAATATATATGAGATTTGATTAAATATTTCTAAACAGATTATGAAATCTTTATGAAAAAAGGCTGGCTTGAATATGGCATAAGTGCAATTTTTTTTTGTTCTTACTTTGGTTTTATGCTATATTTTTCGAAGGATTTAATTTTCGCTTATGCCAACTGCTAAAAAAACTTCTTCCAGACGTCCAGCAATGAGAGATATTGCCATTAATAAGCCAAAGGAAGAGGATTCTTTTATGGTGCATCGTGTTAATCCAAGAGTTGAAACACGGGTTGAACCTTTGCGTGATAACTCTTATGATCAATTCAATCAATCACAGGAATTGGATGATGCCATTGAAGACGCAATGCCTTCCAATGATTTTTTGAATCAGACGGATGATTCGGATGATCAGGGGCCGATGCTTTCAACAATCGAACAGGATTCGGAACCAAAAGATTTTGTCAGAGTGAAGTTTTCCAAGTTTGTTCAATTGATTGCAAGCCATGATTTTGATGAAGTTGTGAAAAACAGTGGAGAGGAAGATATAGTGTTAAGTTCGAATTTGCTTACAGAACTCGCGGGAACTCATGATGAGCGCGAAGAGAAAAAAGTGCCAATTGTCTTTTTGATCGGTTTGGCGATCGGCGTTGTCCTCACCTACATTTTATTAACGAAATAACATGGCTACTACAAAGCTTAAATATAAACGGATATTACTTAAATTATCCGGGGAAATTTTGGAAGGAAAAGAAGGCGGAGTAATCGATTTTAAGGTTTTGGAGGAATTGTGTCGTGAGGTTGCGGATGTAAAAAAACTGGGAGTGGAAGTTGCGATTGTGATTGGTGGCGGAAATATCTGGCGTTATCGCGATTTTAAGGATTCAAAACTGGATCGTGTGAGTTCGGATTATATGGGAATGTTGGCTACAATCATGAATGCGATGGCCATGCAGGATACTTTTACCAGACTTGGGGTGGATGCGCGGGCTCTTTCGGCCATTAGCATGCCGGTTGTGGTTGGAACTTATTTGCGTGCCAAAGCCATGGATTATTTAAAACGTGGCAAAGTGGTTATTTGTGCGGGTGGAACCGGAAGTCCTTATTTTACGACTGATTCTGCTGCGGCTTTGCGGGCTTTGGAACTTGAATGTGATGTGGTTTTGAAGGCGACGAAGGTTGATTATATCTACGACAAAGACCCAATGAAGTATAAGGATGCCAAGAGTTTTAAGAAACTCACTTATAACGAGGTTTTGGCGCGCGAGTTGCAGGTAATGGATCTTAGTGCGGTTTCTTTGTGTTTAGAGAAAAAATTGCCAATTTTGGTTTTCAATCTTTATAAAAAGGGTAATATTGCCAGGGCGGTAAAGGGTGACGCGGTGGGAACGCTGATTTCATGAGGTGTGAAAAAATTCAACAATTAATAATTCATAATTTATAATTGATATGATAACAGATAGTCTACTCCAACAATCCGATGTGGAATTCAAAAAGGTTCTTGAACATTTAAAGACGGAATTTTCCCATTTGCAAATTGGGCGTGCAAACGCTTCTATAGTGGAAAGCGTGACGGTTGACGCGTACGGTTCAAGGCAACCTCTTAAAAATTTGGCGAATATTTCGGTTCCGGATGCAAAGACAATTCAAATTCAACCCTGGGATAAAGGTTTGTTAAAAGCGGTTGAAACCGGCATTCAGTTGGCTCAGCTCAATCTTAATCCAACCAATGATGGAATTGTGATTCGTATAAATATTCCACCGTTAACCGAAGAGCGCCGCAAAGATTTAACCAAAATTGTTAACAAGTTGGCTGAGGAAGCTAAAATTAGCGTTCGTCATCATCGCCAGCAGGCCATGGACAAAATCAAAGCGATGGAAAAAGGTAAAGAGATTACGGAAGATGAAGTAAAAGGATCGGAAAAACGTTTACAAGACCAGGTTGATAACATTAATAAAGATATTGAATCTCTGGCTAAGCACAAAGAAAAAGACGTTATGACGGTTTAAATAATAACAAAAGCTTTCCAGAGGATAATTCACTGAGAGCACCTGGGGTCTTGGGGGGCCCGTGCTCGAAGGGGATTATTCTCTGGAAAGCTCCCCTTTAATATTTAATTAGAACTTAATGAGTATCTTTCTTACAATCATTGCGTTTATCGTCATTTTTTCGGTTCTGGTTTTAGTGCATGAATTGGGTCATTTTATTGTTGCACGAAAATGTGGCATAAAAGTTGAGGAGTTCGGATTTGGCATTCCTCCGCGCATTTGGGGCGTAAAGAAAGGCGAAACTTTGTATTCCATTAACGCTATTCCGTTTGGTGGTTTTGTGAAGTTGCTGGGTGAGGATGCGCATGATTCGAAAATGCTCAAAAATCCGCATAGCTTCAGCAGTAAGTCACTTCGGGCCAGAATGGCGGTGGTGTTGGCGGGTGTTGTGATGAATTTTGTTTTGGCGTTTTTGCTTTTGACGATTGGTTTTTTGTTTGGAATTCAGCCACTTATTTTGAATGGTGATGATGTCTTGACCGGTATCCACGATGGCACTATTCAGGTTCAACCCGGGGTTGCCGTTAAAAATGTTAAAGAGGGCAGTGCGGCCCAAATTGCCGGTTTGCAGATTGGTGACTTGGTTTTATCGGTTGATGGTCATCAAATTACAACCAGTGAGGAAATGGCTAAAATTACGCAATCAATCAAACAACAGGTGGTTGAAGTTCTTCGTGGTGGGCAGAAAACAACTTTAACTTTGCAGGCAAATCCACAAGGTACAGGTTTTGAAGTTTATGAAATAGCTTTCTTGCCTGCGGTGAAGGTTCATGCCGCGCCTGCGGATTCGGTTTATTACCAGACCGGTTTACGTGCCGGTGACATTATCCTTAAAATCAATGATAGAGAAATTTTTGCCGTGAGTGATTTTGATAAAGCTGTTCAGTCTGCGAACGATTTGCGCATGATGATTTCAAGAGATGGCCAGATTGTGAATTTCCAGGTGGCGTTACCGGTAACGCAAAGGGTGGTGGTTAGTGACGTTTTTCCTAATACTCCTGCGGAAAAAGCCGGTTTTAAAATTGGTGATGTGATTTCTAAAATTGACGATCAGGTGATTTCTTTTCCGCAACAGTTAATCGATATAACTCATAAATCAGCCAACAAAAAGCTGACTTATACCTTGTTGCGTGATGATAAAGAGCAAAAAATTGAGGTTACTCCGGACGCGAATGGTTTGGTTGGGGTTGGACTTTCGGTTTTGGAACCTTATCAAAACAGACAAATCAGTCTTTTTGGGGTTGATAACGTGAATTCGGTCATAAAGATCAATGACGTGCGTTATCCTTTCTTGACGGCGGCTTCCAAGGCCTTGAGCGAGTCCGGCAGATTGTCCGTGTTAACTGTGCAAATGTTTGGAAATGTGATTGGTTCTTTTGTGACTAAATTTACAATTCCGGAAGGCGTTGCGGGTCCGGTTGGAATTGCCCAAATGACCTTTGTTTTTGTGCAGGAGGGGATTATGTCGCTGCTTAGATTTATGGCTTTGCTCTCTTTGAGTTTGGCAATCATTAATGTTCTGCCTTTTCCGGCTTTGGATGGTGGCAGACTTTTATTCCTGGTGATTGAAATGATTATTGGAAGAAGGCTTAGTGCAAGGTATGAAGGCATTATCCACACGATCGGGTTTGTTGTTTTAATGGGATTGATTCTTGCTGTCACCTATAGCGATATTTTAAAAATATTTTAGAAGTCGTTAATAAATTTTGTTGCATGGTGAAGTTTTTTGCTTTGAGGTATCATTGAAGTTTTTGTGGAAACATTTTTAATTATCCATTTGGACTCAAGAGGTAGTATGTAGTTGGGAGGTAGGCCCTATTGATAGATGGGGGCGGTGGTCGTTAAGATGATCTTGTGAGAAGGGGAAAAAGAACTATACTTGGTCGCAGGTGGAAAGAGAATTGGGTTCACCTTTCTGTTTCGATTCCTCTTTTTATTTTTGTTAATTTTTGCTTGCTATGGACAAGAAGAGCTTTTGGGAGCAAATCCTCACAAAACTTTTTTCTTCTGCTAATAAGCAGCATATTTTAACTTTTTTTAATAATTCGATTATCGTTGGGGTTTCCGATGGAGTTTTAACTCTTGGGTTTCCGGTGATTTTTTCCAAGGAGTTTATTCGTGAAAGGTATCATTTAAAGCTTTTGCAATTGGCTCAGGAAGGCGATGCTTCAATTCGTGATGTTCAATACGAGATAGTGCCTGCTTTGGCTGATCAGGATCATCCGGATAAGATTGATATGACCAAGTTTAAGGATGCAATGGGCGAAAGTCCTTCGGTTAGAAAAGTGCCAAATAAGATGGAAGTAATTGTGGATGGAACGATGCGCAGTAAGATGATGAAATATCATCTGAATAATTTTATGCCCGGATCAAATAACCGTTTGGTGCATGCTGCCTGTACGGCTGTGGCGGCAAAACCAGGCGATATTTATAATCCGCTTTATCTTTATGGACAGGTTGGACTTGGCAAAACTCATCTTTTGCAGGCTACCGGCAATGAAATTTTAAGGAATCATCCTAACAAACGTGTAATTTATATGACTGCGGAAAAGTTCATCAATGAAATTATTGATGCCATTGGAAAGCGCCACACCAAGCCTTTTAAAGATAATTATCGCAATGTGGATTGTTTGATTGTTGATGATATCCAGTTTTTTGCCAACAAAGCCACTTCCGAGCAGGAATTCTTCCATACTTTTAATGAACTTTACGATGCCGGAAAGCAAATCATTATGAGTGCCGACCGTCCTCCGCGTGATTTGGATGGGCTGGATGACCGCTTAAGAAGCCGTTTTGCAATGGGAATGGTGATTGAAGTCTGTTTGCCTGATTTTGAAACCAGAGTCGCGATTCTTCAACGCAAAGCCCAGGAATATGGCGAAATGATTGCGCCCGAGATTTTGGAATTTATTGCTTACAACGTAACAAGCAGTGTGCGTGAGATGATCGGTATTTTGATTAATGCGATTGCCCTGGCCAAATTGGAGCAGACAAATCCAACCATTCGTTCGGTTGCCGATGCCATTAAAAAACTGAACAAGGTTGATAATCTGGTTGGTTATAACATGGACGATATTAACAAACGCGCCGTTAGAACTTTGGATGATATTATTGATCTGGTTGCGGGTTATTATAAAATCCCGCGCAGTGATTTGATTGGAGAACAGCGCTGCAAAGAGATTATGTTTCCACGCCAGATTTGCATGTATTTGATTCGTGAGATTTTGGATCAGTCTTACGAGGCGATCGGTGAAAATTTTGGTGGCCGTAATCACACAACCATTCTGCATTCATGTAATAAAATTGTTGCACAGATGAAAGTTGATGAACGTCTGGTGCGCGATGTTAATGCTCTAAAAAGAGAAATGGGAGTTTAATTCAATTACGAATTAGAAATTACGAATTTATGATTTTTAATTTATAATTTTTTTTGATATACTCTTCTCAGTTTTTTTACTTTGATTTGTATGCGCAGCAGAAGGATTCAACGAAAACGATCTTCTGATTATTTATTACCTTTTTTATCGATAGTTGGAATCGGTGTGGTTGTTATTCTGGCTTTTCAGGTTTTTGGGGCTTTTCAGGGCAAAACCGGTGATGTTTATTTTTATGTGGCTCAGGGGAATGCGAAAATTCTGCCTTATGGAACTTCCGAGTGGCAGGATGCTTTTAGTGGAACAAAGTTATTGGCAGGGGATTCCGTGAAAACTTTGCAGGGTGGAAGACTGGTTTTGCAGTTTTATAATGGCAGCGTGGTGCGACTTGAGCAGGATTCGGGAATTACTTTGGTTGATGTGGCTAAAAGAAGTGGCGATGAAAAAATCGCTTTAACGCTTGATTTTGGTGCTGCATGGGTCAATCGCGTTATAACGGAAGATACTAAAACTTCTAAATTTGAACTAAAAACGGAGCATATGTTGGTGAAGGATGTTGGCAATATTGTTGAGGTGGAAAAGGCCGAGGCAACTGAAGTTGTTCGTGTTTTGAAAGGGGCGATCAAGGTGGATATTTATGCGAATGACGATAATAAAAATGAAGTTGCCGATACTCAGGATGTTGGTGTTGGGCAGGAACTTGATTTGGATCCGGCGACTTTAAAATCTTTTAAGAATCATGAAAATCCTTCGGCGTTGATTGCGATTCGGGATGAATTTAAAGGAAGCAGCTGGTATGCCTGGAATGTTCAGGAAGATGAACATGCGACCGATTTTGCGCGTCAGCCAAAGCCAAATGTGCTAACCGGCGGAACGAGTTCTCAAACTCAGGCTTCTTCACAGACGCAAGTTACCGGTTCAACCCAAACTTCAGGGAGTCAAACTGTTCAGCAAACTCAATCAAATCAGGTTCCAAAGGTAACAATTACTTCTCCGGCTCAACCGGAAGTGACTGTAACTACGGGAAAATTGACTATTAGCGGTACGGCTTCTTCCGGAACTGCAAAAATCTTTGTGACTCAAACTTTGGCTGGAACTTTAGAAAATTATCAATTGCAGAAATTCAAGGCGGGGGATCCGACTTTTACTTATAATCTTGCGGAAAGTTATGGAAACTTAAAGCAGGGTGATAACACTTATGTTTTTTATGGAGTTGATGTTGATGGGCACAAGGGCACAAGTATGTCTCAGGTTGTGGTTCATTATAATGTTGGGGCCGGTTCAACTCAGCAGACTCAACAAACACAGGCAACTCAGCAAAATCAAGCTTTAACAGCGCCAAAGGTTCTTAGTTTTAATGGAGTGAACTCTTCAACTGTAACGGTTGGAGTTGTGAAAATTGTGGGTGAAGTGCAAGGAGCTGCCAAAGTGATTGTGAACGGGTTTACGTTGGGTAAATTTGTGCCGGGGACGACTTCCTGGATTTATTACGCCAACGAGAATGGCGACAATTTAAAGCCGGGTGTTAATGACTATGATGCGTATGCGGTGGATGCCCAGGGCAACGAAAGCGCCCATACTAAATTTACGATCACTTATAACAAGCCAGTGGTAGCGCCGGCAACGCAAACAACGCAGGCTGCATCGCCGACTCAAACGCAGGTGGTTCCGCAACAGTAAGGCGCCTATCAGTTTTTCCAATGAGGGTTTCCGTAGGGAATGGTTTTTTGGCGAACGCTTCGCCAAGTTCGCTACGGCTAGCATGTACGCCTCCGCGAAGGTCTCGCATCATGATGCTCGACCGGCTGCGCTCGCAATGTCGCCAAAAAACCATTCCCTACGGAAACTTGGAGAAACTGGGGAGGCAAGTACATTTGAGTCGGAAAAGTGCGCAATAACGCAATCTCGTTGCAAAATATGGGTGAGCGAGCGTTAAAAATAAAACTATTTTTTATTATCCCACTGATTTTGACATTCTTCACATTCATATTTTTCTGGGTCTCTTTCTCCAATATGGGGAATTGTATTACTGTCGTGATGAGCACGATAAACTTCTTTTACATTATGTGAACTGCATTTGGGACATGTTTGCATAGACAAGTTTTTTTAAATAATTTTATTTAGCGAGCGAACTGGATAGCTCGTGTTGTCGGATGTAACAAAAATTTTATTTCAAATTAAATGACCCTCCAAGTATTAAGAAAGTAATAATAACTATTATTAATGAAAAAATTGCTGTTATTATCCATGGCATGTAATTTTGCATTCCTGGTTTTACTCGATCTTTCCAGTTTTTATCGTCTGTTATTTCGGCAATTTTTTCTCGCGCATGGATTTCCGCTTGATGTAAAGCATGAAGAAAAACAATTAACGATATAGGTATTAGCAAAAGCAATATTGCTAATAATATTTTAATAAATGGCGTTATTGGGAGTAGGTCTTTATTGAAGGTTGCTACAATAAGCAAGGTGGCAGCTAAAGTACTGACAGTAGGTAAAGTCTTATATCTTTCCCAAATGCTCGTTTCTCCTAGCTTAGAGTAGACTTCGAGTCTTACCATTTTTATTTGGGTATCTGATTGTTGTTTTTCTTCTGCCGTCATAGGATTATAGTTAATTAAAATTTTTGTTATTTCCGACAACGTTCGCGCGTTGCTTGGCGAAGTTGACTGGCTGTATAATGTGCCGAAGGCCTACAACCAGTCAACTTGGAAGAGGCCGCAGCCGAACCGCTAACGCGCTGTTGTCGGATGTATTAAAAAATTCTTTTCTCTTCTGATGTAATTTAATCGGGGAAAATTTATTTTATAATTTTTTCTTTGCCTCTTCTTGAATTCTGCCAGCTAATCCGTTTAACAAGAAAAGCCCAAGTAAAATAATCGCTACATAAGCCCATAAAACACCAAAAGTAGTAAAATTCATTAGGATGCCAAAAAGTAGATAACCCATAACAGAGTAGTTATTTGTCGCATTGGTCAATATGCCAATTTTTCCAGATTTCGCTTGCTCCCCTTGAAGCATGTAATTATACGGAATATAACAACACGAAAAAGCAAATAAAAATATCCATAAATTACCTACTGCAGCTAAATTAATAAATGTCCACGATAAGGTAATCGAGACAATAACTAATGCGAAATAATAAATTGGCATCAGGTAGCTCAAGGCTCTAAAGGAAAACTTTTTGGCAAAGACTTTTTCCAAAGGGAAACTGATGGCAAAGAAGAAAATTGTTGTCACTATTAACAGTAGGCCATACAAAACGATCATGCCCCTAGAATTAAGGAAAAGTAATATAGCGGAAATGAAAGGCAGGATAAATAAAATTGTACTTATTGCACCCATAATTTTGAATTATAAAATAAATTTTCCCCGATTAAATTAATTAAAATATAAAGAAAGAATTTTTTAATTTTTCACGACTTCATATTTTTTATTAACTTTTGCTTGATTAATTTTGGCAAATATTGTCAGTTATTCTTTTTTATCAAATTCACCCTTGTAGATACTAATGCAACAAGCTATGGAACCAAAAAGTCCAGCTATTATCCCGGTGTTAGAAAAATATTCTTTTGACATAAAATTTACAATAAAAAGGGATGAACCTCCCACAAGAAGCAATAAAGCTGTCAAAACAATTGCTGTGTTTTTTTGATTATTTGGTGCAATTTTATAACCAATAAAAACAAAAACAGCCCCAGCAATAAGATTGCTCATAATTTCAATAAAAAAGATATTTAACCAAGAATTTGTGTCAATATATCTAGCTGCTGTTAAATTATGAAGAATACGCCAAAGTCCAAATGATAACATCATGCTCACTAATGAAGCAGGTAGAACTGCAACCCAAAGTAATACATTTTTTATTGTTTTGTTCATAGTTTTATTATTGCCAAAATTATTAAATTAATAAAGAGAGTTTTTTTTTGTTATTTCGCACAACGTTTGCGCATATCTGATGTTTGACAGCGGTATAATATGCTCGAAGGGCGACCGCTGGCAAATATGGGTGAGCGAGCGTTGAAAATAAAATTATTCTTTTAATCCATGCTTTTTTAAGCAAGTTTGATACCACCAATCAAATTCGCTTCTTCGTTCTGCTTTTTCGTAATCTTTATCTAAAATTCCTTCAGCTACTTTTTGAGAACAGTTTTGACGAATTGCCACAGGCCGTAATTCATACCAATAAAAAAGAAAAAGCAGAGTCAGTAATGCCAATAATATTGGCATTATAATGATTAGATGTTTTTTCATTGATAGATGATTAAAGAATAATTTTATTTAGCGAGCGAACCGGCTAGCCCGTGTTAGCTGATGTGCCGGCCATTTTTATGATTTTTCAAATTGTTCCGTACTAATAAGAATTTCGCCTTGTTGAAGAATATATTCTCGAGAGGCAATTACAAAGTGCTTAGGTTCTAAAATCGGAGAAGGTTTATCAGAAAATTGTATTTCACCAGTTTTTATCCTTGCCTGAATGAAATTTTCAGCATGCCGAATTAAATAATCAAGTAGACCATCGAGTGCCACTTTGTTGGTTTTTTGCCTCCAAACTTCGTGTGAAATTCTTATGTTAACTACTGGTCCGAGATTTTTTCTGTCTCGATCCACATTGTATGTGGCAATTGAAAAAGCATCATTTTTAGGCCACCTGTCTTTACTGTCTGCTAAAGTAATTTGCATAGATTAACAATTTTAAAAATAGCACTCTCTATTTTAGAGTGCTAAAAAGACTAGGTCAAGTAAAAGTGGCCGGGATTTCGGCTAACTCCCTAATTAAGATATTTCGCCTTGTTTACGTTTTGTTCGTCGTTGGTTTTGGCGTAGACTACTTCGCCGGTTTCGGGCTTTGTAAGGTAGTAGAAGTAGGCGCTTTCTTGTGGGTGCAATGCGGCTAAAATGCTTTTTAGGCCGGGGTTACTAATTGGGCCGGGGGGTAATCCTAAAACTCTTCTGGTGTTATAGGGCGAATCTGCCTGGAGTTCGGTTTGGCCGATGGTGCGGTCGTTTTTTAGGTATAAAAGTGTGGCGTCTGCACCGAGTTGCCAATGGTCATCAAGGCGTTTCCACAGAATTCCGGCCACAACTGGAAGATCTTTATCGGTTCTGACTTCTTTTTCGACCATTGAAGCCATGGTGATCACATCATAAAGTGATCTTGAGGTGCCGGATGGATTCAGCATTTCTTCCGGAAGTTTTTTTTGAAAGTTTTTAAGCATCAGATCGATCAAATCTTCATTATTAAAATGTCCGCCGTCCAAAAAGTACGTATCAGGAAAAAGATAGCCTTCTAAAGGGTAGGGGAGCGCTTTGATCTTGGCCTCATCCAAAAAAGAATATTTTTTATAGTTTTGGAAGTTTTTGGTTGCCTGGATAAATTCACCGGCCTGAATCAAGCCTGTATTTACCAATTTTTGGTCGATATCTTTGATCGTTGAGCCTTCCGGTATGGTTAACGAGGCCTCTCCTTGTTTAACGTCGGTGATTTTTCCTACAATTTGCTGAACATTCATGCCCTTGTTCAAAACAAATCTGCCGGCAATAATTTTGCGGTCAAAATCGTTCCATTTAACATAAGTTTTAAAGGATTCTCCATCTAAAACCAGGTCCTTTTGGATGAGTTTATCGGCTATGCTATTCAGGTTTTCTCCGGTTTTAATAATTACCGCGGTGTCTGTGGTATTGGTTGGATCGACCGGAGTTTCAATGTTGTAGCGATATTTTGAATATTGATACCAGGCAATAAGTCCGGCAACAATCAGAATTCCAAGGAAAATCTTTAGGAGTTTACGGCTTTTTTTAGGGCTTCTTTGGCGATGATAACGGTATTGATCCATTTTGGGTGGTTCTAAATGAAAGGATGGAAGGGTTGTTTTTTTGCGTTTTGGAACGGAGCGGCTGTTCTGTGCCGTTTTATGCCCCTGGGAATCCAAGTCCGCCCATTACACCTTTCATTTTTTCTGCGGCAATTTGTTGGGCCTTTTTAATGGCTTTATTGAAAGCTTTTACCAGGTTGTCCTGCAGCTTCTTTGGGTTTTTGCATTCTTCTTCCGGAAGAGTTACCGAAACCACTTCCTGTTCTCCATCAATTACGACAATAATTCCATCAACTTCAGCTTCAATATGGATGTTTTTAAGCTCTTCTTTGATCTGTTTGGCCTGTTTTTGCAGCTTATAGAGGTCTTTTGCTTTGTCGAACATTTTGTTTAATTAGGAATTAAAAATTAGTAATTGGTAATTGTGCTTTTGCATTGTAATAAGCCGCGTCCTGCCCGTCAACTTACATCATGCAAAAAATGTTGCGTTGTAAAACCTTTTACGGTAGACTTCCACTGCTAAAATCGAGCTTTTGCTCAATAATAATAACTAAATTTTATAAATTAATCTATGGATACTATAGTGCTAGAGGCTAAAACTCGTGATACAAAGGTTTCTCCTTTATACTTACGAAGAACTAAAAGAGTTCCAGCTGTTTATTATGGTCATAAGGAAAAAAGTGTGGCTGTGGATGTGGATTATCAGGAATTCCGCAAGGCTTTCAGAAAAGTTGGGGCAAATCAGGTGTTGGAACTTTCAATCGATGGCAAAAAGAAGCCGGTTTTGATTCATGAAGTTCAATACAACCCTTTGACTGATAATTATGATCATATCGACTTCCTGCATGTAAACATGAATGAAGAGATTACGGCTCAGATTCCGGTTGTGATTGTTGGAGTTGCTCCGGCTGTTAAGAACTTTAGTGGTGTTATGACTACTTTGAAGCATGAAATTGAAGTACGTTGTTTGCCGGCTTATTTGCCTCAGACTATTGAGGTTGATGTTTCCGGTCTTGAACAACTTCATACTTCCATTCATCTTAAGGATTTGAAACTTGGAGAACATGTTAAAATTCACGGAAATCCGGAAGATGCGGTTGTAATTGTTGTTCCACCAAAACTTGTGGAGGAAACAGCGTTACCTCAGGCTCCGGAAGAACCGGTTGCCGGTGCGGCTCCTGCGGCTGGTGCTGCGGCTGCGGCTCCTGCAGAAGGCGAAAAAGCTGCAGAAGGTGCAAAGAAAGAGAAAGAGTAATAGCGATTCAAATATTCAATTTAAAAAGGGCCCAGTTGATGGGTCCTTTTTTAGTTGCTGTGCGAAGCTCAAACTCGTTACGCTTCGGCCTGGCTTTCTCGCAATTGCTGGAATGGGGAAAACCTCGCATCTAATTTATTAACTTCTCCAGCAGTTTCCTTTTGGCCTCCAGGTCTTCTTTGTTGAATGAATTTTTGGCCTGGTTGATCATGGTTTGGATTGCGCTTTCGGCATTTGGTTTTAACTCTAATTCCAGCTTGTCGCCAATTTTAAGGTTGGCTCTAAGGTTTTCGGGTAATTCTTTTAATGGCCAAAAGATTCTTTCTTGGGAGCTTTGGATTTCCATTACAACAAAGTCACGATCGATTCCGGCGACCGTGACTTTTGTTGTTAATGATATTTTGTTTGAATCCAATAAATCCATTTTTATTTTTGAGTAATCTTGATTTATTTAGTTACGATCATGGCAGCGATGATTGGCGCAATAAGTAACGCAATCGTGTTGATAACCTTAATTAAAGAGTTAATAGCTGGGCCGGCAGTGTCCTTGAAGGGATCACCAACAGTATCACCAACAACGGCAGCTTTGTGGGCATCCGATCCTTTTCCACCAAAGTGACCGCTTTCAATATATTTTTTAGCGTTATCCCAAGCGCCACCACCTGTACACATTTGAACGGCGAGAAGGAATCCCGAAAGAATAACTCCACCAAGTAAACCACCAAGAGCCAAAGGCCCAAGTACAAATCCAACAATTACAGGACTTAAAACGGCAAGTGAAGCAGGGAAGATCATTTGTTTTAATGCGGCTTTGGTTACAATGTCCACGCAACGGCCATATTCCGGCTTTTCTTTGCCTGTCATGATCCCTTTGATTTCACGGAACTGGCGACGAACTTCTTCAACTACTTTATAGGCAGTGATTCCTACTGATTCCATACAAGCGGATGCAAATAGGAAGGGGAGTAATCCACCAAGGAAAAGTCCAATTAAAACGCGGTAATCGGCAATATCAAAAATGAATTTCCCCATTTGTGGAGCATGTGCACTTAATTCTTCTGTATAAGCCTGGAAGAGTACCAAGGCGGCAAGCGCAGCTGAACTGATGGCGTAACCTTTGGTAACGGCTTTAGTGGTGTTTCCAACTGCATCCAAAGCATCGGTGTTTTTACGAACTTTTTCTGGAAGACCGGCCATTTCCGCAATACCACCGGCGTTATCTGTAATAGGGCCATAAGAATCAGTAGCAATAACCATTCCTGTTGTAGAGAGCATGGCAACAGCGGCAATCGCGATTCCATAAATTCCACCACTTGCACCAAGAGCTGAAATTGAACCAAAGTAGTAAGAAAGGAAAATTCCTACAACAATTAAAATTACCGGCAAGAAAGTGCTTTGTAAGCCAACTGCCAGGCCAATGATCACGTTTGTTCCGGCACCGGTTTCTGAAGCCTTGGCGATTTTTTTAACCGGAGAATAAGCGGTTGAAGTGTAGTATTCAGTGATGATGGTAATAAAGAAAGTGATACCAAGTCCCACCAAACCTGCATAGAAAATGTTGATGTCACCAATGAATCCCTGAAATTTTATTCCTAAGTATGGGATATCCAGGCCTTGCGTTGCAACATAGAAACCGATTGCGGAAATAATACCGGTTACGAGCATTCCCTTATATAGGGCGCCCATGATGTTTTTCTTTTTACCAAGTTTAACAAAGAAAGTTCCAACAATAGAAGCAACAACGGCGATTGAACCAAGTGCCAAAGGATATTCAATTCCTGCTGAACCGATTTTGTCTAACAATGTGGAAGAAGCCAAGATCATGGCTGCAATCAAAGTAACGGCATATGTTTCAAAAAGATCTGCTCCCATACCTGCGCAATCACCAACGTTATCACCAACGTTATCGGCAATTACAGCCGGATTTCTTGGATCGTCTTCCGGAATATTTTTTTCTACTTTTCCCACAATGTCCGCTCCAACATCTGCAGCTTTAGTGAAGATTCCTCCACCAATACGGGCAAATAATGAAATAAGTGAAGCACCAAAACCAAAACCGACCAAGAGTTTTGGAGTATCGCCAATGGAAACGCCCAAGACGTTTACGAAAAGATAATAAAATCCGCTGACACCAAGTAAAGCCAGGCCCACTACTGCAAGACCTGTAACGGATCCGCCTTTGAAAGCTACGGAAAGAGCTTCTTGAAGACCTTTCTTAGCAGCTTCGGCTGTTCTGACATTGGCTCTAACGGAAACACTCATACCAATGTAACCGGCCAAACCGGAAAATAATGCTCCGGCGATAAAACTAACAGCTGTAAGTATATTGTCGTTGTGTTGACCTTTTGGTAGAACAAACGCCAAAACCAGGAAAATCACAATTGCGAATGGCAAAATCGTGATTGATTGTCGATTGAGGTAGGCCATTGCACCTTCCTGAATCGATTTACTGATTTCAATCATTTTTTCGGAACCACGTGGTTTTTTCATTACGCTGACGACCAAAACGACAGCATATAAAAGAGCCAAGATGCTAATACCCATAGCGATCGTTGGGACGGAGAGAACGGGCATAGGTTAGACGATTAAGAATTAAAAATTACGAATTTAGGGCTTTGACTTTTACAGTTGCATAGTTTAGCGCAACTTGTCATTTCTATAAAATCTTTCGTATTACTTTGATTTGATAATGTTGTGGATTTGTGGTTTTACTAGAGTTGTTCAAACAATTAACAATTAGTAATTAAGAATTGATGATGATGGATCTTTCGATTGATTTTGGCGCTTCTACAATTGATGTGATTTATTGGGAAGGCTTAATAGAGAGAAAATTTCTGTGTATTAAAAGTTTTGAGCGTGCCGAGTTTTTTGGCGATCACGATTTAAAGAAGTTTTTTGAGCGTGCGGAAATCAATTTGAAGAAAATTGAGAAAATTTTTGTGACCGGAGGAAGAAGCCGACTTTATCCCGATAAAATTGGTGGGGTGCTTTTGGTTAAGATTTCGGAAATTGAGGCAATTGGAAGAGGTGGATATTATATGTGGAAAACAGATGAGGCATTTGGTAAACGGCAAAAATCCATAACTCAAAATTTTTTGGTTGTGAGTATGGGCACCGGGACTTGCATGGTTCAGGTTGAGGTTGATGAGAAAGGTTATGTTAAAAGTCAGCATGTGGGTGGGACCGGCGTTGGTGGCGGAACGTTTATGGGGCTTTCTAAATTACTGTTGGCCGAAAAAGATCCACAAAAATTGCAGAAACTTTTTAAGAATGGAAATAAAGATAAGGTGGACTTAAGTGTGAAAGATATTATAGGTAGTGGAATTGGTTTGGTTCCTGCGGACGCGACTGCTTCCAATTTGGGCAAACTGGCGCGTGAAGTTGATTTTAGTGATGCTGATTTGGCTTCCGGAATAGAAAATTTGATTGGTCAGACGATTGGGATTTTGGCTGTTTTTGCGGCGAAGGCTTCCGGCAGTTCCTGTATTTTGCTCACAGGTAAGCTAACAAGGATGAAAAGTATTGTTCGGATAATTCAGAAAATTGGGGGAATTTATCAGGTTCCCATCTTCTTGCCGACTGACGCCGCGTACGTTGGATCATTTGGAGCTGGATTTTTTGGCTAATACTTTATACAATGCGAATGTCTTTATAATTTTTTATACACTATGGAAAATCAAAATCATCAGGGTCATGAAAGTGGTACTCATCATAAGGCGGATGCCGGGAATTTCTTTAAAGATTTACCTCCAATTCCAAAAATTGACTTTAAAAGTGTGAATTTAAAGAATCTTCAAAATGGTCTTGGTGATATTTTCGAGATGGTGAAAATGAATAAAGCTAAAATGCATGAAGTTGCAGGCCGTGAACATGAAGGTGTTGGCGTGGCTTTGGTTTATTTGCTGGTTGCTCAATTGGTTGCGTCTTTGGGTGGAGTTGTTTTTGGTTATCAAATTCCGCTTATTGGTTCTTTTCATACATCTTTGGGACAAGCTTTGCTTAATTTTGTTTTGCAGGCTGTTTGTTCTGTAGTTGGGCTTTATTTTGTGCAATTTGTTGCTCAAAAGTTTGGTGGAAAAGGCTCATTTACGGGTTATTTTAGAGTAATGGGGTATCTTTCCGTTTTGAGCATTTTTGGATTTCTAACTTTCTTGCCAATTATTGGAATGTTGGCCGGTTTGTGGATGTTGGTGCTTTCTTTTGTTGCACTTAAAGAAATTCATCAGCTTTCTAACGAGAAGACTGTGTTTACGTTTGTAATCGCATTTGTAGTAATTTTCGTAATTTCTGCAATACTTAGTAGTTTTGGGATGGGGTTTGGGGGAATGAATTATACCGGAAGTCGTGGATTTACTCTGAATTAGTTTTTTGTTGTGGTAAAAATTGAGGATATTAAAGCGCTTAAGGGTAATCGTAAGCTGACAATGCTAACGGCTTATGATTATCCTACGGCCAAAATTTTAAGTCGTGCCGGCGTTGATATGCTGCTTGTTGGTGATTCACTTGGAATGGTGGTTTTGGGTTATCCGGATACAAAATCGGTAACATTGCAGGACATTGTGCGTCATGCGGGGGCGGTGGTGCGTGGAAACCTTGCAGCTGTTGCTGAGTCCAAAGTGCGGGAGCCAGATTCAGCGGCGCGGGATGCAGATGGAAATGTCGGTAGTTTTGTTGTTGCGGATATGCCGATTCACACAACAGATACAGTGGGGATGGCATTAAGAAATGCCCGTTATATTTTGGAGGAGACCGGCGTGGATGCTGTTAAAATTGAAGGTGATCCGCATATTGTAGAAGCTTTGGCCGGTGCCGGAATTGCGGTTATGGCTCATACGGGACTCAAACCTCAACAGGCGGAAAAATATGGTCTTACCGGAAAGAGTTCAGATGAAGCTGAAGCGATTTTTGCGGAAGCGGTGGCTTTGGAAAAGGCTGGGGCGTTTGCTTTGGTTTTGGAATGTATTCCAAGTGAGTTGGCAAAGAGGATAACCGGCGTGTTGAAAATTCCGACGATTGGAATTGGGGCAGGGAAAGATTGTGATGGTCAGGTTTTGGTGAGTAGTGATCTTTTGGGATTATATGATGATTTTAAGCCAAAATTTGTGCGCAGGTATGCTGATTTAGCGACGGAAATTTTTAATGCTACGAATCAGTTTAAAAAAGATACCGAAAATGGTACGTTTCCGGCGGAAAAGGAAAGTTTTTGAGTTTGTACGAACAAAAAACTGCTTTTGATCATCATTCAAATATGGAAATAATTACATCCAGAAAGGCGATGCGGGTTTTGACTTCCGATCTTAAATCTAAGGGGCGGAAAATCGGTTTTGTGCCAACGATGGGCGCTTTGCATGAAGGGCATTTAAGTTTGGTGCATAAGGCTCGGGCAGAAAATGATGTTGTGGTTGTAAGTATTTTTGTGAACCCGACTCAGTTTTGTCCGAATGAAGATTTTGCCAAATATCCGCGCGATTTGGGGGCGGATCAGGCTTTACTTACGCCATTTGTTGATTATCTTTTTTATCCTTCAGTTGCGGAAATGTATGGGGAATCGCACGAAGAGTTCGTAGTAGGAAGTTCGTCGGGAAATGCGACCGGAAATTTTTTGAGTTTTGCAGTGGGGGATTTGGGAAAGTGTTTATGTGGCTTATCTCGGCCGCAGCATTTTGAAGGAGTGGCTTTGGTTTTGAGTAAATTGTTAAATATTATTCAGCCTGATCGGGTTTATATGGGGCAAAAAGATTTTCAGCAAACGGTGGTGGTGAAGCATTTAATTGAAGAGCTTTTTTTTGAAACTGAATTGGTGGTTTGTCCAACAATTAGAGAGGAAAATGGTTTGGCCATGAGTTCCAGGAACGTTTATTTGACCGCAGAGGAAAGGGAAAAAGCGGCGTTTATTTATAGGGCGTTGCAGCAAGGAAAAAAGTTGGTTGAAAGTGGACAAAAGGATCCTAAAAAAATAATTGCCGGAGTGAAAGTTTTTTTAAGTGAGCATGGATTTGATAAGATTGATTATGTTGATTTGCGGAAGGGCAGTTCTTTGCAGGAAGTGTTGGAGGTCGAGAGTGAAAAAAATGGTAAAATTGTTTTGGCACTGGCGGTTTTTTTAGGGAAAACACGTTTGATTGATAACTTATTGATCTTTTAATGTCTGCGAATGAAGTTGAAAAATAAGAAAATTTTGCTGGGGATCAGTGGCAGTATCGCCGCTTATAAAGCGCCGGAACTGGTCAGGCTTTTGCAAAAAAATGGAGCGGAAGTTACTGTGATTATGACGCAAAGTGCGCAAAAATTTGTGAGCGTTTTGGTGTTGGAAGCGTTGACTGGAAAGCCGGTTTTGAAGGATCTTTTTGAAGAAGGTTTTAAAAGTCACATCCATCCGATTCGGGAAGCAGATGTTTTGTTGATTGCGCCTGCGACTGCAAATTTGGTTGCGCGTTTGGCTTATGGCTTGGCGGATGATGTGGTGACTGCTGCGGCGTTGGCGGCCAAAATTCCGGTCTTGATTGCTCCGGCAATGAATACGGCTATGTGGGAAAACCCTTTGGTTCAGGAAAATATCCAAAAATTGCGAAAAGTTTATAGAGTGATTGATCCTGAGAATGGTTCACTGGCATGCGGAGAAGAAGGTGAAGGCAGGTTGGCGAATTTGGAGATGATTGTTGATGAGGTGGTTCGGGCGATAACTCCTCAAGATTTACAGGGGCGGAAAGTTTTAATTACCGCAGGAGCAACCCGTGAATTTTTGGATCCGGTGCGATTTATGTCCAATGGCTCAAGTGGGAAAATGGGCTTGGCTTTGGTCAAAGAAGCTTATTATCGCGGGGCGGAAGTTACGGTGATTGCGGCGAAAGTTGAAGTCGATTTTCCTGCGTACATAAAATTGATTTCGGTTGAGTCTGCCGAGCAAATGTTGGAAGCGGTGGAAAAAGAATTTGGCGACAAAGCGAAGAATGCCGATAAAAACGCTCGTGGGGTTGTTCAAAATTCCGGAACTTTTTTGGCGAAGGCTCCTGATATTTTCATTGCGGCGGCGGCAGTTGCCGATTATAAGTTTGCTGAAAAATTCCCCAAAAAAATGAAGAAAAATGCAAAATCGGTTAGTTTGAAGATGATTCCGAATCCGGATATTTTGGAACGAGTTTTGGCTTGGCGGGAAAAAAACATAAAGAACTTAGGTTTGGGAAAAAAGTCTGGAACAGGCAGGAATGCTAAAAACTTAAATTCTTTTTTGGTTGTTGGTTTTGCTTTGGAAACGGCCACTTCAGATCAAAATTTAATAAAATTGGCGCAGCAGAAACTTTCCAGAAAAAAAGTTGATCTTTTGGTTGTTAATTCAGAAAAGGCGATTGGGTCCAATAAAGCGGAATTTTTGTTTTTAACGCCTGGGTCTAACATGCACAAAGTGCCTATTTATGCCGCGATAGTGAAAAAAGTTGGGTTTTCCTCCAAGGAAGATGTATCACGCAATGTTTTTGACCATATAGTCAAATCCTTTTCATAAAATTTGACTGTTCATGGGCGTTTTTTGGCTTTTGTGCATTATCAAAAGGGCTTTTTTCTGTTAAAATGATAAGAATATAAAAAACCCAGTTTATGGCAGACAATCAAGGTGGCCAGTCCCAACAGGATCAAAATAAAATCAGTAATCCTTCGGAGAAGGGGAAGCCGCTAGAACAAAATCAGCAAAAAACTGTAGAAACTCCGGCAAAGAAACGTCGTCGTAGACGTCATCGCCGAAGTAAATTGAATGTGCTTAAACAGGATGTGCAAAAGCAAAATGCGCCTTCATCTACGCAAAAACCTGATTTGGAGAAATCACCTAAACCTGCTCAAAAAAACAGTTTAAAAAAGGTTGAAAAAACCGTTCAGGCGAGAAAGCCAAAGAAACCGGTTCAGCCAGCACAGCTCGAAAAACCCAAAAAAGTCACTTCGCCTGCTAAGCCTGTACTGCCGAAGCAACCAGCACAATTCGAAAAAAATGAAAAAACCGCATCGGCCGAGCCTGTAATGTCAGAGCAACCAGCGGAGCCGGAATTGGCAGGTTCTACGCAACCGGTACATGAAGAAGCCTCGTATGTGCCTACTTATCCGGAACAGGGGGTAACTTTTACTCATGTTCCTGATGGTGAATTGCCGGCTGCTACTCCAGCGGAGGAGCCTTTAGTGGAACCTCAACAGCAGGCGGAAGATGTTAGTGCTGAGCCACAATCTGAACCAAGTGTTGAGCCTCAAGTTGATCTTCAGGCCGAACCACAGCCACAAGCTGAACCAACTCCTGAACTTCAACCAACTGAACCTCAACCAGAACTTCCTTCGGAACAACCAATTCCCGAAGTTCCAGAACATGTGTACGAATCTTCGTTTGTGCCTGCGCACGAGGCTTCAAGTGAACTGACACCCGAACCTGCACCTGAAGTTCTAAGTGAACCGGAACCTTCATATATGTCCGAAGTCCAGGCTGCACCTGAACCTGCGCCCGAAGTTTCAGTTGAACCAACTTCAGAACCTGAATCTGTGCCAGAACCGAAATCCGAACCCGCGCATGAACCCGAACCTGAACCACAATTTGCGCCGGAGCTGCCAACCGATGCTTATCCTTCAACATCTCAACATCAACCGGCTCAAATACAGGAAATTCCGGTTTCATTTAATCCAAAAGAAGAGCTTGCTAATGATTGGGACAGTATCCATGAAGCCCGCAAATCAAACACGGAACGCGTGGAGGATCAGCATTATGAAGTATTGGATGAAAAAAAGGACGGCAGCAATAATCATGAAGCTGCAAGTCAAGGTGGTGGCAGTTTTTCCGCTTCTGTAAAAGAAAATTGGCAAAAGCTTTCCGGCGGACTTGGTGGTGCCGGCTCCGGTATTTTTAAAACCTGCCTGATGCTGGTGGTTGTTATAGGTTTACTTTATTTGGCTTTTACTTTCCAGCTTTATCAACGGGTTTATGATTGGGGTTGGAATTTACTTCATCCGCCAAAGCCACCGGTGGTTCAAGTGGATTTTAAAGAGGAAAATTTGGTTGAGTGGGGCGTTCAACAGGCTTTACTTTTTGGCTCCAATAACGGACGCGTTCAAGATAGATTGCGCAGTGAAATTTGGGATGCGTTTTATTTTGGAAAGTTGGCGGAACCAAAAGCCGAAGGTGAAATTGGCCTAACTTCAGCTTATTATTTTGGAACATTGCAGGATATTTTGGCTGAGTCCAATCGTTTCATCGCTTATGTTCAACAATTACGAGAAGTGCAGTCCATGTATCAGATTGACGTTTATGGAATGCTCGATCAGGTTACCGACAGAGGTACAAAATTGTTTGATTATTTGAAGCAATTGCAGGATGCACGTAATCAAACCGATCAATTCAATAAAGAGCTTTCAGTGGAAGTGGATAATTTGAAGATTTCCTTTAATAGTTTAACTCCGGATAGTACCCGTTTTGAAACTGATTTCTTTGTATCGTTGCAAAATTTGGCCGGTGAAAAGTCTGACTTTTTGTTGAAGAGCTTTGTGGATGTGGCTCAAAAACAGGCAAGTCTTAAGGCCAGACTGGCTGCTTTGCAAAGATTGCAGCAGTATTATACTCAGGCCTTGCAGCATCTGGATGTTCGTATTAAGGCTGTGGACAGCAATAAAGAGGCTTTAGTCAATGGTATCCATGTGACCAATATTCCGGGTGCCAACTTGAATATTATTATCCCGGGGACGGCTCCTTAGCCAAACAGGTTGTTTTTTGTTGCTTTCGGGGTTAGAATGCGGCTGAAAAAGCGACTTATTTAGCTTTTATGGTCACTATTGATGAGATCATCAAGAGGGCTAGTGAATATATTCCGGAGATTGATTCAGCGCGGGTTCGTTCTGCTTATGAATATGCTGAAAAAGCTCACTTGGGGATGTACCGTTTTTCCGGTGACAGTTGGATGACCCACATTTTAGCGGTGGTGGCTATTTTGCTTTCTTTTAAGCCGGATGAGAATACGATTATTGCCGGTTTTTTGCATGATCTTGCCGCATCTCCATCTTACGATTTAAATGAAGTAAAAGAGAAGTTTGGTAGTGATGTAGCGTCTTTGGTTGAAGCGATGGTTAAGGTTGATCATTTACGTCTTCGCACTACCAATTCCGATCTGGAAACGTTGCGCAGTATGTTTTTGGCAATTGCCGAAGATTTAAGGGTTGTTTTGATACGTTTGGCTGATCGTCTGCAAAATATGGAGACACTGCAATTTGTGCAGCCAAGCAAAAGGAAATCGATTGCACATGAAACTTTGGAAATTTATGTTCCGATTGCTTCCAGGCTTGGTATTTATACCTTAAAAACCCATCTGGAGGATTTGTGTTTTCAATATCTTTATCCTCAACAATATGAGGATATTAAAAACCAGCGTGATGAATATATGCGTAGAAAAGAGAAAGTTATGGAGTTTATTATCCAAGAGTTAAAGACTTTTTTGGTTTCGCATGGCGTGCAGGCCGAGGTAGAGGGCCGTCTTAAAAATCTTTTCAGTATTTATCATAAACTCAAGGCAAAAAACCGTACTTCCATTCAGGAACTTTTTGATATTTTTGCGATTAGAATTATTTTGCCGACTCGTTTAGATGATAAAGGAGTGGAAATGACTGATCATCTTTATGCCGTTTTGGGATTGATTCACAGTAAATGGGTTCCTTTAGCCAATCGGTTTAAAGATTATGTGGCGATTCCTAAACCCAATGGTTATCGCAGTCTGCATATTGCGGTTATTGGGCTTGCTCCAAAGCCGTTAACCCAGCCTACGGAAATTCAGATTCGTTCTCGGAAAATGCATGACCAGGCTGATTTTGGCTTTGCGGCGCATTGGTTTTATAAAGAAGATCCTAAATTTAATTCAAGAGACAAACTTTCTTTGAAGAAGTTTTTGAATGAGGATAGCCGTTCCGTATTGCAAAAGGATTGGTTGACGGGTTTGGCCAGACTTCATCGTGATCTTAATCCGAATAGCGAGCTTTTGAAACCTTTAAAAGTAGATCTTTTTGATGATCGTATTTTTGTTTTAACACCTTCCGGGGAAGTTCGGGATTTGCCTAAAGGTTCAACGCCGGTTGATTTTGCTTATGCCATTCATACGGATCTTGGAAATTGCTGCTTTGGGGCAAAGGTCAATAATGTGATTGTTCCCTTAAATTATCATTTGAAAAATGGGGAAGTTGTTGAGGTTATAACCAGAAACAAGCCATCGCCAAAATTGCACTGGCTTTCGTTTGTTAAAACAGCTCATGCCAAAAATAAAATCAGAAGTTATTTAAAGGGCCTTGATGTTGAAAAAAGTTTTAAGGACGGAAAGCAGATTTTAAATAAAGCTCTGGAGAATTTGGGACTTCCCGAATTGGATGACAATTTAAGTTTATTGAAGAAATACGATCATCAGAAACTTTCTTTAAAAGATCGTAAACTTTTGGTGGAAACTATTGGTGCCGGGGCGTTGCCGGTTGCGGCTCTTATCAAGAAGCTGTTTGAGCATGAACCGCCTAATAATGGCTCGATGCAGCGGAATGTGGAAATATTTTCGGGAATAGCTCCTTCCACGGTTTTGCCAAAAGTTGCTTCCCATATGTTGACTAAAAACATTAAGGAGCAGATTTTTATTGCCGGAGAAACCGGCTTGCCATACAAATTATCGCTTTGTTGTAAGCCAAGTTTTGGTAGTTCGATAGTTGGTTACGTTTCACGCGGAGGGGCCGTGCGTATTCATCTGCAAAAATGCAAATTTCTAAAAAATGCTTATATGGACCGTGTGCTGGAGGCGAGCTGGGGTCCGACTTTGCAGCAAAGAAAAACTCCAATGAGAATGCTGATCAGTGCCGTGGATCGGGTTGGTTTAATTCGCGATATTGCCGATGTAATTGCCGGTTTTAATGTGAGTATTTTGGATTTTTCCTTAAAAGAAAAAATGGATACCGTGATTCAAAGAGAAATGGTTTTGGAAGTTTCCGATTCAAAACAGTTTGCAAAAATTATGGAAAAACTGATGCAGGTCAGAAACGTGGTTAAGGTTATGCCTGCAGGTGATGCCGTTTAATAGTCAACGTTGCTTAATCCGGCAATGACTTTGGGACTGCGCATTTCCTGGTCAAGATAGTTGTTCAAAAACTGGTTACTGATTTGTTGGAGCCTGTTTTTTTGCAATGAATCCATGCGGATATTTTTTTGGGGTTTATCCTGAAAAGTAAGATGGGCAATCAGTTTGATAACACTAAAGTCAATTTTGCTTGGCTTGATTAGCTTGTGGCTGCATTCATCGCAGCTTAAATGCCCGTCCTGATTAAGCCAGACGTTGGGTTGCCCATTAGTTTGCAGCCAGGGTTTATGGCAGAAGGAACAGTTTTTAATGTCGGGCAGAACTCCCATGAAATTGAGCAATTTTAGTTTAAACTCTTCTATTTCCAGAAAATATTGTTGGCCGTTATTGATTTGGGTAAGCGTTGATTCAAGCAGTTGATAAAGTTCCGCGCCGTGTTCATCCGAATAAGTACTCTTTTCAAAAATTTCCAAAAGCAGCATGGCGAAAAGCGATTTCTGCAGATCCGCACGGATGGCTTTAAAGTTGGTTTCGGTCTGGCATTGCAAAATGGTAAACCGGTACGGAGTTTGATAAAGCTGAAAATTACAGATGTTAAGGGTTTCCAAATGTCCACAAAACGAACTGGTTATTTTACGTGAACCTTTGGCCGTTGCTTTGATTTTGCCGAGTTCAGGACTAAAAAGAGTGACAGCATAATCAAATTCGCTGCGCTGCTCTTTTTTCAGGATGATTCCTTTGGTGTGATGTTGTCTTTGCATAGCGCTTAATTAACCGTCAGTTTACCTTTTAAATATTGTTGGACCGCGGTAAAACTGCTGATTATTCCAATGATAACCGTAATGACCAGTTCTGCAAAAAAGACTTTATCCAAATTAAGATTGCTGTAAAAAGTCCAAAGATTGCTTTCTTGAATGTTGATGCCTTTGCCCACAAGATAGAGAAAAGTCAGACTCAAGAAAACGGCAAAAACGCTGTAAAGTATGCCCTCAAAAATAAAAGGCAGGCGAATGAAATTTGGTGTAGCGCCCACCAATCGCATAATATAAATTTCGTTGCGGCGGGTGTAAATGGTCAGCTGGATTGCGTTTATAACGACCAGTGTTCCTCCAACTACAAAAACCAGCACGATCCAGAAAATAATTTGGCGTACAAATTGGTTGATGCGGGTAAGGTTATCCGTAACTTTGGAAAGTACAATGTTTTCGCTGTTGTTTCCTATTGCTGTGGTTTCATTATTATTGAGTGAGTTTTTGAATTCACTTTTTTTAAGGAAATCCTTAATTTTCTGATAGTATTCAGGTTTTTCCATCATGATGCTGACGCTTGGAGGAAGGGGATTTGCATTGAACTTTTTTAAAAAGTCTGCAGTTTGTGGCTGACTTTTGCTCACAATTTGCAGTGCGGCTTCCTTGGAAGTATATTTAACGCTTTTTACTCCCTGGACTTTTTGCAAAGCAGAAATCAGATTTTGGGCTTCATAGAAAGAAATATCGTCTCTTAAATCAACCACCATATCAACGTGCTCGCCCAGAGTTTGCAGAGCCTGATTGGTGATGGAATAGACGGTTAAAATCGTGTTAAAAATAAACAAAATTACCGCCATAACAATAATGGTAGCCAGCGATAAAAATTTGTTTCTCCAGAAGTTGGTCAGTCCCAAATTGAAACTTCGGCCCAAAGAGATGAGCAGATTTTCGTTTTGTACTTCAATTTGTGTTGGTTTTGTTTTGTTCAAGATGAGGTGTTTAAAGTCTTTTGATTTTGCTTAACCAGCGATTTGCTCACTTGTTTTGAGGCTTGTTGATAAGCTTATAGGGTCTTTTCCTAGTATGGCTTTTCTTAAGAGTGAAGATTTGTAAACTTGCGGTTCGTATGATTGCAGTCTTTCAACCATCGCGTTAAGTTTAAGGTCAATCAGGGTTTTTTCCAGTCGTTGGGTGAAAACGAATTGGTCATACCCAAGCGCAATTACATCCGGACGGAATTTTTTTAAAACTTTATGTTTATCGTTATGATACCCAAGCACGACTTTATCCGCGATGCCGCTTTTTTTAACGCTTTTTGCTCTTTGGCGTTCATTGTCGTCGGGTTGGCGTCCTTTGATTTTGCGGACGGTCTCATCACGCGCAATTATCACAATAAGATATTCGCCCAGAGCTTTGGCCTGTTTTAAGTAATTTTCGTGACCTGCATGAAATAGATCGAAGGTTCCGAAAGCGATAACTTTTTTTAGAGGTGTCGTATTATTCATGTTATTTTATTAATTTATCCGGTACGAAGATGTTAATATACAAAAGTCCAAAGAAAATGGAAAGGGTAATAAAAATGAACAGGTTTCCGATGTTTTTCTGTTTTTCGGCTTTTATGCCGCAATAGATTGTGGCAAAGCCATAAATCAGGGCACTGATGGCAAAAGGAATTTCCAGAATGTGGTTGATGATGGTGGAGGTCGGCAAAAAGTACAGATTGGTCATCATTAAGCCTGAAATTATGTGTCCAAGGCCTAAAATCACAAAGAAAATGAGTGCTACTTTTTTAAGATTTTCGTTGTTTTGCAAGGGGGTGGCTTAAAATAAGGTTAAAACCGGGTGAGTTATTGCGCGAAGTGGCTATTTTTATCGTGTGCGGGCTGTGCTGCTTGTGTGCTTTTTTGTAAATTGGCGCAGCATGCTTTTTGTGTGCCCAAAAACCTGGTTTATTATAGTGTTTGTTTAGGGAATTGTCTATTTTTGAGTGATGAATTGCCGTCAATTATTTTTTCGAGTATACTCAGGCTGTTTTTTGCCTGGGGCGTTCTTTGCGCTCCATGCTTTATGCCTAATTTCTTCCTATGCTTTCACAAGACCAGGTTCGTCATATAGCCAAGCTAGCCAGACTCGGGGTAACCGATGCGGAAGTGGAAAAATTCGCACATCAACTCAGCGATATTTTGGGATATGTGGAAAAGTTGGAAAAAGTTGATACCAGCAAAGTTCAGCCAACTTCCCAAGTTACCGGTTTAAAGAATGTGATGCGTGAAGATGTTGTACAAAAAAGTTGTACAAAGGAGGAGATGCTTGGCTGTACAGAGCTCCCCGTTGAGGCTGAACAAATCAAGGTTAAGCCAGTGATGAATAATTAAATTGTTCAACTATTTTTAATATTAAATTAGATGCTCTCAAATCTTACTCTCGCTGAAGCTCATCAGGGTCTAAAGGAAAAGAAATTTTCTTCGGTTGAACTTACGACTGACTTACTCGGGCGAATCGAAAAATTGAATCCGGCTTTGAATGCTTACATTACTGTTAGCAAAGATGAAGCTTTAAAGATGGCTAAAGCGGCCGATGAAGTTATTACAAAAGGAAACTTGGTTAGTCCTTTAACCGGCATTCCTATTGGTGTGAAGGATTTAATTAATACCAAGGGCGTGCGCACAACCTGCGCTTCGGGTATTTTAAAAGATTTTATCCCGCCTTATGATGCAACGGTTATCGAAAAATTGAAGGCCTTGAATTATGTGCTTGTTGGAAAAACCAATTTGGATGAATTTGCTTGTGGAGGATCGACCGAACATTCTTATTTTGGACCGACTAAAAATCCCTGGGATTTGGAACGTGTTGCGGGAGGATCTTCCGGTGGTTCCGCTGCTGCGGTTGCGGCTGATATGAGTTTTTATTCACTTGGAACAGATACCGGTGGATCAATTCGTGAACCGGCTTCTTTTTGTTCCGCGGTTGGTTTGAAGGTTACTTATGGACGTGTTTCGCGCAGTGGCGTAACGGCATTGGCTTCTTCCTGGGATACGATTGGGCCTTTTGCCAAAACCGTTCAGGATGCTGCGCTTGTTTTGAAAGCAATTGCCGGAAAAGATCCAAAAGATGCTACAACTTTGCAGGCTGAGGTTCCTGATTATGCTGCCAATTTGGGCAAATCAATCAAAGGCTTAAAAATTGGTGTGCCAAAGGAATATTTTGGGGAGGGGATTGATCCGGAAGTTGAAAAGTTGGTTCGTGCGGCCTTGAAAGAATATGAAAAAATGGGTGCGATTTTGAAAGAGGTGAGTTTGCCTTATACTTCCTATGCGATTGCGGTTTATTACGTGGCAATGCCGGCTGAACTTTCGGCTAACTTGGCTCGTTTTGATGGAATTCGTTTTGGTTCCAAGCCTAAAGAAGACGTGAAATCTTTGGTGGATTATTATTATCAGGCGCGCAAAGAGGGTTTTGGTGACGAGATCAAGCGCCGCATTATGATTGGGACTTACGTTTTGTCCGCAGGTTATTATGATGCTTATTATTTGAAGGCGCAGAAAGTTAGAACTTTGATTATTCAGGATTTTGAAAATGCTTTTAAAGATGTGGATGTTTTGATGTCGCCGGTGGTGCCTTTCCCGGCTTTTAAAGTCGGTGAAAAACAGGATCCACTTAGTATGTATTTGGCGGACGCTTTAACGATTCCGGTAGATGCAGCGGGTATTGCGGGTTTAAGTTTGCCTTGTGGATTTACTGCCAGTGGCTTACCGGTTGGCTTGCAGATTATTGGTCCACAATTAAGTGAGGGCCTGCTTTTGAACACAGGCGCCGCTTACGAACAAGCTACCGATTGGCATAAACAAAAGCCAAAGCTTTAAGCTGTGCCCAATCGCCTTCTTTTCCTTGATCAACTTTAGAAGCTGCATCAATAAGATCTTTTTGTCCTTCTGGATTCATAAATTTAAAATTAAATTAAAATAGTGAGACCTGGTTTTCTTCCTTCTTTTCTTCGGCCGCCGTTTCTCTAACTCGCTCAGTTTTTTCTGCTTGATTAGCTTTAATTGAGGCCTGTTTTCTGGCCGAGTTTGCCATTAACTCTTCGGCTGAGAGCAATAATCCGCTTTCTAGCTTTTGCATCAAATCACAAAACTCCCAAGTCATCTTAAAAATTGCGCGCTGGGTGTTGGCGATTTCCGGACTTTCAATAATCATGCCGATTAGCTCATCCTTAAAAGAAATAATGGCAACTTTGTTATCGTAAATATTGATTTCATTGGTGAAGTTGAATTTTTCTTTGGAGATCAAACGAATCTCGCGGAAATTTTCGGTGTCGTGGCTGTGAACCATGCGTCCGTGCTCATCATCCGGAGCGATTCCACGAAGATGAATTTGTTTATTGGCGCGTTGTGTAACATAATCCTGGTCATAAGTTGGCCAGTGTAAGCGGATTTCCTGAGAGTTGGCATAGTTTAAAATTTCGGTCTGGCTGGTAAGAGTATCGGCATAAATGGCTTTAATACCTTCAATTCCTTCGTAGTATCTTACGGTTGGGTGAACGGTAACGCCGCCAAGACGTTTAAGGTCAGGTAGAGCTTCTTCAAAATCTTTCGAACGTTTTTTGATTTCCAGAGCCACAATTTCGGGATCAGTCGCATTGAAATATTTGACCTTGGCTTTAGTTATAAAGTTGATAAGGCCTTTTTTAATGAGTTTTTCCAGAATGTCGTAAGTAGTGACACGATTGATTTTGGCTTTTGCCGCAATCACGGAAACCGGACTGGAGCCAAGTTCAAGGGCGGACAAATAAACTGCCGCTTCTTTGCTGTTGAGACCGATATTTTCGACGATGTTTGCGAGCATAGTAAATCGATTAATAATTAATTCAATCCTAACAAGACTTCTTTTTTTCAGGAAGATGAATGTTCTTTTTTGACTTGTATGGATCACGCAAAGATGTCGTAGGAAATTTCTACGAGCGTGGAGGCTGGTGCGTACTAGGAAAAGCTAGCAGAGGGGAAGTTCAAAGCCGCGCGCTTACTATCGGCAAAGTTCCACGATAAATTTTTCCAGGGTGAGTCTGAATTCGCTGATGTCGCCGGCAGTCATTTTAATTTTGCCGCTTTTAAAATCGGTATCAATCTTCAAAAGTAGACGGTAAATTGCGTCCAGTTTTTGGGTCGTGAAATTTCTGCATTGGCCCATTGAAGCTTCAATCACATAAGGGTTCTCTTTCATTTTGGCGGCGATTGCGTTTTTGTTCATTTTTCGCTTCAGGCAATCGTCAATCTGGATCAGAATTCTGAATTGTCTTATAATCATGGCAAAGATCTTCATGATTGGTTCTCCGCCTTCAAGCAGGGTATAAAAAGTTCGGAGCGATTCTTTGGCTTTCTTTTGGCCGATGTAGTCGGTGAATTTAAAAATCGAAACGGAAAGATTTGGGTTGGCCAGTTTTTGAATGGCTTCGGCGGTGATGGCGGCGGGAGCGGTGGCAGATGCGAAAGAAGCACTGTGTGCTGGCGTTGCGGCAACTGTGAAACTCGCGTTCGCCGGGGGCGCGGGAGCCAAGTTCGCGGAGGTTGCCGAATTCGCTGATGGCGTGGGCGCTGAGTTGTCACTCCCGCAGTACAGCACCAATTTTTCAACTTCCTGTTTCATTTGCCATAAATTTGGCCCAACGATTTCGGCTAATAGCTGCGCTTCTTTAAGGCCGATGGTTACTTGTGGGCGTGCCTGCGTTTGCACCAGCGAAGGTTGGTTTTGGTTTGCGCTACCTTGCGCTTGTGCCTGCCCATCTTGCGCATGGCCATGCGACTGTCCAAACTTTGCTGATTTTTGCGCGACTTCTTTTTGGATCCATTGAGTCAGCCTGGCTCCAACTAAAAAATTAAAGTTTTCAACTTGGGCAACTTTTTTGAGTTTTTTATAAAGGGTCATGCGGGCGTCCGGCTTTTTTTCTTCAATAAAAACCAAAATATTATGATCGGGAATATTCGCCAATTTTTCGGCAACGGCCTTTTTGTTTTCATCTTCGCCTTCATCCAAAAAATTATTTACAATTGTGAGTTTTTTCTCGCTTAAAAAGGGGACTGAGTTCAGGACTTCATTAAGCTGGGCGGCCGTCAAATCTCCGCCATCCAAAATATTAATGTTGATATCGCCATATTTTTTTTCAAACTGATCCCGCCAATGCTTACTTTTTTGGTAAGCGGAATAGGTGTCTTCGCCACAGAAAAGGAAAATGTTTGAAGGAGTTTGGGGCATGTTTGAGTGGTAGGATTTGTGATTTGTTATTTTTCGGGCTGCTGCGACGTTTTGCTTGTTGCGCTTGTGCGCGCGGCGTTGTGCGTTGTTGTGCATGTCGCTCGCTTGCGTGGGCAAGGCGTTTTGCGTAAGCTTGCACGGGCATTGTTGCGCCTTGGTGCTCGCCTGTATGTTGCTGCATGAATGTAGCACAAAGAAATTTTTGCGCCAACGGACATTGTGTGGCAAAAATTGTGCAATCACGACCGCTTACGTGGCTTAGTGTACCCCTTCCATCGATTTTTTTCTAAACCAACTCACCATTTGATCAACTTTAAATTTCGGCGCCCGCTCGTCCGCCCGCAACTGTAATTTCCAGTTTTGCACACCGGTTTGCGCATCTATCGGTTTCATTTCCTCATTTTTTATCAGCCCATGGTGAGCAAGTTGATGGTGTATTTTGCATACTGGCACAATGTTTTTGTGATCATGTTCTAGCGAAAATCTTTTGGTATGATGCTTGTTTTCGGCTGGCTTGTTGCAGCCGGGGTATCCACACATTTCATTATATTCAACTTTAAGTTGTCGCTGAGTTTCGATTGAAATGTAGTGCGTTATCTTTTTTTGCGCCTGCGGTGATTCGTGTTCATTGGATTGTGATGCTTGTTGCGATTGTTGCGTGAGATTAAGTTCTGGTTTCAACTTTACTTGAATACTTTTATTGTTCAGGATGGGTGTTTTTTGTTTTGTCGATGCCGATGCTGGTGCTGGTGCTGGTGCACTGTTACTCTTTGCTGGCATTTCAGTTCTTTCTTTCGCCATTTTCAAAAACTCTTCCATTACGTCTTCCCAGTTAAGCGCTTTCTTCTGCTGTTTCTCCAATTTAAACTTAAATAGTCTAAGTTTCCCTTCAATCTCCGGTCGCACAAAAATTGTGATGCTTGCTTTTTGAAAATTTCCTGACATATTCGCGGCTTCGTTGACGAAGCCCTGAATTAAGGCTTGCTGTTGCGGAGTATTTGACTTGGATTCAAAAATATTTTGTTGTAACTCTTGCCCATTTTGCATTGTTTTTTCCAAAATAGAGTTTGGTTCGCACTTGGCTTGTGGACTCATAGCCTTCAACATCTCCTGATTTCGAATTTCACGGACAAATGTTTGTAAGGTAACCAGGCTCATACTTTTCAATTTATCAACCCAAAAATCCTGTGTTTCTGGCTCTACAATGTTGGCTACAATTTCCAATTTGGCCCATCCACATTCAAGCATGAGTGCCATTAACTTTGGCTTATCTTCAAGCTTTTGTGCGACATTCAAAATTCTATTCACGATTTCAAAACCCATGCCGGCCAACTTTGCCGCAAATTCGCCTATGGAATGAAAGCCCCAATCACGACAAATGCATCTTTTGTTCACTTCAATCAAATAAACTGCGAATTGTCGCTGTAATTTGCGAATATTTGCTCCGCAGTTCTGGCACAAGTGTAGCAATTCTTTATTGGAAAGTTTTTTGACCTCGCTCAATCCTGTATTGGAAAGTTGCGCGCTTTCGCCTTGTTGTGCGATTTTGTTTTGTCCTCCAGTTGAGACTTGTTCAGATTTTTGTGATGTCTGATTTTGTCCTGATTGTGTTTGAAAATTGGTCATATTTATTTTGGTTATTGGATGCGGGAATTTGACTGTTTGATATTAGAATCTTGTTCCTCTAAAGCCAAAAAATCCATACTAAGTTTCTAAATTCTGATGACGAAAATGGCTAATGTTTTATGGGTGAGTGTATGCTCACCTATGGAGGGGTTTAATTGGCGATGGGCGAAAATTGGAAGAAACCTAATGGACAATTGGGAGGCATGGAGATTGTTTCGTTGCTGATGTTTTGTGGTTGAGAAACTTGATGGATAATGGAGAGGCGTGCTGGATTGTTTCGTTGCTGATGTTTTGTGATTGGAGGTTTGCATTTGATTGTGTTAACAAAAAGCCCCCAATTTCTTGGAGGCCGTTTGAAGTTTGCCCACTGGGGGTAGTTCGTGTTGGCTTGTGGATGAGTGTGTTTGTGCGCCTCTGTTGCTGTCTGCACTTTGTGTGCGATGCGCTTGCCCACTTTCGTTTGAGCAACCTATCTCGCCGTAATTTCGGATTTCACGTCGACCAAATCTTGCAGACCTGGAGGAGTGTTGATGAAAATTCTTGCATCAGTGCGGAGGACGACGCTGCCTTCATTCAAAGCCGGATCGCCGGAGAATACACGCATCTTAAGTAATGGCTGAATGTCACCATAAACCGAGCCTTTAACTGTTAATTGAACTTTAGATTGTTCACCTGGGAGGCCCTTTTTGCTGCCGGAGATGAGTTGGCCTTTTGGCTGTGTTTTAATTACGGTATTGCCCTGAACAAAGATTACCGCGTCGATCTCTTTAACATTTGGAGAAATATAAACGTTTCCGTTCAAAACTACGAATGCAAGAGCGGCGGTGTCACGTGGGCTGCAATAACTTTTGTTGCAAACTCCTCCAATAATAATATCATTGGTAATGTATAGATCGTGACCATCGACAATGAAAGTTTTGGCACCCTCACCGTCTTGTGTGAATTTATTTGTTCCGCTTTGTCCAACATAAAGGTCGCTCTTTGCTCTGCGATAAACGCCATCAATGCCGAAGACGTCTTTTAGGTCATTTGCGGACTTAAGTTCTTGACCTTTGGCCTTACCGATGTTGCTGCCTTCAGCGCTGTCCAAATTCGCATCCCATCGCGCAATACGTTTGATATTTTCTTTCATAGTATTGGTGATGACTCCTTTATCCCAATTTTTGCCTGTGGTTGTGTTTAGTTTGATTTCGCAAACCTGGCTGGAAAGGTTTCCATTTTGGGCGTAAAGGTTTTGAAGTTCGGCATTGTCGTTGTCAGCTCCGCCTTGGCAAACTTCATGGTTAATAGTTACGGTTTTTCCTTCACCAGTTTTTGGAATAACTGGTGTTGGTGGCGTGATCGTGCGGATAATAATACCCGTTGTGGATTTATATGGAGAACATTTATTAATGTTAATGCCATAATTCATGTCGGTTTCCAGATAAATATCACCGGAAGCACGGCTTAGAATATACTGACAGAAGATTTGAACGGTTGCTTCATTGCTTGTGATTGGCAATTGTCCAAAATTGAAATTATCAACCCATGCGCTGGTAATTTCAGTTGTGTTTACATATTTTTCTTCACAGAATCCCAATAGACAGCCTGCATCATTGATTTTTGTTTCATCGATTAGTCCATCATAAGTAATGGTAACTTGGTTGCTGACTTTTACAAGATTTAAACCTACTGTTGAGCCAATATCTCCATTATAACAATGCTCGATAATGTTTTTATCGCATTCAAAAAGTTGAGATCCGTTTTCGACAACTTTCATGTTGTTATGGTATGAAATGTGTCCTCCGTCAGTGTTGCCGTCTAGTCCCGGACGTAATTCAGCATTGAATCCATTTCCTGCGATCTTATCAAGCAGAACGGCACTGGTGTTTGGAGAACCCGGAGTGAAAATTAAACGGTAGTTAACAAGGTTGCCAGCTGGATAAACATCCAAAGGCGCTATTGTTAAAGTCTTTTTAAATCCGCTGACGTTTCCAAGAGCGGCAAGTCCTTTAACTTCTTTTGTAATTGTTGGAGGAACCGGAGGAGTTGGAGGAACCGGAGGCAGAGGAGTAACGTTTGCGGTACAACTTGTTCCTGGAATATTGGCTGTTAACGCTTCCCCTGGATTAGCAGTAGTACAAGCACTTCCGGTTGGGGTACCATTACTCCATACTACTTGATTGGCAAAAGTTGGAGGTGTGACATTGGCACAATAAGTATTGCTATTGGGTTGTTGAACCAGAGTCATGCTTTGGCAAACTCCTTGTGGAGGAGCTTGTGGAACAGTAAAGTTGGCTTTACAAATATCGCCAACCGGAATTTTTGGGTCGCTTTCAATAACTATTGCGGTAACGGTTCCACCTGTTGCAGCAACGTAAGTATATTGGCAAGTTGCTGGAGCGGCGAAAGTTACACTCTTGTTTGGTTGTTGACTTGCAACGGTTGGAGCGGCTGCTGCACATTCGTTTGGTGCGCCTGGAACCGCCTGTAAATAACCACCGCCACTTTTGCTCCATTGTATCTGAGTTGGGTTTGGAGCTATTTGATTGGTTGGACTTACGCTTAAGATATAGCTTTGTCCATCCACGAAATTATTGTTAAATTGTGCAACCGGAGTTCCATTTACTGCCAGGTTCAAAGCTGTACAAACATTTGGTGCAGGTTTGCCCGGAGGAGAAATCTGAATTGTATCCGCACATTGATTAACTTTAAATCCATCGTTTTTGTCGTAACCGAAAACGGTGATGGAAGTGTTGTCAGTCTGGCTTACTCCCGTGAAAGTTGTTTTGTCATTGTCGTGAGTTACAGTAAGAGGATTAGCAGGTCCTAAAACTTTTTTGCTAAGTGCATCAATGGCTGTAAATTGGCCTGTTTTGACGCTGTTTACAGCGCCGGCCCAATCATAATTCAAATTAAGTCCGGCGTCTTTATCCACAACCAGATACAAATCTTTTAATGGATAGTTTTTCAGATCATCGGAACTCAATGAATCAGGATATTGCTTGCCGTTGCCATAAATCTGCAGACTGTGGCAAATAGGAAGTGGTTTTGCCTGTGGTTTGATTACCACTTTACAGGAAGGAACCTGATATTTGGCGTCGGTTGGCATGATTGTGACTGTAGTATTTGCGCCTCCACTTGTATAAGAAACCTTGGCGGTTCCGTTTACAGTTGAAGCGTTTACAGGAACACCTTTGCCGTCTTTTCCGGCATCAAATAAACCTTTTGCTTTGCCATTTTCCAAGGCGTTGAAGTTTACTTTGCCTGTGTAAGTTACCGCTTTACCATTTTGATCCTGAAGATTTACAGTCGCGGTAAAATTAGTTTTTTTGGTAGCATCAAAAGGAGTCGGCGTAAAATCCACCGTGATGTTTTTACAAGTAATTGACGGTTGTTTTGGTGGTGGAATAGGCAGTGCAGGGATCACAAGTGAAGCCTTACATTTGCTAAGATCAATAGGTTGCAGGTTATAGGCAGAAGAAATAGCATCAACTGTGATCAAGGTTGGAAGTGCTCCTGTGCTACCTGTGTAATAGGTATCAGTATCATCAACTGGATAACCAAGAGCTTGAGAGAAATTGTCCACATCGGTATATGGTCGGCCGGAATCTTTAGAAGTTGCGCTATCGGCAAAGAAACCGAATGGATCAAGAGTTAATTTGTTTGGATCCACAACGTTGTTTAGAACAGGAGTGTTTTGCTGAACGAGTGCGTTTGCCGGGGCAAGATTAGCATTCGCCTTTCCCGGGATTTGCGCAGGGTTTGGGCTTCCGGCTAAAGCCAAGAAATTGTTGGATAAAAGATTGTTTTGAAACGGGTTGCCGTTCAAATTTACGTTTGCCGGACTAAATGGGTTTCCTTTGGATTCTTGAGCATTCCAAGTGTAATCAAGATCAACTTTTTTGCCGGCTGGAGTGAAAGTCGGTTTTACATTGAAAGTAACCGGTTTTCCAGCAACCCAAGAACTTGGAGTGATGGTAAGGTCAACGCAGGCGATGGGTTGGACTACAGGGGCGGGGGTTTTCCAGACTGTTCCAACTACACCGATTCTAAACCAATAGTATTCTTTTCCTTTTGAACTTGGATCCCATTGATCTTTTACCAGTACGTGAGTTTGTTCAACTCCTGCAACATTTGAAGCTGGAGTTGTACACCATTGACCATCGTAATTTGGCACGCTGTTTGGGACACCATCATTGGCGCATAGTGGAGGAACGTTGTTTAAAACGTCTTGTTTGGAAACGGTACTCTTCTTAATTGCTAAATGTCTTATTAAAGCTCTTGAGGTTGTTGTGGCACTCCATACTGTTTTAGCTTGATTTCCCAGGCTACTTTTTACAGTCATTTTTACTCCTGTTCCATAAAATCCATGAACTGTTGGTAAACCTGGATTTGTTCCCCAAAAATGTGGTCTTCCCTTTGAATCATTTGCAAATTTCCATGTAACGACTCCGGTATTTTTATCAAAAGTAATTTTTGTTCCTCCCCAAATATTAATGTCTGATTTTGTTACACAACCTGGTGTTTCATAGATTTTATTATTTTGATCAGGTGTTAAACAAACTATTTGATTTAAATCAGTATTTGTTAATGCATCTTGTTCAAGAATTATCTGCATACTATCCATGTAACCCATGTAGTAAAAATCATCTTCCAAATCGGCATTGTGATAAATGTGAGTATGGATAGCTTGTGGAACTTTAATGTTATCGATTCCAGGCTCATTTTTTAACTGATTATCATTATAAACCGGAGGTTGTGGCTTATATTGATTTGGATATTCAATATGGGAATAACAAGCAGGGTTGTTGGTTCCTTCCATAAGATTGAACCATTTTGTATCGTATGGACTGGCTACCTGTCCGCTGGGATTATATGGGTATACTCCCAATGAACATGCACTATACGATAAGCTGGTATTAACTGCAGCGTTAGCGGTTTGCATGGTGAGTAAAAGCCCTAAGAGAGCTGATATAACTCCAATTTTTCTAAATTTTACATTGAACATTTTTGTGTTGGGTTAATTTTTATTTTTTTATTCATGGGAAATTTCCGTCTGCGCGTTTGTACTTGGTGAAATATTACTAGTACTGTTGTTTGTGTTTACCAGTAATTTAAAACCAATGATTGCAATGATGACGATTAGCGCAACTAGAAGTAATATTTTATAGTTTATTTTTTTCATAAATTTATTAAATTAGATTATTCGTATTTTTTAGTTGTGTCTACTTTTCCGCTTGGATCTACGCCTTGGGCAACTTGGTTGGTATCTCCGACTATTGGATTATTTGTTGGTACTTTTTTACCCGGTGGAATTCCTGTAGGAGGTGGAATTATTTCACCTTTAGGGCCTTCCGGTTTACCGGCTATACCGGCTGCAAAACCAAGTGTTAAAGTGTTGTGCTGGGTTGTTGAAGATGCTTCTGCTACGCTGGTACCTTGGCCTGCGTATCCTGCAAAGGCGCCGACTTGTTCTGTGCGGATTTCCAAACCTAATTTTTCGTTAATCCAGTTGGAATAGTTTGTACATTTTTTGTAAACTCCATCAAATGTTTCAAGTTTCCAAACAAAACGGAAATCGGGATGTTTTGGATCCAGATATGCTTCCTTGCCTTCTGCTTGAGCTTTACGGATTCCTTCCAGAAGTTTGTAAAGTTCTTGTGCGGCTTTCACTTCATCTGTATTTAAGGCTGTTTTTTGATTTGCCACTATATCAATAACAATATCTCGGTATTCATCCTTGCTGAAGAGGCCTTGTGTAGCTGGGTTTTCCAATAAACCGGTTATTTGTAGGGTAAGTGGATTACTTAATAAGTTTTTAATTTTTTCCTGAGAGTTGAAATCTCCTTTGTCTTCAGCCATAGCCTCCATCGGACTAAAAGATTCCATGACGAATTTGGCCATGTCCGCTTCGATTGTATTTGGGGTTTGTAAAGCCTTGGAATATTCCACTCCACCTAAAAGTTTTTTGTCTTGATCTTCATCTTTGGTATAAAGTGTTCCTCTAAATCCACGTTCACCTTCGGTACTTGCCATGGATAAGAAACGGTCAACTTCTTTTACGTTAACTGCTCCTGTGTCGCTGTTAATATCAACACCCTTAACACGATCTAGAGCGTATGCAGACAAAAGTTCCGGGGCGCTATTAATGCGGCGTGGGTCTTCAGCTTTCGGGTATTTTGCCTGATTTCTTTCCACTACATCTTTAAAGCGTTTTTCAGTTGTTTTGCGGGTTCTCTTAAGTTGGTCCAAGAAGGCTGCTTGTCTTGCTTTTGGATCTTTGATCTTATCAAGTTCAGTGAATGATTCGTCAACCAATAAACCTCTGATAAGGTTCAGTTCGGCAAGATTTGGGTTTGTTCTATTGTGTTTTTCCGCCCAATCTTTATTAATTTTTGTTGTTAATTCTTTATAATCAGCAGAATCAGTTTCTTTATTACTAAGTCTGCGGTAATCCTTTTTATTTGCCTTTTCGAAGTCTTGCGCAAATTTTACATAGTCTTGGTATTTGGATTCGTCAATTTTCCCGATTGTTTGTTTGAATGTATTAATATTTTTTTCAGTTCCTGCAGAATTTTTTCTTGCTTCAAATTTCTTGAATGAACCATCATCAATCTTAAATCCTGAAGCAGCTGCATCGGTAAGCATACAGTCGGTTGTTTGTGGGTGGAAGCCTGTTTCTGGTTTCCAGCCTTCACCTCTTGTTGAAACTAAAACTCTTGGAGCCTGGCGATATATTTCCATTCCGGGAGTATTTGGTTGATCGCTTATTGTAATGATCGACACAAAGCTTGCGCCCGCTTCTTTTGGAAATGGATATTCAAAGTTGCTTCGTTTAATTGTAAGCGGATTTTCCGGTTTGAAATCTGAAGCAAGGAAAACGCGGCCTCCTTCAAAGACGATTCCACCTTTTGCCATTGCCGGATCTACAGCAAGTTCAAAATTTCTTTTTTCGTCATGTGGAATTAATAGTTCAAATAATTTTTTGGTTGGATCATATTGAACTTTTAATCTAAGAGGTTCGTAAAGTGCATTAAGGCTGACTTCCAGTTTTTGGATAGAATCGATATTTTCAATAGGCGCGGTTTGTAATGGTTTTGTTGCATCTTTTACAAGAACCATTCTAC
Organism: Candidatus Altimarinota bacterium; assembly: GCA_041659405.1. Lineage (GTDB taxonomy): Bacteria > Patescibacteriota > Gracilibacteria > UBA1369 > UBA1369 > JBAZYK01. Next base: position 84,656 of record JBAZYK010000007.1, read on the forward strand.
CTTCTATACCTGCTGCTATATTTCCAGATTTTTCATTTAGGAAAAGAATACGTTTTTCTTCATCATTTCTGTCTTCTGTTTTTTTATTTAAAATAGAAATGAGTTGTTCTCGATCAATTTCTGATTCCATTTGTTCAGTCGATTTGTCTGATCTGAAATAGGATTTACGGTCATCGGAAAGTGTGAAATCAGGACTAATTCCAAAGACGAATTTTCCTTCGTTTGTTAGACCGAAACCAAAACTTGCGCCATTAAAGCCGGTTGGGTCGTAATTTTCCTGAACTGTTTGAACGAGATCTTTTCTTAAATTATTGTAAGCAATAAGGATCTTTTCTTGGTCGTTTAAGGCAGTCCTATCTTGTTGTAAAATGGCGCTTCTTAACCGTGGATTTCGCATAATTGCAATTGTTTTTGCCCGTGGATCTGTAATTAGATCAATGTTGGTAAATCCAAATGCTTTCAATCCATCATCCAGTGCTTCACGCATTTTGTATTCATGATTTTTCTTGTATCCATATACAACACCAGGTAATAAGCCAAAGTTGGTGGCAACTATGCCGACACTAACTTTGTGTTTATAGCCTGAGCTGTCTGTTCCAAGGTCTATACCAAGTGCAAGGCCTGCGCCTCCGCCAAGTTTTAAACCTTCTTCACTGACTCCAAAGCCAAGGCTTGCGCCACCGATGATACTAAAATTAACGTTTCCAATATGGCCAATAGGTGCGGTTTCGTATCCGGCTCCTGTTCCTACAGCAGCACCTACTTCACCTGTTTTCAATCCAATTCCAAGGCCTGTACCTCCACCAAGGAATAAAGTTCCATATTTGCCGTTTTCGCCCAGTTCAACCGGAAAGTTTAATGCTATGCCTAAACCAAGAGTCTTTGTATTAGCGTCATATCCTACAACCGGAATTACAGGAATAGCTTTAGAAACTGTTGTTTTAACTTCTTTTTCTAATTCAGCGCCTTTTAAGCCTTGTTTTATGTAATGTTTTCTTATGGCATTTTCAAAATTTTGACGATCTGCTTCTGGAAATTTGTAATAATTTGTTAAAGCTTCGGCGTATTTCTTATTAACATCGGTTTTTCTGAGATCTTCTTTTTGGGCAAGATCTAATACAAGGCCTTTTTGGATCATTTTAAAGATTGCCTGGTTTTCTTGTGGATGGCCAAGTAATCCAACAAGTTGGTAATCTGGAACTTTAGAAACATCATAAACTCCATCTTGATCTTTTGTAATACCTAAAAGTCCTTGTAATTCTGCTTCTACCTGTTGGCGTTCTGTATCGTTAGGGTAGAGGACTCTTAGTCTGGATAGACCGGTTTGTAATAAATTACGGAATTGATTGAAAACAATTGTCTGATCAAGTTTTCCATTTTTAAGACCTCCGGCCTTTTCAACCATTTCCTTGAATTTAGCATTGGCATAAGAGCCGTTCATGTGCATTAAAGTTTCTTTGGCATCGTATTTTTTATCGACTTGTTCCAAAACATCGTTCCAACTTCTATCACCAATTTCATCGGGAAATACGTTTTGAATATATTGTCTAAGTTGTAAGTTTTCAGGGCTATAATCTGTGATGTGTTCTGGTCTGCTCCTTAAGGCACGGCTTTCTTGTAATGCTCTTTCGTCGAGTTGCATATTTTTCAAGCCAAGGCCCAGTTTCGTGGTGCCAATAACCAAGTTTTTATAAAAATTTAAAATGTCAGGCCTGGAAGCATATTCTGGTTTGGCGAATGCTCCTTGATAAAACCTGTCAAATTCAGCTTTGGCATTGTCGTAGTTTATTAAAGGTGTAACCGCATCTCTAAACCATTTTGCGATGGTATTTTTATTACTATTTGGGTCACGATCACCACTGACCAATTCAGCTTCGTTGAAAGTCTTTTCGTTGGAATAGCCATTTTGACTTACGTATAAGCCTCCACCTGGATAGTTATAGATGACGATTTTTCCTTCATTGTTGATCTTGGCACGATAGAGATGGTTTTCAAATTCAAAATCGACAACCATAGCTGCGCCTCCTTTTTCTCTGTACTTATCGGATAATTTAGCATTTTCGTATGCTCCTAATTTTGTCAAAAAGCCCATGGCAAGATGACGGGCAGTTAAAGTATCTCCCTGATATTCTGGATTATGAAAAGGTGAATATTGATCTGAAAATTTTTCTTCTCCGTTTAATTGATCCATGGCAAACGGAACTTTTTCAGCGGAATAAGAAGGCATTCTAACTCCTGCCTCTTTCATTAAAATATTTACAAGATCAGCTGTAGTGAAGTTTTCATCTGATCCTTTTGTAATTGTCTTGTTGATTGCTGTTCTAAGTTTGTCTGGATCTTTTTTAAGATGTTCAAAGATCGGTTCATCCATGATAATTCCTTTTAGTGCGCGTATTCCGGCAATGGCGCCGTTGGCCCATACTTCAGCCCATTTCTCCTTGTCGTCTAAAGCTTCAACAATTTTTGGGTCATTGATCTGGAATGTTGTTTCTCCTTCGCGGAAGTTTGTGGTAAAAAAATATTTTTCACGATCTTGCGCGATTTTTTGATTCTCTCCTTGTCTGCGTGCAGTGCCTTCTTTTTCTTGTTTATCTTCACGGCCAGGGATATCTTTTTCTTTTGGAATTAAAAGATAGACGGTGTTGTCTGATCTTAAAGCCTTTTCTTTTGATAAAAAGGCGAAGTAATCTTCATATTTTAAATTGAGGTCCCTTAGTTTTTGAATTTTAGGATAATTTTTAAAAGCTACTTTTTCATTAGGATTTATAGCGTCACGTAAAGCTTTTTCAAGAGTTTGACCTATTTCCGGTTTAATTTTGAATTTCCCGACAATTTCGTGATTTTTAAACAATTGATATTCAGCATTATCCTCGTTTTTTTGATCTACTGTGATTTTTCCTTTTTCAGGAGTTTTTTCTGTTTGTGCAGTGTAAATAATAGTTGTATCAGCAAGCAGTGGAACTTCAGTTCCGTCTCTTTTAACAAATTTACCGTTTTTATAGGTGAGAAAATAACTTTTGGTCTCAGTAGAAGGTGCTAAAACCTTAATTTTATCACCATCTTTTAATTGAGTTTTGAGAATTCTTGTAACTTCATCTCTATTTTGATTATTAACAACGATTGGCTTTTCTCTGCTTTTAGTAGTTGTAACCTCAGGTACTTTTTTTCCTTTTTCGCCTACTGATTCTTGAGTAGGTGGATGTGGTAATTTTGGTACAATTGCAAAACTTTCCCAGGTAAGTGAGCTTTTATCATTTTTTTCAAAACTGATCCTCCCGTTTTTTAATATAATTTTACTTACATTTTTTTCACCTAATTCTTTCCAATATTGGTTCAATGTTAATGATGTTCCTTTGTTTTTCCCCTGTTCTTCAAAGTTGGCTAGTAGATCTTTATAATACGGATCTGCTAAAATAAGAGCATTTTTATAAGCTTTTTTGGCTAAATTACGCAATGTTTCCTCAATTTTTTTTGGGTCTTTATCAAAATTAACTTCGGCATCACCTGGTGGTATTTTCATAAGCTGTTCAGCCATGCTGTCCAGAATGTCCTTTGGTCCTTCTGGTGCTTTTTGTTTGCTGGTTTCTTTCCCTTCCTCAAAAACCGCCCTCTTCACCAAGCTTTCGTCCGCTCCGGGGATGCAGTTTTTTAACTGTAGGAATTTGTTGTTTATTTTCATAGGTTTGTTTGTTTAATTTTTGTTTATAAGTGTGAGGGAGGGGCTGTGTGCTGCGCTTTGGCTGGCACATGTGCGTTTTTTACCTTTTGTTCTTGTTTATTTCTTCCAGTAAATCTTCCAATTGTTTTTTGGCATCAACGATCTTTTGGGCGCGTTCCATGACGCGTTGATCGTAATAGCTTGAATGTGCTTCAAAAACGATTGGTTGTGTATAAGGGGTAATGTCGATGCGCTCTTTTTTGCTGTTGTAAAAGCTTAAATGTCCGTCTTCAATGTTTAGTTCTTTACAGCCTGCATCCGCCATTTTTTCCCAGAAATCTTTAATTCCGACTTCGGGACTTAGTGTTTCTGTTAATGATTTTACGATGGCTTCTTCATACGCACGGCGATTAAGTTCATCGGTTGGGAAAGTTTTTTCGGCAAGAGCCTGTAAACTTTTGTTCATTTCGCCGGGCAAAAATTTGGCAGTTGCGTTGTATTGTTGCCATTGATTTTCTTCCGCAACGCGAGTCTGCGTTCGCTCTCCAAAACTGGATGCTTTAGCGGCTTTTGTGTTTTTTTTGTTCACAGTTGTAGTTGCCATAAAGTTTGTTTTTTAGAGTTTTTAGAGTTTTAGAAATCTTTAAATTATAACAAAATAAGCTCAAATGGTCAATTACATGGCTCACCCCTTTCCAAGATTTCAAGGAACAAAAGCCGAAATAATGGCTTAGGAGTCTGCAAAAATAACTTTTAAGTCAAGTGGTGGTTCAGCGGTCATTTCATAGAGCTTTTTGAGGCCTCCAAGCAGG